>NZ_RCDA01000002.1:0-326143 GCF_003664325.1 Alkalispirillum mobile
AACCCGGTGACCTGGGGCAGCGAGGCCGAGGCGGCGCCGGGGCGCGCCAGGGCGAGGTACAGTCCGTTGTGTTGGGGCATGCCGGCTCCGTGGCATTGCGGGGTGGATCCATCCTGATCGAGTTCAATGCTAGGGCGATTGCCGGGGGTCGTCAATCCGGTCTGCAGAGGCAGGGTGAAACCGCGCCGCTCAGCAGGGGAGTTGTTCGCGACGATCGGTCTGGCATAACCGAGAAGCTTGTATGCGAATTTATGCCGCGTTGTGTATTTCGCGGCGGCGGGCTATTTATGCCGCTTGCTGGACCTGCATACACAAATCAAGGAATGAGGAGTGAACGATGGAACCGTTCCAATCCGGTGCCCCGTTATCCGGGGCACGGGCAGCGCCCAGGCCGGCGCCCGCCGCCCCCCGACCGAAGAAGCAAGGGGAACTCTCGGATCCCTATCGCCTCGCGCTGGGGCTGCTCGATCCCAGCCCCGGTGCAATGCAACTGAAGACCCCCGTCGATTGGGATGCACGGCTGAGGGCCTCCGACTGCGTGCCTGAGCGGGAATTGATGGCGGCGCGCGCGGATCTGCGCCTGGGAGATTACCGCCAGGCTGCCCACTGCCTGGTGCCGCTGGTTGATCACCCTGAGGCCGGATTCCATGCCCGGCGGTTGCTCCTGCGTTGTGCCGCGGCCCTGGCCGACGGCCAGCTACTGCGCCAGGCCGCTGTCCCGCTGATTGAGCACTACGTGGAGCAGGGCCTGCTGGAGCGGGCTGCCGTAATCTACGTGCGCGCTCGACGGGTTGATTGCAGTTTCCGGCCGGGCCGTCCCGACTGTCATCGGCCATTGGCATCCGTGCTGGCGTTTCTGGGCCGGGACCGGGAGGCGTTGGCCTTGGCCGCGGATTTTCACAAGTGGTACCCGAACCACCCGGACCTTGGGCCCCTGTACATGCTGGCAGCGAATGTGCTCCGTCGGCATGGGCAATCCGGTCGGGCTCTGAAAATTGTCCGGTACCTGCTGGCTCGCCGCGACCGTGGTGGCGAATTGCGGAACCGCCTGCTCCGGCTCCGGGAGAGTCTGGTTCTGGATCTGGAGGACCGGGCGCCAGGCGTGCCGGGCCGTTAGACCCAGGTCAGCAGGCCTGCGGCCAGGAGGATGCCGATGGCTACCGCCACCCAGCGAAGCACGCGGGCGGCGGTGCGCTGTTCGTTTGTCACCAGGAACTCCGCGGCGATGAGCAGCAGCAGGATGAAAATGACACCGAAGAGCAGGGCGCGCATAGCGGCGGCGTCAGAGGCTGAGGCGCATGGAGTAGTCCACCGCGCGCACGTGTTTAGTGATCGCACCGATGGAGATGTAATCGATGCCCGTCTCCGCCAGTTCCCGCAGTCCCTGCTCTCCCAGATTACCGGAGACTTCCAGCCGGGCCCGGCGTGCGGTGATGGCCACTGCGCGTTCCACGTCCGTGAGGCTGAAATTGTCGAGCATGATGATATCGGCGCCCGCGGAGAGGGCCTGCTCCAGCTCCGGCAGGCTCTCCACCTCCACCTCCACCGATAACTCCGGCGCGCGCGCCCGCGCGGCCGCCACCGCATCGGCGATGGAGCCACAGGCGACGATGTGGTTCTCCTTGATCAGGATGGCGTCGTAGAGCCCCTGACGGTGGTTCGTGCCGCCGCCGCAGCGCACGGCGTACTTCTGGGCCGCCCGCAGGCCCGGCAGCGTCTTGCGGGTGTCCAGTATGCGGGCGTGGGTGCCGGCGACGATATCGGCGAAATGGCGGGCGCTGGTCGCTGTTCCCGACAGGGTCTGCAGGAAGTTCAGTGCGGTCCGTTCCCCGGAGAGCAGGGCGCGGGCCGGACCAGCGAGGGTGCAGATCGCTTCGTCCGGCCCGGTCCGCTGGCCCTCCCGGGCCTGCCAATGGATATCCACCCGATCGTCCAGCTGGCGGAAGACCTCATTGAACCAGTGGCGCCCGCAGACCACCGCGTCCTCGCGGCAGATGACGCGACCCTCGGCCCAGGCCGTCCGCGGCACCAGCTCCGCGGTGACATCACCCGTGCCCAGATCCTCCTCCAAGGCGTGGGTGACGTCCGCCTGAATCTGTTCCGCGGCGGGCGGTTGTGGCCGAACGTTTGTGGGGCACATGGTGTTGGCTCTCCCCGGCTGGAGTAGCGGATCAGCGGCCGGGCTGGTCAGCGCCGGTTTCGCTGCGCCGGCTTTCGAAGCCGCTTTCCAGGCTGTGACTCTCCGGGTCGTAGTGCTTTTTTAGTTCGTCTTTCACCGTCCCTTTCCACAGCGGTACACCGACGAAGTAGCCGGCACGCCCGATCACATGCGCGGCCACCGGGGCGGTGAGGAGGATGAAGACGATGACCGCCAGTGCCCGGGCTACGACGGCGCCCTCGGGCAGATGGAAGGCCACTGCCAGCATGGTCAGGCTGGCCCCCAGGGCGCCAGCCTTGGTGGAGGCGTGCATCCGGGTGGGCAGGTCGGGCAGGCGCAGGATGCCAACGGCCGCGAGCACCATGAACCCGGCACCCAGCAGCAGCAAGAAGCCGACCAGCAGGCCGGACAGCGTAGATAAAAACTCAGTCATCGCGCTCACCTCCCTTCTCAAGGTAACGGGCGAAGCCGATGGCGGCCAGGAAGGCCATCAGGGCCATCACCACCGCCACGTCGATGAACTTGTCCACGCCGGTATCGACGGTGTAGACAGCGATCATGCCCATGACGATGGAGGCCACCAACTCCAATGCCACCACCCGGTCGGGCAGGCTGGGACCCTTGGCCAGCCGCACGAAGCTCAGGATGAGCGCCAGTGCCAGCAGGATGTAGACAAAAACGATTACCGTATCAAGCATTCCGGCCCACCTCAGCGCAGGATCCGCAGAACCCTGCGCTCCATGTTCTTGATGTCTTCCAGCAGTGCGGCCTCGTCGGCCATGTACATGGCGTGAATGTAGAGCACCCGCCGGTCATCCGAGACGTCCAGGCTCAGCGTACCCGGGGTCAGCGAGATGGCGTTGGCCAGGAAGGTGATCTCCACATCCGAACGCGCCTCCAGCGGGAAGGCGATCACGCCGGGGGAAATGGCCTTTTCCATCTCCGGGCGCATGATGTCCTGGGCCACGCGCAGGTTGGCCTTGATCAGTTCACCGATGAAAAAGAAGCCAAAGCCGATGACCCGCGGAACGCGCTGGGCGTAGCCGTCGAGGATCGAGAGCTGGGACTGGATCATGGCCAGCGACAAGTAGCCGAGCAGCAGCCCCATGAACAGGTTGGGGCCGCTGAAGTTACCGGTCAGCGCCACCCAGGCCAGGCCGAGCAGGATATTCCAGGCAAATCCGATCATGGCTGCACCCCCAGAACGGCTTCAATGTACTGGCTCGGGTCGATCAACTGTTCGGCGGAGGCGGCCGCCAGCTCGTAGATGGGCTGGCCGTACAGGCCGATGAACAGCGTGCACAGGGCCAGGCCGATGATCGGCGTGTACATCAGCCACAGCTGGCTATCCTGGCTGTCCAGCCGGTGGGCGTTCTGGTTGTGCTCGGGCACCGCCTTCCAGAACGCCTCGGCCCAGATCTTGATCATGGAGTAGAGGGTGAGCAGCCCCACCAGCAAGGCTATGCCGGTGACCACCCATTCCTCGGCCTCAAGACCAGCGCGAATGATGACGAACTTGGCGAAGAAGCCCGACAGCGGCGGCAGCCCAGCCAGAGACAGCGCCGGTATCAGGAACAGAAAGCCGAGGAAGGGCCGCTTGCGGTAGAGCCCGCCTAGGTCCTTCAGCTCGTAGCTGCCCAGCAGGCGGTAGGCCACGCCCGCCACCAGGAACAGGTTCGTCTTCACGATGATGTGGTGCATGATGTAGAACACGCCACCGACGATGGCCAACGGCGTGTACAGCGCTACACCCATGATCATGTAGCCGATCTGGCTGATGATGTGGAAGCTCAGGATGCGGCGGAACTCGAACTGCGCCGCCGCGCCCAGCACGCCGGTGAGCATGGTCAGCGCCGCGCCCCAGAGCAGGATGTTGTGGGTGAACTCCACATCCTGGTTGAAGATCAGCGTGAACACCCGGAACAGGGCGTACACACCCACCTTGGTCAGCAGGCCGGCGAACAGCGCCGAGACCGCCACCGGCGGCGTGTGGTAGGAGGCCGGCAGCCAGAAGAAGAGCGGGAATGCACCGGCCTTCACCCCGAAGGAGATCATGAACAGCATCCCGATCACGGTGACCAGACCGGGCTCTTCCACCGTCTGCAGCTTGTAGGCGATATCCGCCATGTTCAGCGAGCCCACCAGGCCGTAGAGCAGGCCGATGGCGGTGAGGAAGATCATCGAGGAGATCAGGTTCAGGGTGACGTACTTGATCGCCCCCTCCATCTGCGCCCGCTCACCACCGAGGATGAGCAGCGCAAAGGAGGCGATCAGCATCACCTCGAACCAGACGAACATGTTGAAGATGTCGCCGGTCAGGAACGCCCCGGCCACGCCCGCCAGCAGCAGGTGCATCAGCGGGAAGTAGCCGAACTTCTCGTGGTCCTTGCCGGTGGTGGCCAGTGAGTAGAGCGCCACGGCAAAGCCCATGATGCCGGTGAGCACCACCATGATGGCGCCCAGCAGATCGGCGACGAAGACAATGCCGAAGGGTGCCGGCCAGTTGCCCATCTCCATGACCACGTGCCCCTCGCGGTGGGTGGTCATGAGCAGCCAGACACTGGCGTAGAGCAGGGCGCCGGTGCCGAACACGGCAATCCAGCGCTGCAGCACCACGGAGCGCCACACCACCAGCGACAGCGAGCCGGCGAGCAGCGGGATCAGTATGGGAAGAGCGACCTCGGGTCTCACGTGTCCGTATCCTTCATCTGGTCCAGATCATCGGCCTTCACCACCTCGTAGGCACGGTGGATCAGCACCACGGCAAAGGCCAGCACGCCGAAGGCGATCACGATGGCCGTCAGCACCAGGGCCTGGGGCAGCGGATCCGCCACCGCGCCCTCGGGGCCCAGCATCCCCTCGGGGATCAGGGGTGGTGCGCCGCGGGTCAGGCCGGCGGACGTAAAGAACAGCAGGTTGGCGGCGTTGGAGAACAGGATGATCCCGATCACCAGCTTGACGATGCTGCGCCGGAGCATCATGTAGATGCCGGCGGCGTAGGACGCCCCAACCACGATGGCGAGTAGTGGTTCCACGTCAGTCCTCCGCTTCTGCCAGTGCGATGACGATGGCCAGTACCGAGCCGAGCACCGTCAGATAAACCCCCACGTCGAACAGCAGCGGGGTGTTGAGCTTGATCTCGCCGATCATGGGTACCGGCACGTCCCACCACAGGGCGGTGAACAGCGGCAGGTCCATGAACAGCGGCGGCACCGCGGCCAGGGTGCCGATGAACAGCCCCCAGCCGAACAGGTCGTGCGGCGAGACCCGGAGCAGCTGCTTGGTGGCCGGGATGCCGAAGGCGAACAGGTAGAGCGCGAACGCCCCGGCGGCCACCAGGCCGGCGATGAACCCGCCGCCGGGTTCGTCGTGGCCCCGCAGCAGCAGGAAGATGGAGAACAGCAGCTGCAGGGGCAGCAGGAAGCGCGCGGCCGTCTGCAGGATCAGTGAATGGCCCATATCAGCACTCCTTCTCGTCCTTGACGCGATTCTCAGCCTTGAGCTTGATCATCGCGTAGACCCCGATGGCTGCCAGCCCCAGCACGAAGATCTCGCCCAGGGTATCCAGCGCCCGGTAGTCCACCAGGATCACGTTGACGATATTCCGCCCGTACGCCTCCGGCACGCTGCGGTCGATCATCCACTCGGAGATCGGCGCATGGAACTGGTGCTCCACGGTGGTCAGAATCAGCAGGGTCATCAGGCCGCCCAGCAGCAACGCAACGCCGGCGTCGCGCAGTCGCGCCCCGGGCGAGGAGAAGTTGATGAACCCGGGCAGCCGGAACAGCACCAGGATGAGCAGGATGACGGTGAGCGTCTCCACCAGGATCTGGGTGATGCCCAGGTCCGGTGCGCTGAACAGGATGAAGATCAGCGCAATGGCGAAACCGAACACGCCCGCCGAGGCCACCGCCCCGAGCCGAGACTGGGTGATGCAGGCGAACAGCGCCGAGGCCACGAGCAGACCGGCCACCGCGTACTCGTGCAGCCGGATCTCGCCGAAGGCCACCAGGCTCACGTCATAGCGGCTGAACAGCGCGTAGCCCACCAGGCCCACCGTGGTCAGCACGATGGTCATGATGTAGTTACGCAGGTAGCCGTTCTGCAGGACGCGGGTCTGCCAGTCGGCGGTCCAGACCAGCCCCTCCATGACCTTGAAGTAGCCCGCCTCCGGGCCCCGGTCGTAGAGCCAGTCCAGCTTGCCCATGGCACCCCGGACCCGGTCCCAGTTGAGGAACAGCAGGGTACCGAGCACCAGGCTGGCCAGGCTCATCATCAGCGGGGCGTTGATGCCGTGCCAGAGCGACAGGTAAAAGTCCACCGGCTCGCCGTAGACGGCCAGCACCGTGGCCTGCACCAGCAGGGCATCGGGAATGAAGACCAGCACGCCGAAGAAGAGCGACAGCGAGGCCAGCACGATGGGCCCGAGCAGCATGGGCAGCGGGGCCTCGTGGGGCTTCTTCGGGGTTTCCTTGAGCTGTCCCCAGAAGGGCCGGATGGCGACGATGGCGGCCACCGCGATCACCAGTACCGCCGAGGCCATGGCCAGGACCGACAGGAAGAAGGCCAGGCCGCCGGCCTCCAGCACCGACTCGAACAGCAGCTCCTTGGCCACGAAGCCGAACAGCGGCGGGATACCGGCCAGCGACAGCGCAGCGATGGCGGCGAAGGTGGCGGTGATCGGCATCTTGCGGCGCAGCCCGCCGAGCTTGGTCACATCCTTGGTGCCCGCCTCGTGGTCCACCGCCCCGGCGACCATGAAGAGGGCGCCCTTGTACAGGCTGTGGGCCATCAGGAAGCAGGCGAACGCGATCATCGCCGTCTCGGTGCCGATGCCCACCAGCATGGTCAGCGTGCCCAGGGCCATCACCGTGGAGTAGGCCAGTACCCGCTTGATGCCGGTGGAGCGCACCGCCAGGTAGGCGCCGGTGAACATGGTCAGCGCACCGAAGATAGGCAGGATGGTCATCCACAGTTCGGTGCCGCCGAGACCCGGGTTGAGGCGGGCGAGCAGGTAGACGCCCGCCTTCACCATGGTGGCCGAGTGCAGGTAGGCCGACACCGGGGTGGGCGCAGCCATGGCGTTGGGCAACCAGAAGTGGAAGGGCACCTGCGCGCTCTTGGTGAAGCAGCCCGCCAGCACCAGGATGAGGATGGGCACATACAGGTGGCTGTCCCGCAGCACATCGCCGTCGTTGAGGATTTCGTGCAGCGAGAAGCTGCCCGCCACGCCGGCCATCAGGATCAGCCCGGCCAGCAGCGCCAGGCCGCCACCCACGGTGACGAACAGGCCCTGCAGGGCGCACTTGCGGGCCTCCTTGTCCTCGTGGTTATGGCCGATGAGCATGTAGGAGATGATGCTGGTCAGCTCCCAGAACACGAACAGCGTGATCAGGTTGTCCGACAGCACCAGCCCCAGCATGGCGGCCATGAAGGAGAGGATCAGCACGTAGAAGCGCGGCAGGTACTCGTCGCCCTTCAGGTAGCCGCTGGCGTAGAGCACGATGAAGGTGCCGATCAGGCTGATCAGCAGGGCGAACATCAACGACAGCCCGTCCACCAGGAAGGACAGGTTGATCTCCAGCCCCGGTACCCAGTCGTAGTGAATGAGCACCGCCTCCCCGGCCATCACCTGCGGCAGGAAGGTGGCGAAGTACACGGTCAACGCGGCCGGCAGCAAGGCCAGCACCCAACCGGCACGGTCCTGCAGCGATTGATACAGCCAGGGTGCGGCAATGGCCACCAGAAACCCCGAGAGTACGGCTAGCAGCATGGCGGATGGTTACCCCGTCATAGGCCCACCGTGCCGACCGGCTTGCCGGCCGGAGCCCGAGTCCGGGCGGGTGGGCAATGGCTTGTTCGAGTTATGCAGGCGGCATGAGAAATGCCGATAACGGCCTCGCAAGATAACGGAGGGGGCCGTCAAAGGCAAGCGCCTTGGTGTCGCTAAATTGTTGAAGCGTTGGGCAAAAACGCCCCATAACCGGGCGCGACACTTATTATATACAGATGCCCGCGTCGCGCGGTGCCAGTGCACCACCCCGGTGCAGTCGGGGTGGTGTCCGTGGCTCACGCCACCGTGATGCGTTCGTCCAGGTAGACGTCCTGGATGGCGTGCAGCAGCTCCACGCCCTTGTCCAGCGGCTTCTGAAAGGCCTTGCGCCCGGAGATCAGGCCCATGCCGCCGGCCCGCTTGTTGATCACCGCGGTGCGCACCGCCTGCTGCAGGTCGTTCTCGCCGGAGGCACCGCCGGAGTTGATCAGCCCGGCTCGGCCCATGTAGCAGCAGGCCACCTGGTAGCGGGTCAGGTCGATGGGGTGATCCGTGGTCAGCTCGTCGTACACCTTGGGGTGGGTCTTGCCGAAGCCGACCGCGTTATAGCCGCCGTTATTCTCCGGCTGCTTCTGCTTGACGATATCGGCGTTGATGGTGGCCGCCAGGTGGTTGGCCTGGCCGGTGAGATCGGCGGAGACGTGGTAGTCGGTGCCGTCCTGCTTGAAGTCGTTGTTCCGCAGGTAGGCCCAGAGGATCGTGGCCATGCCCAGCTCATGGGCGCGGGCGAAGGCCTCGCTGATCTCGATGATCTGCCGGCGGCACTCGGGGCTGCCGTAATAGATGGTGGCACCCACCGCCACCGCCCCCATGTCGAACGCCTGCTCTACCTGCGCGAACAGGGTCTGGTCGTGGATGTTGGGGTAGGTCAGCAGCTCGTTGTGATTGAGCTTCACGATGAACGGGATGCGGTGGGCATAGCGCCGCGCCACGGAGGAGAGCACCCCCAGGGTGGAGGCCACGCCGTTGCAGCCGCCCTCAATCCCCAGTTGCACGATGTGCTCCGGGTCGAACATGGCCGGGTTGGGTGCAAAGGACGCGCCGGCGGAGTGCTCCACCCCCTGGTCCACGGGCAGCAGCGACAGGTACCCGGTGCCGCCGAGCCGCCCGGTGGAAAAGAGGCTTTGCAGGTTGCGCAGCACGGCGGGCTTTCGGTCCTTCTGGGCAACGACCCGGTCCACGTAGTCCCCGCCGGGGAGATGCAGGTGCTCGCGGCTTATGCCCTCGCACCGATGCTCCAGCAGGTTTTGCGCTTCGTTGCCGAGTACGGCCTCAATATCCGTCATGGTTCTCCTCCTGTTCGGTTCGCGCTTGCACAGCCCGGCCCCTTGCGGACAATAATGGCGGCGGGGGCTGTCGCACCCGGCCCAGTGGGCGCGGCAAACGGCAAAGTATATCGGCTTTGCCCCGCGTCGGCATCAGCATAGCGGATTCAACAGCCAGTAATGGAGGACCTGTGTCGAACACCGGAGGGAAGGTCGTTTACCTGCGCCGGGAGTCGGCCAACCGTTCCCAGCCCATGCCGGAAGCGGTGGAACGGGTCCGTGGGCTTGTGGACGAGCGGCTGCTGACGCTGATCCGCCGTGTATTGGACGAGGCCGACGACGCGCTGTTCGATGGTGCCCACCCTGCTGTCGGGGACGGCGCCAGGGACGCCTGGCTCCGCGCCATGCGGGATCTGCGCCTGCGCCGGCACGAGCTGGAGGAAATATTCCGGGCCGGCCTGGAGTACCGTTTCAGCAGGCTCCCCAGCAGCAACGAGGCCGGCGACACCGACACGCCGGGCGCCCCGGCCGACCCCGCAGACCACTCGGCCCGTGAAATGGCCCTGGCGGTGGACGCTCTGGCCGCGAAGGCGCGGCGGCGGTTCAGTCCACAGCTGGTGGAGGTAACCCGCCTGCTCGGGCAACAGTACCCGGGAGCCGAAGTCCGCGAGGAAGACAACCCGCTTGACCCGGCCTGCCTGGCCCGGCTGTTCGCCCGTGCCACGGAAATGCTGCAGTTCGCTCTGGAGCCCCGGCTGGTGCTGCTGAAGCTGTTCGATCGTCAGTTGATGCGGGGGCTGGGGCCGCTGTACGCGGAGGTAGAGACCGCAATCACCGGGCGGGCACCGGTGGTCCCGGTCCGGCCCCTGTCGCCACGGGCCGATGGGCCGCTGGAGCGGGATCCGGGGTACGGCGCTCCCGCGGAGGGGGCGGCCGGGAAGCGCGGCGATGGAGACGGTGGTCGCGGGATCCGGCAGGAGGCGGAGGCCAACCGGAATCAGGTGGAGGCCGCCCGTGAGCGGGTCCGACGGGAGGTGCGGCGGTGCCTGGAAGGGCGCAATCCGCCGCGGCTGGTGCGGGAACTGCTGGAGGACACCTGGGCCCGGGTGCTCTTTATCACCTGCCTGAAAGAGGGCGTGGACAGTGAGACTTGGGTCCGCCAGTGCGCCCTGATGGAGCGCCTGCTCTGGAGCGTGGAGCGGCATGAGGACCCGGAGGTGCAGCAGCAGTTGGTGGTGGAGATCCCGCTGCTGCTCCACGAACTGGCGGAAGGCCTCTCCTGGGTGCTCTACAACCCGTTCGAGATGCACAAGCTGCTGCGGGCCCTGGAGGCGGAGCACCTGAAGTGCCTGCGGGCCGCGGACCCCTCGCTGGCGGATGCGCCGGTGGCGGTGGCTGCGGAGGGAAGTGGCGCCAACCCGCGCGACCTGGAGGCCAACGGCCAGCGCCTGCGGCGGGTGCCGGTGGGGACCTGGTTCGAGTTCCTCCGCGACCATGGCCGGCGCCTGCAGGGTCGTCTGGCCGGGCGGCGCCAGGAAGGTGAGGTCATGGTGTTCGCCAACCGGGCCGGCTTCAAGGTGCTGGAGACCACTGTGGATGAGTTGGCCGGGGGGCTGGCTGATTCCTCGGTGCTGATCCTGGACGACAACCGGCTGTTCAACAGCGCCTTGGCCGACGTGGTTCGCCGGCTCAAGGAGCGGCAGGCCGGCCAGCAGGACTGAGCCGCCGGCTCAGCCCTTCTTCCCGTAAGCCTCCATGTCGTCAGCCAGGCGCAGCAGGGCCTGGCGTAGCGGCTCGGGCGCATGGGCCGCGCTTTGCCGGATGCTGGCGATGGCCTCCGGCCCCGGTGCCTTGCGGGGCGGCCCCCGGCGCCTTTCGCGGGCCTTGGTGGGCCGAACCTGCACCTCCAGCTGGCGCGGGCGCAGGCCCGAGATGCGCTCGGCGGCATCCAGCAGCGGTGCCTCCAGGTAGCGCAGGCGGGTGGCCCAGAGGCTGTCCTCCGTCACCAGTAGCAGCCGTTCCGCATCCAGGGCCGCCAGCTTCCAGGGGCCCTGCAGCTCCGGTGGCATCTCCCCCTTCAGTCGGTTGGCCAGTCGCGCAAAGTGGCTGAGCTGGCGCATGGTGCGCTGTTCCACCGGCAGCTGGTTCAACCAATGGTTCAGTCGCTGCGGTTTTCCGGGCCGGTTCATGGGCGTCCTCCAGCGCTCCGTCGGGGGTCATGCGACCCCCAGCCATATGATATATAGTAGGTCGCTTCGCGAACCATCGATCAAATCCGAGTTGTCTCCCCGGGAGAGTTCATGTTTAGCGCCATCGCCAAAAAGGTCTTCGGCACCCGCAATGATCGCGCCGTCAAGCGCTTGAGCAAGCAGGTGGAGCGCATCAATGCGCTGGAGCCCGATATTGAGGCCCTTTCCGATGACGAGTTGCGGGCGCGCACCCAGGCGTTCCGCGAACAGGTGGAGCAGGGGCGGACGCTGGACGACATCCTGCCCGAGGCGTTTGCGGTCTGCCGAGAGGCCGCCCGCCGTGCCGTGGGCATGCGCCATTTCGATGTGCAGCTCATCGGCGGCATGGTACTGCACCAGGGCAAGATCGCCGAGATGAAGACCGGTGAGGGCAAGACCCTGGTAGCCACCCTGGCGGTCTATCTGCACGCCCTGAACGGCCGTGGCGTACACGTGGTCACGGTCAATGACTACCTGGCCCGGCGTGACGCCGCCTGGATGGGTCGGATCTACGAGTTTCTCGGCCTGAAGGTGGGCGTGGTGGTGCCCGGCCAGAGCCGCGAGGAGAAGCGCGAGGCCTACGCGGCCGACATCACCTACGGCACCAACAACGAGTTCGGGTTCGACTACCTGCGCGACAACATGGCCTTCCGGCCCGAGGACCGGGTCCAGCGGGACCTGGCCTTCGCCATCGTCGACGAGGTGGACTCTATCCTGATCGACGAGGCGCGTACGCCGTTGATCATCTCCGGGCCCGCGGAGCAGAGCAGCGAGCTCTACCAGCAGATGTCGCGCATCGTGCCCAAACTCAAGCGCCAGGAGGAGGACGAGGGCCCCGGCGATTACTACCTGGACGAGAAGGCGCGCCAGGCCCACATCACCGAGGAGGGGCACGAGAACATCGAGCGCCTGCTCCAGGAGGAGGGGCTGCTGGAGGAGGGCGAGACCCTTTACGACGCCCGCAACATCGCCCTGGTCCACCACCTGAACGCAGCCCTTCGCGCCCACACCCTGTTCCAGAAGGACGTCAACTACCTGGTCCAGGACGACAAGATCGTCATCGTGGACGAGTTCACCGGCCGTGCGATGCCGGGCCGGCGCTGGTCGGAGGGCCTGCACCAGGCGGTGGAGGCCAAGGAAGGGGTGCCGATCCAGTCCGAGAACCAGACCCTGGCGTCCATCACCTTCCAGAACTACTTCCGCATGTACGACCTGCTGGCCGGCATGACCGGTACGGCGGACACCGAGGCGTTCGAGTTCCAGCACATCTACGGGCTGGAGGTGCTCTCCATCCCCACCCACCGGCCCATGGTCCGCGACGACATGACGGACCTGGTGTACCGGACGGCCGCTGAAAAGTACGACGCCATCATCAAGGACATCGAGTGGTGCGTGGAAAACGACCGCCCGGTGCTGGTGGGCACTACCTCCATCGAGGCCTCGGAGCTGCTCTCCAATCAGCTGCGTAAGCGGAAGATCGCGCACAACGTCCTGAACGCCAAGAACCACGAGCAGGAGGCGAAGATCATCGCCAACGCCGGCCTGCCGGGCGCGGTGACCATTGCCACCAACATGGCCGGTCGCGGTACCGACATTGTCCTGGGCGGCAACCTGGACGCGGAACTGGCCGAGCTGGGTGACGATGCCAGCGAGGGGCGGATCGAAAAGATCAAACAGGACTGGCAGACGCGCCACGACCGGGTGATCGAGGCCGGCGGCCTGCACGTGATCGGTACCGAGCGCCACGAGTCGCGGCGCATCGACAACCAGCTGCGCGGCCGCTCCGGGCGGCAGGGGGATCCGGGCTCCACCCGCTTCTACCTGTCGCTGGAGGACAGTCTGCTGCGCATCTTCGCCTCCGACCGCATGTCCAGCATGATGCAGCGCCTGGGCATGGAGGAGGGCGAGGCCATCGAGAGCACCATGGTCTCCCGGGTCATCGAAAACGCCCAGCGCAAGGTGGAGGCGTACAACTTCGACGTCCGCAAGCACCTGCTGGACTTCGACGACGTGGCCAACGACCAGCGCCGGGTCATCTACCAGCAACGCCGCGAGCTGCTGGAGGCGGAGGATATCTCCGAGACGGTCGATGCCATGCGCAACGATGTCATCGACAGCGTCATCTCCGAGTTCATCCCGCCGGGCTCCATCGACGAGCAATGGGATGTGCGCGGCCTGGAAGAGACCCTGGAGGCGGATTTCGGGCTCAAGCTGCCGGTGCAGCAGTGGCTGGACGAGGATGACAGCCTGCACGAGGAGACCCTGCGCGAGCGCATCCATCACGAGGTGGAGGCGCACTACCGCTCCAAGGAGGAGCAGGCGGGTTCCGAGGTACTGCGCCAGTTCGAGAAGGCCGTGATGCTGCAGGTGCTAGACAAGACCTGGAAGGAGCACCTGGCGGCCATGGACTACCTGCGCCAGGGCATTCACCTGCGCGGTTACGCCCAGCGTAACCCCAAGCAGGAGTTCAAGCGCGAGGCCTTCGCCATGTTCCAGGAGATGCTGGAGGGGCTGAAGCGTGAGGTTGTCGGCCTGCTCTGCCGCGTCCGCGTGCGCGCCGAAGAGGACGTGGAGGCCGTGGAGGAACAGCGCCGCCGGCAGGGCGAGATGCAGTACCGCCACGCCCAGGCCAGCGGCTTCTCAGAGCAGGGCGGTGGCCAGTCCGGTCAGCAGGGGCAGGCCCCCGGCGCTGCCCAGCCGGCCCAACAGGCCGCGCAGCAGCCCTTCGGCCGCAAGGTGGGGCGCAACGAGTCCTGCCCCTGCGGCTCGGGCAAGAAATACAAGCAGTGCTGCGGCAAGCTGACCTGAGGGCGAGGGATGAGTGAGCAGTCGTCATCCGCCGTTCTACCGGTGGACGGGGTCCGTCTGGGGACTGCCTGTGCGGGCATCAAGAAGCCGGATCACCGCGATCTGGTGGTCATGGCCCTCGACGAGGGCAGCCGGTGCGCGGCGGTCTTTACCCGCAACCGTTTCTGCGCGGCGCCGGTGCACGTGGCCCGCGCCCACCTGGCCGCCGGGAGCCCCCGTTGGTTGCTGATCAACACTGGCAATGCCAACGCCGGCACCGGTGAGCAGGGCATGCGCGATGCCCACGCCTGCTGTCGGGCGCTGGCCGAGCAGGTCGGTGCCGGGGAACAGGCCGTCCTGCCTTTCTCTACTGGCGTGATCGGCGAGCCGTTACCGGTGGACCGTATCACCGCGGGCCTGCCGGCCGCGCTCTCCGCGTTGAGCCCCGATGGCTGGGAGGAAGCGGGCTGGGGCATCCTGACCACCGATACCCGCCCCAAGCTGGCCTCCCGCCGGGTGCGCCTGTCTGGCGGTGAGGTGACGCTCACCGGCATGGCCAAGGGGTCGGGCATGATCCGCCCCAACATGGCGACCATGCTGGCCTTCCTGGCCACTGATGCCGAAATCGATCAGGCCGGGTTACAGGGCTTGCTGAGCGCCGCGGTGGGCCAGTCGTTCAACCGCGTGACGGTGGACGGGGACACCTCCACCAACGACGCCTGCGTGCTGGTGGCTACCGGGCGTGCCGGCGTGGCCCCGGCTGATCAGGCCGACCACGAGCGCCTGCAGACCGCGCTGACCGGGCTCTGCGTGGAGTTGGCGCGGGCGATCGCCCGCGACGGCGAGGGGGCGACGCGGCTGATCAATGTCCAGGTGGCGGGTGCGGCCAGCGAGGCGGAGGCCGAGCAGGTTGCCTTCACCGTGGCGGAATCGCCCCTAGTCAAGACTGCGCTGTTCGCGGCCGATCCCAACTGGGGTCGGATCCTGGCCGCGGTGGGCCGGGCCGGCATCGATGGGTTGGATGTGGACGGCGTTACCATCGACCTGGACGACTACCGGATTGCTGAGCATGGGGGGCGGGCCGCGGCCTATGAGGAGGCGGAGGCATCCCGCCGTATCCAGGGGCCCGAGGTAACCATTCGCATCGGCCTGGGACGGGGCGGCGCCGAGGCGACCGTCTGGACCTGTGATTTCTCCTACGACTACGTGCGTATCAACGCCGAATACCGCACCTGATTCCGTCATGAAGCGTATCCACGTGGCCGTGGGTGTCATCCTCGACGCCGGGCAGCGGATCCTGGTGGCGCGCCGTGCAGAGCACCTGCACCAGGGCGGCTGCTGGGAGTTTCCCGGCGGCAAGGTGGAGCCGGGCGAGGACGTGACCGTGGCACTGGCCCGGGAGTTGGAAGAGGAGCTGGCCATCGTGCCCACGGCCACCTCCCCGCTGATGCGTATCCACCACGACTACCCCGACCGCCACGTCTGCCTGGACGTACACCGGGTGACCGATTGGCGGGGGGAGCCCCGTGGCGTGGAGGGGCAGCCGCTGGCCTGGCTCACCGCCCCGGAGCTTGCCCACCGCCGCTTCCCCGAGGCCAACCTCCCCATCATCAGACGACTCGGGCTGCCCCCCTTTCTCATCATTACCCGGGCCCTGCCCGTGGACGACCTGGAGGCGTTGGCCGGCTGGCTGGATCAGCTCGCCGTGCCGGCCCGCGGGGCCTGGTTGCAACTGCGCCTGCCCGGATGGAGCGGGCCAGCCTTTGCCGAGGGGTTGAAGTTGGCCCTGGGCCGGCTCGGCCCCCGCGGCGTGGACGTGACCGCCAACGCGGCGCCGGAAGAGGTCCGGCAGGCCGGCGGGCATGCGCTGCATCTGACGGCGCGACGGCTGATGGCCTGCCAGGGGCGTCCCGAGGGGTTTGCCCGTGTGGGTGCCTCCTGCCACGGGCCGGAGGAGCTGGCCCACGCCCAGGCGCTAGGTTTGGATTACGCCCTGCTCTCGCCGGTGGCGGCCACCCGGTCACACCCCGGGGCAGTACCGCTGGGCTGGGCGCGCTTCCAGGAGTGGACCGCAGGGCTGGCCCTGCCGGTGTACGCGCTCGGGGGGCTCGGGCCGGAGGCCCTGGGCAGCGCGTGGGCGGCCGGGGCGCATGGCGTGGCCGGCATCACCGGCTTCCGGCGCGGTGAGTGAGGCCGCGCCTTAGCGCCGGCGGTGGGTCAGATCGCGCAGGTGTGGAGGCTGAAGGGGATGGACTCACCGGTCGGCTCGGGCCGCTCGCGGGTGTCCGGCTGCTCCATGAAACGGATGGTGACAAAGTAGCGGCTGCCGCTGATCTCCGGGAAGACCCCCAGGTCGGGGTGTACCCCCACGCGTATGAGCTGGAAATCGTTGTTGCGCGGTAGCTTGATCTGGGTGCTTCCACCCTCCGCCCGCCGGTGCCGCGGCGCCGCGCTGCCGCGCAACAGCTGCAGAATGAGGGCGGTGGCCACGCCCAGGTCCTCAAAGGCGTTGAACCAGCGCTCCAGCGTGGTGCGGCGTGCCGCCGCCGGTTGTTCCAGCCACATCTGATAGGCCGGCACATCGAATCCGCAGGTGCCGGCCCCCATCGCGGAGCGCTGGGAGATACTGCCGATCAGCTCATCGTCGCGCATGGCCTGGCCCAGCGGGGTGCGGTCTCCGCGCAGCCGGTCGATGATCGCCTGGCAGTCATCGGTGTAGCGCCGCAGCTGGGTGTCATCCACGTCGGGGCGGTCCTGCAGCGCCTGCATGGCATTGGCCAGCCGCTCCAGCTCCTTGATCATTTCCGAGCGCACATCGCCCCGGGAGAGTACGCCGAGCACATCCACCAGGGCATCGATGCAGACGCGGCTGTGCAGTTCGCTGTCGCCTTCGAGGCCCTGCCGGGCCGTGCGGAAGAGGTGCTCCAGCCGGAGCAGGGTGCGGATGCGCTCGTTGAGGGGCTGCTCGTAGATGATCAGGGTTTCGGTGTCGGCGTGGGGGGTGCCTGAATGCATGTCGGTCTCGCTGGATAGCAGGCCGGTGGCCAGTAACAGGTCATTGTCACTCCACAGCATGGACGGCTCCCAATCCTGTTGCGACTTTCAGCCAGCGAAGGTAGTGCCTGGCCACCTCGCCAGGCAGGTCTTCCGGCCTACCCGTGTTGTCGATGATATCAGTGGCATGGGTCAGGCGCTGCGCCCGGGAGGCCTGGGTCGCGAGCATTCGCTCCGCGTCGGCTCGGTTCATCCCGTCGCGCGCCATCAAGCGTTCAATCTGACAGGTCTCGGGTACATCTACAACCAGTATTCGGTGTAGGAATTGTTGGGCACCGGTCTCCACCAGCAGCGGGATGGCCACCAGCGCCACCGGTGCCCGGATGGCCGCCAGCCGTTGCTCCATCCGTTGGAAGATCAGCGGGTGGAGCAGGGCGTCCAGCCGTTTGCGGTCAGTGGCATCGCCCATGACCCGTCGCCGCAGGGCCGGCCGGTCCAACTCGCTAGCGGGTGTCAGAATGCCCTCGCCGAAGGCCGCCACCAGCTGGCGCAACCCCTCGCTGCCCGGGCGCACCACCTCGCGGGCGATCAGGTCGGTATCCACCACGGGCAGGCCGCGGGCGGCAAACAGGGCCGTGACGGTGCTCTTGCCGCTGGCAATGCCGCCGGTCACGCCGATGGTCAGCGTGGGGCCGCTGGGGGAGCGGGGCGGGGCACTGTCCATTCAGCCCAGCCCCGAGACGCGGAAGTACCAACGGGTGAGGTCTTCACCCCAGAGCAGTGCGATGAAACCGGCCGCGGCGATGTAGGGGCCGAAGGGGATGGGCACGTCGCGCCCGCGGTTCTTGAGCACCATGAGCGCCACGCCCACCACGGCACCCACCAGCGACGAGAGCAGAATGATCACGGGCAGCGCCTGCCAACCCATCCAGGCGCCCAGGGCGGCGAGCAGTTTGAAATCGCCGTAGCCCATGCCCTCCTTGCCGGTGAGCAGGCGGAAGGCGTGGAAAACGCCCCAGAGGGCCAGGTAGCCCAGGGCGGCGCCCCAGACCGCCGAACTCAGGTCGGTGAAGACGGCGAAGCTGTTGATCAGCAGCCCGAGCCAGAGCAGTGGCAGGGTGATGCTGTCGGGCAACAACTGGGTGTCCATGTCGATGCCGGACAGGGCCACCAACGCCCAGGTGAGTACCAGCGCCCAGGCTGCCTCGCTGGTGACCCCCAGCTGCAGCACCACCAGCGCGGACAGCAGCCCCGTGGCCAGCTCCACCAGCGGGTAGCGGGCGCTGATCCGCGCCCCGCAGCCCCGACAGCGGCCCCGCAGGAGCAGCCAGCTGAGCACCGGGATGTTCTCCAGCGCCGATATCGCATGGCCGCATTGCGGGCAGCGGGATCGCGGCGTGACCAGGTTGAAGGGGGCCGGCGCCGCCTGAACAGCCTGGCCCTGACTCGTGGCGATTTCTGCTTGCCAGGCGCGTTCCATCATGACCGGCAGGCGCAGAATGACCACGTTGAGGAAACTGCCCACCACCAGGCCGATGAGCAGTGCGCAGAGGGCCGCCAGCCCCGGGCTGGCGGCAAGCGCCGTCATCAGGTCGGCCACCATGTCAGATGGCGGAGCCCATCTGGAAGATGGGCAGGTACATGGCGATGACCAGGCCGCCGACCAGGACGCCGAGAATGGCCATGATCATGGGCTCCAGCAGGCTGCTCAGGCTGTCGATGGCGTTGTCCACCTCTTCCTCGTAGTAGTCCGCCACCTTGCTCAGCATGCTGTCCAGTGAGCCGGACTCCTCACCAATGGAGACCATCTGGATGGCCATGTTGGGGAAGACATTGGACAGGCGCATGGAGATCTGCAACTGCTGGCCGGCGGCCACCTGCTCCCGGATCTGCAGCACCGCTGACTCGAAGACGTAGTTGCCGGTGGCGCTGGCCACCGACCGCAGGCCCTCCACCAGGGGCACGCCGGCGGCGAACATGGTGGCCAGGGTGCGGGCGAACCGGGCCACGGCCGCCTTGTAGAGGATGGTGCCGATGGCCGGGATCTTCAGCGAGAACCGGTCCAGGTTCTGGGCAAAGCGTTTCGATTTTCGTCGGGCGGTGCTGAAGGCCCAGCCCAGCCCGATGGCCCCCGCTAGCATCACGAACCAGTAGCTCTGCATGAAGTCCGACAGGTTGATGACCATCTGGGTAAAGAGCGGCAGGTCGGCCCCGAAACCGCGGAACAGCGACTCGAACTGCGGCACCACCCAGATCAGCAGGATCGCCGTGACCACGATGGCCACCACGATGACGGCCGTGGGGTAGAACAGGGCTTTTTTGATCTTGCCCTTGATGGACTCGGTCTTTTCCTTGTAAGTCGCTATCTTGTCGAGCAGGGTGTCGAGCACACCCGCCGATTCACCGGCCGCCACCAGGCTGACGAACAGGTCGTCGAAGTAGCGCGGGTGCTTTTGCAGCGCCACGTGGAGCGCCGTGCCCGATTCCACGTCATTTTTGATCTCGCCGACCAGCTCGCGCATGCCGGCGTGCTCGTCTCCCTTGCCGACGATGTCCAATGCCTGCACCAGCGGGACACCGGATTGCAGCATGGTGGCCAGCTGGCGGCTGAAATAGGCGATATCGGACGGTTTGATCTTCTTGCTGCCGGAATTGAGCATCTCCTCCAGCGGCGAGCGCCGGCGCACCTTGATCGGGATGATGCCCTGGCGGCGGAGCTCTGCCTTGAGGGTCAGCGGGTTTTCCGCGTGCATGCTGCCTTTGACCTTGGCGCCGCGCTTGTCGGTGCCCTCCCAGTTGAAGACCGGCTGCTGCTTGGGTTTCTTGCGACTGGTTTTCTTTGCGGTGGCGACGGCCATAAATCAGTTCCCTGGTAGCGGTGATCAGTCCTTGGTGACCCGATTGACTTCCTGGAGGCTGGTAACACCCTGGATGACCTTCAGCAGGCCGGAGCGGCGGAGGTCATTCACCCCCTCCTTGGCGGCCTGGTCGGCCAGCTGGATGGCGTTGCCCCCCTCCATGATAATACGCCCCATCTCTTCGGATACCGGCATTACCTGGTAGATGCCTACCCGGCCCTTGTAACCCTCGGTGCAGTGCTCGCAGCCCTGGGGGGCGTACACGGTGACACCGGCGTCCAGGTCCTCCTCGGTGAAGCCCTCCTCGAGCAGGGCCTCGCGAGGGACGTCTTCCGGCGTCTTGCAGTGGCTGCAGAGGCGCCGGGCCAGGCGCTGGGCGATGATCAGCGTCACCGACGAGGCGATGTTGTAGGCGGGTACGCCCATGTTGGCCAGGCGGGTCAGGGTCTGCGGGGCGTCGTTGGTGTGCAGGGTGGAGAGGACCAGGTGCCCGGTCTGCGCGGCCTTGATGGCGATCTCGGCCGTTTCCAGGTCGCGGATCTCACCCACCATGATGATGTCCGGGTCCTGGCGGAGAAAGGCGCGCAGGACGCTGGCGAAGGTCAGGCCCGCCTTGGGGTTGATGTTGACCTGGTTGACCCCCGGCATGTTGATCTCGGAGGGGTCCTCGGCGGTGGAGATGTTGCGATCCGGGGTGTTAAGGATATTGAGGCCGGTGTAGAGCGAGACCGTTTTGCCCGAGCCGGTGGGCCCGGTGACCAGGATCATGCCGTAGGGTTTGCTCAGCGCGTCCTGATAGAGCTGCTTCTGCTCCGGTTCGTAGCCCAGCTGGTCGATCCCCATCTGGGCGCTGCTCGGGTCGAGGATACGCAGCACCACTTTTTCGCCGAACAGCGTGGGGCAGGTGCTGACACGGAAGTCGATCGCCCGGTTGCGCGAGATGCTCATCTTGATGCGCCCGTCCTGGGGCACCCGCTTCTCGGCGATATCCATCCGCGACATGACCTTCAGGCGCGCCGCCAGCCGCCCGGCCAGGTTGACTGGCGGCCTCGACACCTCGTGCAGGATACCGTCCTGTCGGAAGCGGACCCGGTACTCCTTCTCGAAGGGCTCGAAGTGGATGTCCGAGGCGCCCTTGCGGATGGCATCGAGCAGGAGCTTGTTGACGAACCGCACCACGGGCGCGTCGTCCTTCTCGCCCTCTTTCCCGAAGGTGGGTTCGGCGTCGTCTTCATCTTCGCCGCTGGAGATGGACAGGTTTTCAAGGTCATCCTCGAGATCCAGCTCCTTGAGTGCGGAGTCGCCCCCGGCGGCCTGCTCCAGGGCCTTTTCCATCACCTGGGCGAGTTTGTCCGGCTCCACCAGGATGGCCTCGGTGGTCAGTCCGGTGTGGAACTTGATCTCGTCCAGCGCCTCCAGGTTGGTGGGGTCGACCACGCCGAGGAAGAGGCGTTTGCCGCGGCGGAACAGCGGCAGGGCATTATGGGTGCGGATCAGCTTTTCGGAGACCAGCTTGATGGCGGCGGTGTCGATCTCCACGGCGTTGAGATCCAGCGCCGGGATGCCGAATTCGATGGCTGCCTGCTGGACCACCTCGTGGGCGGGGAGTGCCTTGGACTCGACCAGGTGACTGATCAGCGGGCGGCGTTTTTTCAGCGCCTCCTCGGTGAGCCGGCGGGCCGTGTCCTCGTTGAGCAGTCCTTCCCGCACCAGGCGGCCTGCGAGACCACTCAATCTCACGCTGGGGTTTGCAGTGACCATATACCCGTGATCCTGTCTTCCGTGGATTCGCCCACCAGGGGATGGCAAAAGCCTATCACAGCGGCGTGACCGCCAGACCGGGTGCCCTGATTATGGGGGTCCATTCTGTGGATTGGAACATGTAATCCGTGTGAGTCACTAAGGTAGCGGACAAGGCCCACCGGAGAATACCCATCGGATCACTCGTTTTTCGGCCCCTGGTGGCGACGCCACAGGGCCTACCACCAGAAAACCTGGCGGCGCGGTTTGATGGGCAGCCGTCCGCGCCAGTACTGGATGAGCAGGAGCCCCACCACCATGCCCCCGAGGTGTGCGAAGTGGGCGATGCCCGCATCGGTCCGGGTGATGCCGGCGAACAGTTCGAAGGCGCCGTAGGCCAGGACGAAGTATTTGGCCTTGATGGGGACCGGCAGAAAGATCAGCATCAGGCGCTGGTTCGGGAACATCATGCCGAACGCCAGCAGGATGCCGAACACCCCGCCGGAAGCGCCGACCGTCGGGTAAATGTCGCCATCGGCGGCCATCTGCGTGGCCACCACCAGTTGCACCAACCCGGCCCCGATCACGCAGATGAGAAAGTAGATGGCGAAAAGCCGTGAGCCCCAGGCGTTCTCCACCTGCACGCCCAGCATCCACATGGCGAAAAGGTTCACGAACAGGTGAAACAGCCCGCCGTGGAGAAAGCCGTAAGTGACCAGTTGCCAGACCTGGAAGTCGGGCACCTGGGTCAGCCGGCCCATGAAGGGCATGGCCTCCGGGGTGCCCAGCGGCCACAGGGCAAAATGCGTGATGAGCATCGGCCCCATGAACCCCTGCAGCAGGAACACCACCCCGTTGACGATCAGCAGGAAGGTGATGACCGGCGGGAACAGGGTGAATCGGGGTTCAGCGGGGATATTCATTCTCTGGTCGGGGCCTCTGCCTCTACCACGCGGTTTCTGCCGTACGCCTTGGCATTGTATAGGGCCTCGTCCACCCGGTTGAACAGGGAATCCAGGCTTTCTTCCGGCTGCAGGGTGGCCACACCGATACTGGTAGTAAAGCCGAGGCGTTGTCCGTTGGCCAGGGGCAGGGTGGCCTGTTCGCAGGCCTGGCGCACGCGTTCCGCTACCGTTTGCGCCCCCTCGGTCCCGGTCTCCGGCAGCGCGGCCAGGAACTCTTCACCGCCCCAGCGTCCGAAGTGGTCTGTTTCGCGCAGGTTGTCCTCGACCACCCGGGCAAACGTCTGCAGGACCCGGTCGCCCAGCAGGTGGCCGTGGGTGTCGTTGATGCGCTTGAACCGGTCCAGATCGAACAGCAGCACGGTCAGCGGTCGGCCGTGACGACGGCTGCGTGCCCGCTCCAGTTCGATCTGTTCGGTCAGGGCCCGGCGGTTGAACAGGCCGGTCAGCGGGTCGCGGGTGGCCTGGCGGTAAAGGCGCAGCAGCATCAGGAGCTGGCCCATCACCGACCAGATGGCCACCAGGGTCACCAGCACCAGCAGCCAGAGCCCGCCCATGCTCTGCAGGTCGGTGCTCCGGCCCAGCGCGACCTCCAGGGCAGCGTAGAGCAGCACCACGGGCAGGGTGAAACTGGCCGCCTCCCGCAGGGTCAGCGGGAAGACCGTGAGCATGACCACTGTAAGCACGGGGAAGAAGGAGTAGCCGAGGATCAGCCCCGGTGCCACGTCGCCGTTGAGCACCAGCCGGGCGGCGGCATACAGGAGCAGTGGCGCGGTCATCAGCACCGCCAGCCGGAACCGGGCCTGCGACAAGGTCAGTTGATTGCGTGCGCAACCGAAAAACAGCACGAGCAGCGCCGTGCCGGCGACCACTCTCAGCCCGGCCATCACCATGAACTCGCCCTGAGGCATGAACAGGGCGTCCACCGGGATCCAGGCGGGGATCAGCAGCGCGAGCACCAGTGCCAGTGGCTGGATCCGGGTGTTGATATAGCCGGCGCGTGAGCCGGAGAAGTCCGGGGAATGGCCCCGGACGTCCAGGAGATCAGGCAGGCTCAATCCCTGGAGCCAGAGCCTGAAGGGGTGCTTGGGGGCTTTGTTGATCATTCCGTGTTAATGCCCTTTGGTTCGTAGGGGTAAGCCGGTCAAGTATGCCTGCAATCCTGACGGACCACAAAGCGGGTCGGATCACTCCCCTGCAGTCTGCAGCACCAGTTCCACCCGCCGGTTCTGGGCCCGGCCCTCGGGGGTGGCGTTATCGGCAATCGGCCGGGTCTCCGCCAGTCCGGTGGCCTGCAGGCGAGGGGCGTCGATGCCCTGCGCCTGGAGAAAACGCACGACGCGGGTCGCGCGCCCGGTGGACAGCTCCCAGTTCGACGGAAAACGCTCGGTGGCAATGGGCACGTTGTCGGTGTGGCCCTCCACGGTGATCCGGTGGGGGCTGGCCTGCAGCACCGGGACCAGCTGACCGAGGACGTCCAGACCCTCGTCGGTCAGTTCCGCCTCGCCGGAGGGGAACAGGATCTCGTCGCTGATCCGGAAACTGATGCTCCCCGCCTCTACCAGGACGTCGATATCATCGCCCAGGGCATCCAGTTCCGCCTGCATGGCCGGGTCGGCGGACTCCTCCGGCCGGTGCTCGGGCTCTTCAATTGGGTCCAGAATGTCCGGATGGGCGTCCAGCGGGCCCCTTTCGCCCTCAAGCACGCTTGGCGCCCCGGTGGGCGGGACGGCCTCGCCCACCCCGGTCTGGCCAGCGAAAATGCCCGGATCCTGCGGCGTCACGCCCGCGTGATCGTCGATGAAGGCCAGCATCACGACGAACATGACCAGCAACAGCGTCATCACGTCCAGGTAGACCAGCAGCCAGCTCTCCCCCTCCTGGTCCTCGGGCGGCTCCACGTGCCACTGGGCGAAGCGCCCCCGGTGCACCGCGGAGCTGGCCTGGCCGCCTGCGGGTTCCTCAGCGGCCACGGCCGGCCCCTTCCGCCTCCTGGGCCCCGTTCTCCGTGTCCAGCCGGATGCTGGGGTCGTGGATTTCGTCCTTGTAGTGCGCCATGAAGGAGTTCAGCGTCTCACGCATCAGGGTGGGATTGCGCTTCTGGCACATCATGGAGATCCCCTGCAGCACCATGTTCATCAGCACCACCCGCTGCTCGGTGCGCCGTTCCAGCTTCACGGCGATGGGCTTGAAGACCATATTGGCCAACAGGATCCCGTAGAACGTGGTGAGCAGCGCGACGGCCATGTGCTGGCCGATCACCGCGATGTCCCCCTCGTCCAGGATGAACATCATGTTGATCAGCCCCACCAGGGTGCCGATCATGCCGAAGGCCGGCGCAAAACTGGCCATGACCCGGAAGAGCTGCGCCTCGGCGCGCTCTCGGGCCCGGAGGCGGGAGATGCGCCACTGCAGCAGGTCGAGGATGTCCTCCTCGGGGGTGAGGTCGATCAGCAGTTGCACCCCGGTGCGCAGAAAGGGGTTGGAGACCTTGTCCAGCGCGTTTTCCACCGCCCGGATATCGCCGCGCAGCCAGAGCCGGGAGATCTGGATCAGCTCCTCCATGTCGTCCCGGGTATAGAGCCGCTCGTTGCGCAGTACGATTCCGAACAGCCCGAACACCCGCAGCACCTCCTTCAGCGGGTAGCTGAGGAAGGTGGCCGCGAAAGTGCCGCCGAGCACGATGGCCAGGCCCGGCAGGTTGATGAAGGCGGTCGGCTCCTCGGCGGCGAAGAAGAGCACGGCGACCAGCATGCCCAGGCCGCCGAGCATGCCGATCAGGGTGGATGGGTTCATGCCGTCTCCCTGGCGCTCAGTTGGCGCGGGTGGCGTCCTCCAGGGCCCGCAGGATGTCCTCGCGGGCGATGACGCCGACCACCTGGTCGTTTTCCACCACCGGGAAGCTCTTGGTGCGCATTTCCACCATCCGCTGCAGCACCCGGGTCAGGGGGCGGTCAGGGTAGGTGGTGACCGGTTCGCGGGTCATGTAATCGGCCACCTTGCGCGACATGATGGCCTCGTAGGGCGGGATCATGGCCGTGGGCTGGAAGGTGAAGGCCTTGAGCAGGTCGAACTTGGTGGCCACGCCCAGCAAAGTGTTGTCCTGATCCACTACCGGCACGCCGTTGAAATCGTGCCGGGAGAACAGCGCCTCCAACTCCCGCAACTCGGTGTCCGGACTGATGGTGCAGGGGCTGCGGGTCATGTAGTCCTTGACCTGGTAATTCACGAACTCGTACATGGTCGCTCCGGTTGTTCCGTGATCCCCGGCTGGTTAGCGAAGGATGAGTGGCAAAGGTGTTAAGCGAAAACTAGCACTTTGCTGGCCTGCGGGTAAGGGGAGTGAGCAAGCCTTCTCAGGCGGGCACCGGCGCCCGCCACCGCTGCCAGCTGTACAGCGCACCATACAGCGTCAGACACCCCAACTGTACCACCCAGGGGGCCAGGCCACTCGGGTCGGCTAGCCAGTCCGGCCGTAACAGCAGTAGAGCCAGGCCCACCAGGGCCAGGCGTTCCAGGCCGTTGCAGTGGCGTCCGGCGTAGCCGGCGATGGCCGAGACCAGGGCGAACAGCCCGGCCAGCGCGGTCAGGAAGGTCCAGCCGATGATCACCGGGTCGGTCTGCCAGATGATCCGGCCGCCGTCGTCCAGCCCGGCGATCATCAACAACTCGGTGTTGAAAACAAACACGAAGGGCAGGATCGCGGTGCGCAGGTCGTAGCTGAAGCTCTGCACGCCGGTCTGCAGCGGTGGGCTCTGGGCGATGGCTGCCCCGGCATAGGCCGCCAGCCCCACCGGCGGTGTGTCGTCGGCGAGGATCCCGAAGTAAAAGACGAACAGGTGGGCGGCGATCACCGGGATCAGCAGCCCCATATCGCCGCCCAGTTGCACGATGACCGGCGCGGTGAGGGTGGCCATGACGATGTAGTTGGCGGTGGTGGGCAGGCCCATGCCGAGGATGATGCAGGTGAGCGCGGTGAGCCCCAGCATCAGGTAGAGGCTGCCCATGGAGAGCACCTCGATGACGTTGACGAACCGCCCCACCAGCCCGGTAGTGCTGACCACGCCGACGATGATGCCCGCGGTGGCGGTGGCCACGCCCACGGCCACCATGTTGCGTGCCCCGCCGATCATGCCGCGCAGAATGTCGCCCACACCTCCCAGCAGTGCCTGCCCGAGGACCCGGTGGAGCGGGGCCGGGGCGCCCAGCCGCTGGTGGGTCAGGTAGGCGAGTATCGGCCGTTGCACCAGCATGATCACCATGGTGGCCTGTATGGCGAGCAGCGCCGAGGCCACCGGCGAGCGGCGCATCACCACCAGGAACCAGATGAGCATGAGCAGTGGCACCAGGTAGTGCAGGCCGCGCAGCAGGGTGGACCAGAAGGGCGGCAGCTGGCTGCGCGGCACCACCGCCACGTTCTCCTTGCAGGCCTCGACGTGCACCACGTAGAAAAGCGCGATGTAGGCCACCAGCGCCGGGATGATCGCCGCCCGCAGCACGTCCAGGTAGGGCAGGCCGACGATCTCCGCCATGATGAAGGCTGCCGCGCCCATTACCGGCGGCATCAGCTGGCCGTTGGTGGAGGCGGCCACCTCCACCGCCGCCGCCTTGTGCGGCGGCAGCCCCACCCGCTTCATCAGCGGGATGGTGAACGTGCCGGTGGTGACGGTGTTGGCGATGGACGACCCCGACACCGACCCGGTCAGCCCGGAGGCGAAGACCGCCGCCTTGGCCGGGCCACCGCGCAGGCTGCCCAGGGCGGAGTAGGCCACGTCGATGAAGTACTTGCCGGCGCCGGCCCGCTCCAGCAGTGCTCCCAGCAGCACGAACAGGAAGACGAACCCCACCGAGACCCCCAGCGGCACGCCAAATATGCCGGAGTCGCTGAGGTACATGTCATTGACCAGGACCTCCAGGGAAACACCTCGGTGGCGCAGTAACCCTGGCATCCAGGGGCCGGCGAAGCAGTAGGCCAGGAACAGCGCCGCCAGCACCGGCAGAGCCCAGCCCAGGGTCCGCCGCGCCGCCTCCAGCAGTAGCCCGACGAGGACAATCCCCAAGACGATGTCCTGGGTTTCGGGCAGCCCCGCGCGCCAGAGAATCTCCTCGTAGTCCCACCAGATCCATAGCGTGGCGGCGGCCGCGGTCAGGGCCAGCAGGATGTCACTCCAGGGAATGCGATGGCGGTTGTCCAGGAACAGACCGATCCGGCGCAGAGGTTGCAGCCAACGAGGCGCAGGCCGGTGGCGGGCCGGGAAGAGCAGGAAGGCCAGCGTGATGGCAAAGGCGAGGTGCCAGACCCGGGCGATCTGGGTGTCGATGGGGTCCCAGGCGATGGCCAGCTGGAAGGCCGACCAGGCCAGGCAGAGCAGGGTGATGGCCGCAATGGCGATGCGCCCGCGGGGTTGCCGCGCACCCGTCTCCACGGCCTGGGCCATGGCCCGGGCCTGCTGCTGACCATCACGTTCACTCATTCAAGGGGTGAGCCTGGAATGGTTGGATGTGGAGCCCGCCCCGGGGAATGGGGCGGGCCTCGGGGCTCAGCGCCAGCCCTGTTCCTCGTAGTAGCGCAGGGCGCCCGGATGGAGGTCCACCGAGACCCCTTCCATCATGGCCTCGGGCTCCAGGTGGCGGAAGGCGGCGTGGGCGTTGCGCAGGTCATCCATCTGTTCAAACACGGCGGCGGTCAGGTCGTAGACCACGTCCTCGTCCATGTCGGCATGGGTCACCACGGTGGCGGTGACGGCGTAGGTTTCGATGTCTTCGTCCACGCCGGGGTAGGTGCCACCGGGAATGGCGGTCATCACGTAGTAGGGCCGCTCCTCCACGAACTCGCGGATGGCATCCGAGTTGATCGGGATCATGCGGATATCCACCGAGTTGGCCGGCTCCTCGATGGCAGCGCTGGGGTTGCCCACCGTGTAGAAGAAGCCGTCCACCTGGCCGTCCACCAGGGCGCGGGAGGCCTCGTGCTGTTGCAGGTTGCGGGCGCGGATGTCGTCCCGCGGGTCGATACCGTAGATCTCCAGCACGTCCATGGCGTTGCGGCGCTGGCCCGAGCCCGGGTTGCCGATGTTGATGGTATGGCCCTGGATGTCCTCCACCGAGTGGATGTCGCTATCGGCACGCACCACCAGCATCACCGTCTCCGGGTGCATGGCGAACAGGCTGCGCAACTCCTCGAAGGCACCGCGCCGCTCCCATTCCGCCTCGCCATTGATGGCCTGCCAGGCGCGGTCCGACTGGGCGACTCCGAAGTCGATGGAGCCCTGGGAGAGGGCGTTGATGTTGAACACCGAGCCCTGGGTGGGCCGGCCCACGCAATTGTAGTCGTCCTTGTGTTGCTCCAGCAGGCGGCACCCGTGCTGCGCGACCTGGTAATAGACGCCGGTGATGGAGGCACCGCCGAAGGTCAGGTCGCGGGCCTGGACGGGCAGGGCGACCAGGCTGGCGGCCAGCAGGGTGAACAGGGCGATCAGACTGGATCGACGCATGACTCCTTCCTCCTCGGATGATCGGATCAGGGCGCCTGGAGTTATACGGGGGACCGGTTCGGGACCGGCGGTGGGCGCCTGCGTATCAATCTAGCCTGCCGGCCGGCCCGATGCACGCATTTCTACACGGAGACGGGCCCGCTCGCGGCTCACGGTGGCCCGAACCGCCGGGTAAAGCTCGAGAAAACAGCCTTCCAGTTCCGGGTAAAACGGCCTGAGCCAGGCGCCCGCGTCCAGCAAGGGCCGGGGACGGCGCAAGCGCTGGGCGATGCGCGCCAGCACCTGCTCCAGACCGTCCAGCCGGGTGCAGGCACGCAGCCAGTCTCGCTCAATCATGGTGGGCAGGGCATCGCGCAGCGGGGCAGGCATGGCCGACCGGCTCTCCGCCAGTTCGGCGTAGACTTGACCGGTCCACTCGCGCAGGGGGGTGTCCTCCAGCGCGGACCAGTGGCGGATCAGGAAATGATCGTGGCAGAGGTCAAGCAGGATGCCGGCGTACCGGCGTTGGCCCTGCGGGAAGCGGCGGCGCAATCGGGCCGCGGCCGGGTGGTGGTCGGCCAGGCTGTCGATGCGCCGGTGCAGGTGCAGCCCGCGGTAAACGCCGCCGCTCCAGCGCGCGGGGTCGAGACGCCCGCGGACGTGGTCCCCCAGCAGGTTGCCCAGCCGTTCGGCGGGGCCATCGGCGAGTTGCAGGTGGGCCAGGTGGTTCATGCGGGCCCCGGTCCGGGGTGTCAGCCGTTGCCGGGGCCGCCGCCGGAGTCGCCCCCTTTACCACCGCCGTTGCCGCCCCCATTGCGGCGCCCGCCCCCCGGGCGGCGGCGACCGCCACCGGGGCGACCACCGCCGCGGCCGCCCTTGCCGCCGGGCCGGCTGCGCTGGATGCGCTTCGGCGGTTTGGGCTCGACCATCAACTCGCTCGAGGGCATTTCAGCGGGGATGCGCTGCTCGATATAGCTTTCGATATCGGGCAGGGAGAAGACGTACTCCTCGCAGGCCAGCGAGATGGCATCCCCGCTGGCGCCGGCGCGGGCGGTCCGCCCGATACGGTGGACGTAGTCCTCCGGGTCCTGGGGCAGGTCATAGTTGATAACGTGGGAGACATCCTCGATGTGCAGCCCCCGCGCAGCCACATCGGTGGCCACCAGGAAGCGCAGCTCGCCGTCCTGGAAACGCTTGAGCAGGGCCTCGCGCTTTTTCTGCGGGATGTCCCCGGAGATGACCGCGGCCTCGATATCGTTGCCCAGCAGGTAGCCCGTTACCCGGTCGGCGGCCCGTTTGGTGTTGACGAAGATGATCGAGCGGTTGAACGCCTCCTCGTTCTGGACCAGGCCCAGCAGCAGGGGGATCTTCTCGTCCTTGGAAACGTGGTAGAGCTTCTGGCGGACCCGGTCGGCGGTGATCTGCTCGGACTCGATACGCACCACCTCGGGGTCGTTCAGGTGCTCGTAGGCGAGCTCCATCACCCGGTGGGAGAGGGTGGCCGAGAACAGCAGGTTAATGCGCTGATCCGGCTTGGGCATGCGCCGCATCAGGTACCGGATGTCGGCGATAAAGCCCAGATCGAACATGCGGTCGGCCTCGTCCAGCACCAACACCTCGATGTGGTCGAGCTGGAAGACGCGCTGCTTGTAGAAGTCGATGATCCGCCCCGGGGTGCCGATAATGATATCGACCCCTTCTTCCAGCTGCTTGCGCTGGGCTTCGTAGCCGGTGCCGCCGTAGACCGCAGCGCACTTCAGCCCGGTGTAACGGCCCAGCTGCAGGGCGTCGCGGTGGATCTGCAGCGCCAGTTCGCGGGTGGGGGCCAGCATGATCGCCCAGGGGCCCTCTTTGCCTTCCTCCACCGGCACGGTCATGAGACGCTGCATGGTGGCGAGCAGGAAGGCGGCCGATTTGCCGGTGCCGGTCTGCGCCTGGCCGGCGATGTCGCGCCCCTCGAGGGCCTTCGGCAGGGTGGCAGCCTGGATGGGCGTGCAGTACTCGAAGCCGGCCCGCTGGAGGCCGTCCATCAGCGAGTCGTGCAGGCCAAGGGTGTCGAATCGGGTATCGGAGAGGTGTTCGTTTTTCATGGGCGCGTAGGTTACCGGAAATCGGTTTGCTTTTCTCGCCTTTATCCGGTTGGGTGGCGGTCAGGGGGGCGCCGCGCGCCGTGCACGCTAGCCTCCGGGGCGGTCATGCAAACGGGGAGTGATGGATGACGGACAGGGCGCTGGCACCCAAGCGGGAGATCTTCGGTTGGGCGATGTTCGACTTCGCCAACCAGGCCTACACCCTGCTCATTATCACCGTGGTGTTCGGGGACCTGTTCACGCGGGTGATCGTGGGGGACGGGCCCGATTACCGCCTGGGCAACCTGCTCTGGAGCCTGGCGCTGGCCACCAGTTACCTGCTGGTGGTGGTCTGCTCGCCGGTGGCCGGGGCGGTGATGGACTACACCGCCCGGCGCAAGCAGTTCCTGTTCGCCAGTTACCTCCTGACCGTGGTGGCCACCGCTGCGCTCTACTTCGTGGCGCCGGGCTACGCCATGCTGGGCGTCCTGCTGATCATCATCTCCAACTTCGCCTACTCCATCGGCGAGGCCTTCATCGCCAGCTTCCTGCCCGACCTGGGGCCGCCGGACAAGCTGGGGGCGATCTCCGGGATCGGCTGGGCGCTGGGCTACGTGGGCGGAATGTTCTCGGCGGTCTTCGTGCTGCTCTACCTCGGGGACGTGAGCGAAGAGAATTTTGACCGCATCCGCTGGGTGGGGCCGTGGGCGGCCGCCTTCTTCCTGGTGGCCGCCATGCCCACGTTCATCTTCCTGCGGGAGCGGGGCCGGCCCCGGGCGCTGCCGTCGGGCACGGGCTATGTCCGACTTGGCCTGCAGCGGGTGGGTGGCACGCTGGCGAACCTCAAGGGCTACCGGGACCTGGCGGTCTTTCTGCTCTCCACGTTCTTCGCCATGAGCGGCATGTACATCATCATCGCCTTTTCCTTCATCTACGGCGCCCAAGTGATCGGCTGGGACGAGGGGGTGCGGACGCTGATGTTCGTCATCGTGCAGATCAGCGCGGCGGTGGGCGCCGTGGGCTTCGGCCTGTTCCAGGGCCGGCTCGGCGGCCTGCGCACCTACCGGGTGACGGTGCTGCTCTGGATCGTGGCGGTCTGCTGCATCTACGCCACCCCGCAGCTGAGCGCTTTTGCCCGTGACTGGCTGGGCGTGAACTGGGAGGCGCAGTACGTCTTCCTGGTGGTGGGCACGCTGGCCGGCTCGGCGTTGGGGGCCTGCCAGTCCACCACGCGGGCTCTGGTGGGGGCCTTCGCGCCCCAGGGGCACGCGGCGGAGTTCTTCGGGTTCTGGGGGTTGTCGCTGAAGTTGGCCGGTGCCTTCAGCCTGGTGCTAATGGGGGGGCTGCAGGTGCTGGTGGGCCTGCACCTGGCCATCCTGTTCTGCGCGCTGCTGTTCGCGGTGGCGTTCCTGGTCAGTTGGCCGGTGGACGAGGCGCGGGGGCGGCGGGCCGCGGTGACCGCACCGCCCTGAGGGGGCCGCGCCACCGGGGTGGCACGGCGTGCGGGATCAGACCTCGATCATGTCGAACTCGGCCTTGGTGGCGCCGCACTCGGGGCACTTGAAGTCGTCCGGGATCTCCTCCCAGCGGGTGCCGGGCTTGATGCCCTCCTCGGGCAACCCCTCTTCCTCGTCGTAGATCCAGCCGCAGACCACGCACATCCAGGAGCGGTATTCCATCGTTAAACCCTTTACAGTTAGCTGTGAGCGTTTGCCGTGTATGCCTGACGGAACGTCACCCCTTGGGGGGCAGGATCCCGAGGCAGAATGCAACTGTAACCTTGAATATTTCTCAGGAAAAGCCATGTCGCAGCGCGCACAGCTCCGCCGCCGGGTCCGGGGGCTCTATGTGATCACTGACGCCGGTCTGCAGCCGCCGGCACGGCTACCCGAGCGGGTGCTGCAGGCCATCCGCGGCGGCGCACGGATGGTGCAGTACCGGGACAAGGGGCGCGATGCGGCCCGGCGGCTGGGCGAGGCGGAGGCCCTGGCGGCACTCTGCCGGCGCCACGGCGTGCTGTTCATCGTCAACGACGACGTGGAACTGGCGGTCGCCGTGGCGGCCGACGGGGTGCACGTGGGCCGGGAGGATGGGGCCGTCGCCGATGCCCGCGCCGCCCTGGGGCCCGAGCGGCTGGTGGGCGCGTCGAGCTACAACGACCCGGAGCGTGCCGTGCAGTTGCAGGCGGAGGGAGCCGATTACGTGGCCTTCGGCACCTTCTTCCCGTCACCGACCAAGCCGCACGCGGTGCGGGCCACCCCGGAGATGCTGCGTGCCGTGCGCCCCCGCCTGCAGGTGCCGGTGGTGGCCATCGGTGGTATCACCGCGGCGAAGGCGGGGCCGGTAGTGGCAGCGGGGGCCGATGCGCTGGCTGTGATCAGCGACGTCTTCGGGGCCGCGGACGTGACGGCGGCGGCCCGCGCCTATGCGCCGCTGTTCCGTGACGGCGAGGCCGCCGGCTAGCCTGATACAATCGGCGCAGCGACGCATTCACCCATCCGGACAATGCCTGAGGAGATCCCCATGCAGCGCTCCCACGAGCTCTTTGAACGCGCCCGCCAGCACATCGTCGGTGGCGTCAACTCCCCGGTGCGCGCCTTTACCGGCGTGGGCGGTGAGCCGCCCTTCATCGCCCGCGCCGAGGGGCCGTATCTGTACGACGAGGACGGCAAACGCTACGTGGACTACGTCTGCTCCTGGGGGCCGATGGTGGCCGGCCACGCCCACCCGGAGGTGGTGCGGGCGGTGCAGGAGACCGCGGCCCATGGGCTTTCCTTCGGCGCCCCCACGGAGCTGGAGGTGCGCATGGCGGAGAAACTGAAGGCCATGCTGCCGAGCCTGGAACGGGTGCGCATGGTGAACTCCGGCACCGAGGCCACCATGAGTGCCCTGCGCCTGGCCCGCGGGCATACCGGTCGGGAGAAGATCATCAAGTTCCGCGGCTGTTACCACGGCCACGTGGACGCCCTGCTGGTGCAGGCCGGCTCCGGCGCCCTGACCCTGGGCATCCCCGGTTCCCCGGGGGTGCCGGAGGCGGTGGTGGAACAGACGATCACCCTGCCGTATAACGACCCGGAGGCGGTGCGCGAGTGCTTCGGCCGCATGGGTGACGAGATTGCCGCGGTGATCGTCGAGCCGGTGGCCGGCAACATGAACTGCGTGCCCCCGGTGCCCGGCTTTCTGGAGGCCCTGCGCGAGTGCTGCGACGATCACGGCAGCGTGCTCATCTTCGACGAGGTGATGACCGGGTTCCGGGTGGGGGTGCAGTGCGCGCAGGGCCGTTACGGTATCACCCCCGACCTCACCTGCCTGGGCAAGGTCATCGGCGGTGGCATGCCGGTGGGCGCTTTCGGCGGCAAGGCCGATATCATGGCCAGCCTGGCGCCCGAGGGGCCGGTCTATCAGGCGGGCACCCTTTCCGGTAACCCGGTGGGCATGGCGGCCGGCATTGCCAACCTCTCGCTGGTCGACACGCCGGAGGTGCACCGCTCCCTGGAAGAGGCCACGGCGACCCTCATCGACGGGCTACGCGAGCGTGCGCAGGCGGCGGGCGTGCCGGTCTCCTTCAACCAGGCGGGCAGCATGTTCGGGGTGTTTTTCACCGACAAGGCGCCGGTGACCACCTTCGAGGACGTACAGGCCTGCGACCTGGAGGCCTTCAAGGTCTTCTTCCACGCCATGCTGGACGAAGGGGTGTACATGGCGCCTTCCGCCTTCGAGGCGGGGTTCCTGTCCACCGCCCACGACACCCCGGCCATCGAACAGACGCTGGCGGCGGCGGAGAAGGCCTTCGCCCGGGTGGCGAGCCGCTGAGCCGGCGTCGCGGGTGCCGGCCCGGTGGGCCGGTACCCCGCTCTATGCCGGGTCGGGGCCGGTTGTCATGACCGAGTGGCTTGCCGCGTCGCTGGACTGGGTGGCCGCCAACCCCGGTTGGGCGCTGGCCCTGCTGTTCCTGATCGCCTTCGCCGAGGGGCTGGTCGGTGCAGGGCTTATCGTCCCCGGGGCGGTGCTGCTCTTTGCCACCGGGGTGCTGATCGGTGGCGGCCATCTGCCGCTCTGGCCCAGCCTGGCGGCGGCCTACTGTGGCGCGGTGCTGGGCGATTCTGTCAGCTATGGGTTGGGTGCGCGCTACGGGCCCTGGCTACGGGGCAGTTGGCCGCTGCGTCGCTACCCCGGGGTGCTCGACAAGGGCATCGCCTTCTTCCAGGCCCACGGCGCCAAAAGCGTCATCCTCGGCCGGTTTGTCGGGCCCATCCGCGGCATCATCCCCGCCGTGGCGGGAATGATGCACATGCCGCCGGGCCGGTTCATGCTGGCGAACCTGCTCTCCGCTGTGGTCTGGGCACCGGCCTACCTGTTTCCCGGGATGGTACTGGGTGCCTCCATGGCCGTTGCGATGGCGGTGACCACCCGGCTGCTGTTGCTGCTGGCCATGGTGTTGCTCGCGCTCTGGCTGCTCTGGTGGGTCTGGCACCGGCACCTGCGCCGGTTGCTCCGTCGCTGGGGGACGCGGCTCGCGTGGCAGGCCCGACGCTGGGGGCGCATGCACCCGCTGCTGGGCCAGGCCCTGTGGCCCTCACGGCAGGCGTTCCGCGCGCTGGGCCATCACCTCGGGCGGCTATGGTGGGTGGCCGTGGCCCTGCTGGCGGTGTTGAGTACCCGAATCTGGCTGCTCGGCGGGCCCACACTGCCGGATGAGTCGATCCTCGGCTATTTCCAGTTCCTGCTGCCGGCCGGCTTACACCAGGCGCTTTGGCTGCCGGCCCTGCTGGTGGATGCCGCCGCCTGGGCGCCAGCGCTGGCTATCGGCCTGCTGTGGTTGATCCTGCAGGGCCGGGTCCGGGTGGTCCTGGCCCTGGGGGGGGCCGTGGTGCTGGCCTGGGCCGGGGGCTGGGGCCTGGGCTGGTGGTTGGGTGCCATCGATGTCGAACCCCTCTACCCGGGCGCGCCGGCCCACCACTTTCCCGACCCCGACATGGCGGCGCTGGCAGCGTTGCTGATCGCCAGCGTGGTGCTGGCCACCGCCACCTACGGCGTGCTGCGGCGGCCCTTGCTGCTGCTCGGTGGCCTGGTCCTGCTCGGGGTGGCCGGGGCGGCCGTACTGGTAGGCCGGGTCTGGGTGGTGGACGCGCTGGGCGGGTTCCTGCTCGGGGCGGTGGCCGCTGGGCTGGTGGTGCTCGCCCGGTTGAACACCAGTCGGCGCCGGCCGGAACGGCCACTGCCGTTGCTGGTGGTCGCCGTGCTCGTCCTCGCTGGTGGTCTGCATGCGGTGCAGCACACCGATCTGCTGCGCGAGCGCATCGCGCTCTCTTCGGGCTGGCCCGTCGCCACCCTGTCCGACTGGCTGACCGGTGAATTGCCGGCCGGACAGGGGCGGGAGCAGCGCTGGTTGGATGGCGGGCGACGGCCGGTGGACTTCCAGTGGCTCACCGGACCCAGTGAGCTGGAGCGCAAGCTGGACCAGGCGGGGTGGCAGGCGCCGGATCGGGGCCTGACCGGTGCCCTGCGCTGGTTGCAGCCGGAGCCGGGGCTGGAGGCCTTCCCGCCCTTGCCCCGCTGGCACCGCGGTCGGTTGCCGGCGCTGGTCCGGGTGCTGCCGGTGGCCGAGGACAAGCGCTGGGTGCTCCGGCTGTGGCCGGCGACCCTGCACTTGGTCGATACGCCGCAGCAGCTCTGGCTGGGCAGTCTGGAACAGGAGCGGGTGTACCCGGGCTGGCCCGTGGTATGGACCGAGGGCCTGCCGGTGGACATGGCCGAAAAGCAGGAATTGGCGGTCTTGCTGGCCGGTGAGGGGGCTCTACTGCGGGTGGAGCCGGGGTTGCCGGCACGGGTGATGCCGCTCCTCCGGCCCCTGCCGGAGCCGCAACGCTGAGCCGGGTCAGCGTCGCCGCCGCGCGAGGCGTCGCTCGAGCTGCTCCAAGGCCCGCAGGTAGCCGGCTTCGTCCGGTTCGCGCCCCTCCCGCTGGGCCTGCCAAAGCCCCTCGGCCAGCGGCTCCATCATCAGGTGTTCGGCCTCCAGCGGATCGCCCAGGGCCTGGCTGAGGTTGTGGTGGATGCGTCGGATACCGGCCGGGCGGTCGGTGCTCACCTGCTCGCGCAGGGCGATGTGCATGCCCATGTGCAGGAAGGGGTTGGTCTCGCCATCCTCCGGCAGGTAATCGCGCTGCAGGGCCTTGTCGGGCTGCTCCAGTAGTTTGTGGTACTCCGGGTGCTGGGCGACCACCTCGCCCACCATGGCCTCCAGCGGCTGGAGCACCTGCCCCGCCTGGTACTTGCGCCAGGCGTCCAGGTAGAAACGGCGCATCTGTTCGCGGTCGGTGAAGAACATCAGTGCCTCCGCAGGGGTCAGGGGTCGACCTTGTCCGGGTAGCCGCACAGGTCCTCGATGACGCAGGCCCCGCAGCGGGGCTTGCGGGCCACGCAGGTGTAGCGCCCGTGCAGGATCAGCCAGTGGTGGGCGTCCCGCTTGAACTCCTCCGGTACCACCTGCAGCAGCTTGTCCTCCACCTGGCGCACCGTTCGGCCCGGGGCCAGACCGGTGCGGTTGCTGACCCGGAAGATGTGGGTGTCCACCGCGATGGTCGGCTCGCCGAAGGCGGTGTTGAGGATCACGTTGGCCGTCTTGCGACCGACGCCCGGCAGGGCCTCCAGGGCCTTGCGGTCGCGCGGCACCTCGCCACCGTGCCGTTCCAGCAGGATTCGGCAGGTCTTGATGACGTTGGCCGCCTTGCTGTTGTACAGCCCGATGTTGCGGATGTACTGCTTGAGCCCCTCCTCACCCAGCTCCAGGATGGCCTCCGGCGTGTTGGCCACCGGAAAGAGCTTGGCGGTGGCCTTGTTGACGCTCACGTCGGTAGCCTGGGCGGACAGGGCGACGGCCACCAGCAGCTCGAAGGGGGTGCTGTACTCCAGTTCGGTGGTGGGCTCGGGCATGTGTTCCCGGAGCCGGCTGAACAGTGCCTTGATCTTTGCCTTGGTCATGATGCGGGATGATAACCGATCTGCAGGGTCAATTGCCGCGCTGGTCCAGCCAGTTCTTGCCCGCCAGCAGCAGGCCCAGGCCGATGAAGGCCCCCGGCGGCAGCAGTGCCAGCAGGTAGCCCGGGTAGTCAGGGATAACCGTGATCTGAAGGCGGTGGCCGAATTCGCCGAACAGCAGGTGGGCGTTGGCCAGCAGCGTGCCCTGGCCGAGCAGCTCGCGCAGGGCGCCGAGGGCCAGCAGCACGGCGCCGAAACCCACGCCCATCATCAGCCCGTCCAGGGCCGCGCGCCCCGGCGGATTGCGGGCAGCAAAGGCCTCGGCCCGGCCGAGAATGGCGCAGTTGGTGACTATCAGCGGGATGAAGATGCCGAGCACCAGGTAGAGCGGGTGGAACCAGGCCTCCATGATCAGCTCCACGGCGGTCACGAAGGAGGCGATCACCAGGACGAACACCGGAATGCGCACCTCCGATCGCACATGGTGGCGGATCAGCGACACCGTCAGGTTGGAGGCCACCAGCACTAGCAGCGTGGCCAGGGCCAGCCCGGCCGCGTTCACCACGGTGCCGGTGACCGCCAGCAGCGGACAGAGCCCCAACAACTGCACCAGCGCCGGGTTGTTCTCCCACAGCCCCTGCCGGGACAGCGTTCGGAAAGGGGAGGGGGCGCGGGGGGCTTCGGTGGTCGGTAACGCGTCGGTGCTCATGAGACGCCTCTCAGCCTCGGTGGGGGTCGTCGAGTTCCGGGAACACGGCAGTCTGGTGGCGCTCGAACCACTCCAGCCCCCGCCGCACGGCATGGACCACCGCGCGCGGGGTCACCGTGGCCCCGGTGAACTGGTCAAAATCGCCGCCATCCCGCTCTACCGTCCAGCGCTCGGCGGGCGGGTCGCCGAGCCGTCGCCCGGCGAAATCGTGGATCCAGTCGGAGCGGTCCGCCTCGATGAGATCGCCCAGTCCGGGCGTCTCCTGGTGCTGTACCACCCGCACGCCGGTGAGGGTGCCGTCCAGCATGACGCCCATCAGCAGTCGGATCTGTCCGTTGTAGCCATCCGGTGCCACCACGGTGAGAATCGCCGCCACCGGCTCGTTACCCTGCCAGGCCCGGTAGACGGTGAGCGACTCCCCCGGGCGGCCCAGCGCGTCTCCCGGGACCTGCCGGGTGTCCTCGTGCAGGGCGTTGTCGTAAAGGTGCGCCGGCAGCACCTCGTTCAGCCGCTGCAGCAAAGTGGCCTCGCGTTCGTCGGCGATGCGTTCTGCGGTGAACTCGTGGGTGATCACCACCAACGTGGTACCCGCGGCGGCAAAGCCGCCCAGGATAGCGCCGGCCAGCAGGATGTTGCGCAACGTCATCCCGTGCCCCTCCGTGGCCGGAAACAGTAGTCGATGAAGGGTGCGGCGCCGTTCATCAGCAGGATCGCGAAGGCGACACCATCCGGGTAGCCGCCGAACTCGCGGATGAGCAGGGCCAGTGCCCCGATCCCGGCACCGTAGATCCAGCGGCCCCGCACCGTGGTGGCGGCGGAGACCGGGTCGGTGGCGACGAAAAAGGCCCCGAGCAGGGTGCCGCCGGCCAGCAGGTGGAACAGCGGTGCCGGCCGTTCACCCGGCAGCAGCCAGAGCAGTGCGGCCAGCACTGCCATGGTACCGAGCATGGCGACGGGGATGCGCCAGTCAATCAGCCGTTGATGCATCAGCCACAGCCCGCCGGCCAGGAACAGTAGCGGCGCCACCACCCAGCCGGGTCCGGCCTCGAGCATGAACACGCCGCTGGGCGGCGTGCCGGCGTGCACCAGGTCCAGCGGCGTGGCGCCGGTGAGGGCATCCAGCGTGGCCTCATCGGCCCCCAGCAGTACTGCACGGATGGCGGCGGCTGCGTCCACCGGCCAGTCCCCCGGCGCGGCCGCCGGGAACCAGTAGGTCATCTCCCGCGGAAAGGCGATCAGCGCCATCACGTAGCCCACCATGGCGGGGTTGAAGGGGTTGTAGCCCAGGCCGCCGTACAGGTGCTTGCCGAACAGCACTCCGAAGAAGACCGCGCTGGCGGTCACCCACCAGGGGGCCAGGGGCGGGATGGCCAGGGCCACGATCCAGCCGGTGACCAGCACGCTGCCGTCCGCCAGTGCCGGGGCCACCGGCCGCCGGCGCAGGCGCATGACCAGCGCCTCCGTGCCCAGGGCCACGAGAATCGCCACCGCCAGGTGTACCAGCACCCCGGTGCCCTGGAACCAGGCCAGTGCCAGGGTGCCGGGCACCAGCGCATACAGCACCTGGCGCATGACCGCGGCCACGCCCGATGCGCCCGTCTGATGCGGCGAACTGCGGCGGGGGAATTCCAGGGCTAGTCCTCCTTTTCCGCGGACTTCTTTCGGCGGGCCCGGGCCAGGGCGGCGTTGATGGTGGCCTTGCGGTCGTCCTTGCCCTGCTTCAGGGCCTCCTTCTTGCGACGGCGCCGTTCGGCCTGTTCCTGTTTCTCCCGTTCCAGCCGTTCCTGGCGGAATTCATGACGGCGGCGGGCCAACTCCGCCCGTGCCTGCTCCTTCTCCCGCTCGGCGATGGCGCCCTTGGCGTGGCGGAAGTACTGCACCAGCGGGATCTGGCTGGGGCAGACCCAGGCGCATGCGCCGCATTCGATGCAGTCGAACACCCCCCAGTCGTCCGCCAGGGTGTAGTCGCGGCTGCGGGTGTACCAGTAGATCTGTTGCGGGGTCAGGGCCTCCGGGCACACCTCGGCGCAGGCGCCGCAGCGGATGCAGGGCATCGCCGGTGCCGACGGGGTGAGCTCGGCCGGGGTGGCGGCCAGCAGGCAGTTGGTGCCCTTGATGACAGGGACGGCGTCGTCCAGCAGGGAGCGGCCCATCAGGCTGCCGCCCATCACCAGTTGCGCGACCCGGGGGTGGTAGCCGCCGCAATGGGCGACCAGTTCGCTGACCGGCGTGCCGATGCGCGCCTCCAGGTTGCCCGGCTGGCGGACGCCATCGCCGGTCACCGTGACGATGCGCTGCGTCAGCGGCTCGCCGTATAGAACGGCCCGGTGGATGGCGGCGAAGGTGGCGACGTTGCTGGTGATCACCCCGACGTCCTTGGGCAGGCCGTCCGGCGGCACCCGGCGCCCGGTGAGGTTCTCGATCAACTGCCGTTCGCTGCCGGCGGGATAGCGTTCGGGAATGCGGTCAATGGTCCAGGCCAACGGACCGTGGGCCAGCCCGCTGTCCTCGAGGGCCCGCTCCAGTGCGTGGGCCGCCTCCGGCTTGTCGCTCTCCACGGCGACCCGGACCCGTCCGGCGCCCAGCATGCCGGCAGCGATGGCCGCTCCGGATAATATCTCCGTGGGCCGCTCCCGCATCAGCCGGTCGTCGCAGGTGAGGTGGGTATCGCATTCCACCCCGTTCACGATCAGCGTGTCCGGCGGCGTATCGGCGGGCGGGTTGAGTTTGATGGCGGTGGGGAAGGCTGCGCCGCCCAGGCCGACGATGCCCGCCTCGCGGATACGGGCGCGCAGGACCCGCGCCGGGGTGTCCGTCGGGTCGTCGATGGGCGGTAGCGGCGGGGCCCACCGGTCCTCACCGTCGGTCTCGATCACGATGCAGGGCGCGGACAGGCCGGAGGGGTGGGGGACTGGGCGGTCCTCGATGGCGATCACCGTGCCCGAACTGCTGGCGTGCACCGGGGCGCAGACGTAGTTGTCAGCGCGGGCCACTGGTTGGCCGCGCAGCACGGTGTCGCCCACTGCCACCACCGGCTCGGCCGGCTCACCGATGTGCTGGTGCAGCGGGAGTACCAGGGTGCGGGGCAGGGGCCCGGGCCGGATGGCCTGATCGCGGGTATGCCGTCTGCCATCCAGGTCGAGCCCGCCGCGGAAGCCGTGCAACGGCCCGCTCACGCCGCCTCCCGGCTGGAGCGCGGCCCGTCGGCGGGCAGTGGCCAGTGCCACTCCGCCAGGTCCAGCTCTACCGGCACCATGTGGATGCAGTCCACCGGGCAGGGGTCCACACAGAGGTCGCAGCCGGTGCATTCGTCCCGGATCACCGTATGCATCTGTTTCGGTGCCCCCAGGATGGCGTCCACCGGGCAGGCCTGGATGCAGCGGGTGCAGCCGATGCAGACCGACTCGTCCACCCAGGCCACCCGCGGGGTGTCCGGCGTCTCGCCCCGTTCCTCGTCCAGCGGCAGGGGCTCCACGCCCAGCAGGTCCGCCAGGGTCTGGACCGTGTCCTGCCCCCCCGGCGGGCAGCGGTTGATCTCGGCCTCGCCGGCGGCGATGGCCTCGGCGTAGGGGCGGCAGCCGCCGAATCCGCACTGGCCGCACTGGGTCTGGGGAAGGACTGAATCCACCTGGTCGGCGATGGGGTTGCCCTCCACCCGGAAGCGCACGGCGGCAAAGCCCAGCAGCGCGCCGCTGCCGAGAGCCAGGGCCGTGATTGCCAGTATGGATGTCAGCATGATCGACTCCGTGACCGTTCAGGCCGGTGGCCGTCGTCGGGTGTCGCCGGGCGGGCCGCCTTGGCTAAAGGCGAACCAGGCCGGCGAAGCCCATGAAGCCCATGGACAGGATGCCCGCTGTCACCAGCGCCACCGAAGCGCCGCGAAAGGGCAGGGGCACATCGGCCACCTCCAGTCGCTCGCGCAGGGCCGCGAACAACACCAGTACCAGCGAGAAGCCGGCGGCCGCCCCGAAACCATAGACCGCGGATTCCAGGAAACTGTTCTGCTCCTGCAGGTTGAGCAACGCCACGCCGAGCACGGCGCAGTTGGTGGTGATCAGCGGCAGGTAGATGCCCAGCACCTGGTGCAGCAGCGGGCTGGCTCGGCGAACCGCCATCTCGGTGAACTGCACCACCACCGCGATCACCAAAATAAAGGTGATGGTGCGCAGGTATTCTACCCCCAGCGGCGCCAGCAGGTACGCGTGGACCAGGTAACTGCAGACCGCCGAGAGCGTGAGTACAAAGGTGGTGGCCAGGGCCATGCCCATGGCCGTCTCCAGTTGCCGCGAGACGCCCATGAAGGGGCAGAGCCCCAGGAACTTCACCAGCACGAAGTTGTTGACCAGGACCGTCGAGACCAGGATCAGTGCCAGTTCCGTCATGGCGTCAGCCGGCGTGGCCGGGGCTTACTTGACCCGCATCCCCGGCTGGGCACCCTCGTGCGGTTCCAGCACGTACAGGTCGCTGCCACCAGGGCCGGCAGCCAGCACCATGCCCTCGGAGACGCCGAACTTCATCTTGCGCGGCTTGAGGTTGGCGACCATTACCGTGAGCTTGCCCTGCAGGTCTTCCGGTTGGTAGGCCTGCTTGATGCCAGCGAACACCTGGCGGGTCTCCCCGCCCAGGTCCAGCTCCAGGCGCAGCAGCTTGTCGGCGCCCGCCACGTGTTCCGCTTTTTCGATGCGGGCCACCCGCAGGTCCAGCTTGGTGAAGTCGCCGATCTCGATCTGCTCGCCGATCGGGTCCTTGGCCAGGGGGCTGTCCTCGGCGGGTTGCGGGTCACCCTTGGGCTGTAGGGTCTTCTTGGAGTCTTCCAGCATGGCCTCCACCTTGTCCGGGTCCACCCGGGTCATCAGCGGTTTGAACTTGCGGATCTCGTGGTCGAGCAGGGGCGTCTTGGCGTCGGCCCAGTCCTGCTCCGGCAGGTTCAGGAAGGCCTCGGCATCGGCGGCCAGCCTCGGCAGTACCGGCTTGAGGTAGACCACCAGCACCCGGAAGAGGTTGAGCCCCAGCGTGCAGATGTCCTGCACCCGGTCGGCCTGGTCTTCCTGCTTGGCCAGCACCCAGGGCTTTTGCTCGTCCACGTACTGGTTGGCCTGGTCGGCCAGGGCCATGATCTCGCGCATGGCGCGGGAGAACTCGCGCTTCTCGTAGAGTTCGGCGATGTGCTCCCCGGCCGCGGTGAACTGCCGGTAGAGCGCCGGGTCGTCCAGCGTGTCGCCCAGGCGCCCTTCGAAGCGCTTGTTGATGAACCCGGCGCAGCGGCTGGCGATGTTCACCAGCTTGCCCACCAGGTCGGAATTGACCCGCTGGGTGAAGTCGTCCAGAGAGAGGTCGATATCGTGGACGCTGGCGCCCAGCTTGGCGGCGAAGTAGTAGCGCAGGTACTCCGGGTCGAGATGGTCCAGCCAGGTGCGGGCCATGATGAAGGTCCCGCGTGACTTGGACATCTTCTGCCCGTTGACCGTGAGGAAGCCGTGGGCGCAGATCTCGTTGGGCGTGCGGAAGCCCGCCCCGTGCAGGATCGCCGGCCAGAACAGGGCGTGGAAGTAGATAATGTCCTTGCCGATGAAGTGGTAGAGCTCGGCGCTGGAGTCCGGGTTCCACCACTCGTCGAAGTCGATGCCCTTGCGATCGCACAGGTTCTTGAAGCTGGCCATGTAGCCGATGGGCGCGTCCAGCCAGACGTAGAAGTACTTGTTCTCGGTGCCGGGGATGCGGAAGCCGAAGTAGGGCGCATCGCGGGAGATGTCCCAGCTGCGCAGGCCGTCTTCGAACCACTCCGCCAGCTTGTTGGCCACCTCGGTCTGCAGGTGCTCGGGGCTTGCCCACTCCCGCAGCATGGCCTCGAATTCCTGCAGGCGGAAAAAGTAGTGCTCGGACTCGCGCTCTATCGGGCGCTCGCCGGAAACCACCGAGACGGCGTTCTCGAGCTCCGCCGGGGTGTAGGTGGCCCCGCACGCCTCGCAGGAGTCGCCGTACTGGTCGTCCGCGCCGCACCGGGGGCATTCGCCCTTGATGTAGCGGTCGGGCAGGAACATCTCCAGTTTGGGGTCGTAGGCCTGCTTGATGACCTTGCGGTCCACGTAGCCGGCCTCGTCCAGCCGCGAGTAGATCAGCTCGGCGAAGTAGCGGTTTTCGTCCGAGTGGGTGCTGTGGTAGTTATCGAACTCGATCAGGAAGTCGGCAAAGTCGCGCTGGTGCTCCTCGCCCACCTCGGCGATCAACTCCTCGGGGCTGATGCCCCGCTCCCGCGCCTTGAGCATGATGGGCGTGCCGTGGGCGTCGTCGGCGCAGACGTAGTAGCACTCATGGCCGCGCAGGCGCTGGAAGCGGGTCCAGATATCGGTCTGGATGTACTCTACGAGGTGGCCCAGGTGGATGGGGCCGTTGGCGTAGGGTAGGGCGCTGGTGACCAGTATCTTTCGCGTCATGCCGGTGTCTTTTGGGGTTGGTGAGCGGGTTCGGCCCGGTTTCGGGGCGACTCGAATAAGCCGTACAGTATGCCAGATTGTCGCCGGTGGCACATTGGGGGGTTGATCTTGCAGGGATTATTCTGGGTCGCGCTGGGCGGGGCCGCGGGGGCGGTGGCGCGCTGGGCCTTGAATGCCGCCGTCACGGCCCGGGTCCCCGGGGACTTTCCCTGGGGCACGTTGGCGGTGAATGGCCTCGGGTCGCTGCTGATCGGCTGGCTGGCCACGGTGCTGGCGCCGGGCGGCGAGTTGGCGCTGCTGTTCATGCTCGGCGTGTGTGGCAGCTTCACCACGGTCTCCTCCTTCGGGCTCCAGGCGGTGCAGCTGATCGACGACGGCCGTGGAGCGGTGGCCGCACTCTACGTGCTGATCTCCTTCACCGGCTGCCTGGGGGCGGCCGCGTTCGGCTTATGGCTGGGGGGTGGCCTGTGAGGGTGATGATCTGGGTCGCGCTGGGTGGGGCGCTGGGCGCTGCACTGCGGTACCTGCTCGGCCTGGCCCCCTGGGGCGCCTTCCCCTGGGATACGCTGCTGGTGAACGGCCTGGGGTGTCTGGTCATCGGTTGGGTGGCGATACGCACGGCACCGGACGGGGCCTGGCCACTGGCGCCGCACCTGCGGCAGTTTCTGATGACGGGGGTGTGTGGCGGCTTCACCACCTTCTCGGTCTTCAGCCTGGAGACCCTGGCCCTGTTGCAGGACGGGGCCTGGGTGTGGGGCGCGCTGTACGTGGGTGCCACGCTTCTGGTGGCCTTGCTCGGGGCTGCGGCCGGTATAGCCCTGGCGCGGGACTGAGGCCGGTTATTCGGCCCCGCCCTCGTGCGCCGCGCCCTCGGCCGTCGTCGGCAGGATCAGCGGGATGGGGACGTGCAGTGCGGCGGCCAGCGCGCGCAGCAGCTCCGCCTCCCGGATGTTCACCTGCCCGTTGTGGGCCACGGTGGCCACCATCGCCTCCACCAGCTTGCGCTTGTTGCCCGGGGAGAGGCGGTCGAGTCGGGGCAGCATCGTGCCCAGGGCCTTGGGCCAGTTCTCGGGGATCCCGTAGCTGGGAGGCTGGTTCTCGCGGTAGAGCACGGCCATGCCGGCGGCATAGGCGGCCCGGGCGCTTTCTTTGTCGCCCTCCGCGCCGGCCGCGGCCAGCACCGAGAGCAGCTGGCGGATGCCCTCCACCTTATCCGCATTGACCCGGGCGTGGCCGCGGTCCGCGCCACTGGGGTTGAGTACATCGCGCAGGTGCCCGTTGAACAGCTGTGCCAGCGCGAACTCGAACACCGAGACCTGGCCGTCCTTGGCGATCAGCGCCTCCACCGTGGCCTGCAATGCCGCCAGGTCTTCCCGCGGTTGGTGGCGGAGCGCGGGCAGGGCCAGTTCCAGCACCGGCAGGCGCTGGTCCGGTGCCAGGGTCCAGTCGGCCGCAAGCCACCCCTGCAGGGTCTCTGCGGCCTCGTCCCCCCAGTCCTCTGCCACCTGCTGCAGTTGCTGGTCCCGCACCTTGCGGTCGTCGCTGATCAGCAGGTAGAGCACCGCCAGACCGGCCTGGTCGCTGTGCACTGCATCGGTGAGCGGATCGGGCAGGCGCTCGATCAGGCGGGCCGCGCCCTGGTGGCGGCGGGTGTCGGGCTGGTCCACGTCGGCGAGAATCGCCGCCAGGATGGCCCCCTGGGGCAGGGCCTCCATGCCGGGCAGCGGGGTGACGCCGGGAATGCCGCTGCGCCCACCGGTCTGTGCCTCTTCCCGTGACTGGCGGGCGGCCGCTTCCGCTTCAGCCCGGGCCTCCTTGCGGCGCTTTTCCTGTTGCGCCAGCGCGGCCAGGTCGCGTTCGGGGTCGAACTGCGGGTCGACGGCGCGGATGCGCTGCTCCAGCGGCGGGTGGGTGGCCAGCAGCCCGCTCATGGAGGCAAAGCCCGAGGCAAACAGCATATGGCTGACCTCCTCGGTCTCCGGGGATTCCAGGCCGGAGCCGCGGCTGTGCAGGGCGATCTTTTTCAGCGCACCGCCGATGCTGTCCGGGTTGCGGGTGTACTGCACCGCCGAGGCGTCGGCCAGGAATTCGCGCTGGCGCGAGACCGCCGCCTTGATCAGCCGGCCGAAGAACACCCCCAGCGCCCCCACCAGGATCAGCGCCAGCCCCAGGGCAGCGATGCCCATGGCGGCCTGTTTGCCTTCCCGGCTGCCGCCGCCGACAAAGATGGCGCGGGTCATGAACCGGCCCACCACGGTGAGCACCAGTAACCCGAACACTACCCCCATCAGGCGGATGTTCAGGCGCATGTCGCCGTTGACGATGTGGGCGAACTCGTGGGCCACCACGCCCTGCAGTTCCTCGCGGTTCAGCTTCTCCAGCGTACCGCGGGTCACTGCCACGGCGGCGTCGCTCTGGCTGTAGCCGGCGGCGAAGGCATTGATGGCCTTCTCCTCCTCCAGCACGTAGACATCGGGCACCGGCGTGCCGGAGGCCAGCGCCACCTCCTCCACCACGTTGAGCAGCTGGCGCCGCTTGGGGTCGCGGGTGTCAGGGGTGACGCGGGTGCCGCCCAGCATCTCCGCCACCTTGCTGCCGCCGCCGGAGAGGCTGGCCACCCGGAAGGCGCTGGCCAGCCCGATGCCGGCCACCACCAGCACCGTGGAGGTGATCAACAGCTCCAGGTTGTCCTCGACCCACCGCGCCGGCGGGGCGCCGGCCGGGGGTGGTTCACCCAGGAAGAACAGCACCAGGGCATTGACCACCACGGCGATGGCGATCACCCCCAGTACGAACAAGAGGATCAGCCAGAGGGTGGTGCGGCGTGCACGGTCCTGATGCTCGAAAAAGTTCATGTCGGTGTTCCTTCATCCCTTGTTGGAACGGTGATCGCGGGGCGGTGGCCCGTTGGGGCGGGGGCGCGCCGGCGTTGCCGTCAGCCCGCAGCAGGTGCCAGGTCGATCAACCCGGTGGCTATGCCCAGCGCCAGCGCCCAGACATAGAACGAGAATACCTTGAGGCGCGCCCGATACAAGAAGTAGATCACCAGTTTCAGGGAGATGATGCCGACGATGGCGGCCACCACGAAGCCCACGGCCAGCGCCGAGAAGCCCACGGTGTTGGGCAGCCCCAGGCGGTAGACCTCGATGGCCTGGAGCAGGGTGGCCGCGCAGATGGTGGGGATCGCCAGAAAGAAGCTGTACTCGGCCGCCCAGCGGCGCTTCAGCCCGGTGAACAGGGCGAAGACGATGGTCATTGCGCTGCGGGAGAGCCCGGGCATCAGGGCAAAGCCCTGGGCCAGGCCGATGACACCGGCCACCTTCAGGTTGATGCCCTTCAACCCACGCCGGCGCGGGGCCAGCCGGTCGGTCCACCAGAGCAGGATGCCGGTCAGGGTGAGCGTGCCGGCGATCATCATGGGTGAGCCGAAGATGTGCTCGAAGGTGGCCTTCAGGGTCAGGCCCAGCACCCCGGTGCACAGTACCGAGAACATGCCCAGCCAGAAGAGCCGCCAGTAAAGGGGCAGCCCGCCGCGACCACCCCGGCCGGCCCACTCCCAGGCGCCCCCCAGGGCGTTCCCGCTGAAGCGCCAGAGGCTGGGCCAGAACACCACCGCAATGGAGACCAGCGTGCCCACGTGGACCACTAGCGCAAACAGGATCATCTCCGGGCTCTCCGGCGGCGGCAGGGTCTCCCCGCGTGCGATGAGCCAGTGCTCGGTCAGCACCATGTGAGCGGTGGAGCTGACCGGGAGGAACATGAAGATGCCCTGAATGACCCCAAGCAGGGCGGCTATCCACAAGGCCATGCGATGAAATCCTTTTGGGTGGGGCGGTGAAGCGCTCCTTCTACCCGGCCCGGTGTGAGTGGTCAAGACAGCCTTGCTCAGTTTGACAGGCAGCGGGAAACGGGGTTATTTTGTGAAACGGTTTTAGGCCACAAGAGGTAGTGCGGTTAACTCAAAGCCGCGCAGCCGTTGATGAACCCATCGGTCCCTAGATCGACTTTCAATTTAACCAGCCCTGGCCACGCCAATGGCGGCGCTGAGGCGAGCCTGTATTACCCCGCCTGATTCCCCCCGGGCACGGCGCCCGTAGAATCCCGCGCGGTAATCAGGCCGCAGCGGGTCTTCACAGCCGAGCTCCAGCAGTCGGCAACCCCTCCCAGCGCTTAGTGGCAGTGCGGTCGCGCGACACCGCGCGCCAGGGCCTTATGCCGGGAGGTGACCATGCTCACCGACGACGACGTTCCGCTACCGAGTACCAGCGCCGACGGCCAGCCGCCGTCGGCCCGCCGTGGTGTCCGGTTGGCGGACGCCGGTGGCATGGTGCCTGTGTCCCCGCAACGAGGCGCGTTCCCAGGCTGATGCACCGGCTCCGGCGACCGGGCGAAAACGCTCGCGTATGCCTGACCCATGGAGCCGGAGCCATGATCGAAGCCATCATCCATAACCTGCATCTCGGCCGCACCCGCCGCGCGGCTGAACTCTGCCTGCATCTCGATATCACCCAGCAGGTGCGTCTGTTTTCCGCATTGGACGGGAGCGATATCCCTGTCCTCTTCAACCGCCTGCCCTACCGCCGTGCCCTGAAGATTTTTCGCGGAATGAGCGTGGGCGCGCGGCAGCGTCTGCTCAGTGCACTGCCGGCGGAGGCTGCCGCCCGCCTGCTGACCCCCGTACCGCTGCCGGAACTGGTCCTGGCACTGGACGAGACCCCGGTCAACCGGTTGCAGGACATTCTGCGTGCTCTGCCGGCGGAGCGCCGCCAGGCCCTGCTCGGCGCCCTGGAGCAGCCGACCGGGGCAGTGGGCCGGTACATGCGCCCCGATACCCTGGCCGTGACCCGGGGTACGCCGGTGGAGGGGGCCATGAAGAAACTCCTCCGCCACCAGGCCCACGTGCTGTTCGTGGTGGATGAGCGTGGCCGCTACCTCGGTTTCGTCACCCGGGGAAGCCTGGCCGGCCGTGAGGCCGCGGCGCCGGTGGAGCGGCAACTGCTGGGTATCGGTCTGGCACTGACCCCGGAGCAGGCCCTGAGCGGGGTTCGCGGCCTGATGGCCCGCGCTGGCGTCGGTGTGCTGCCGGTGCTGGACGAGCGGGGTGCCCTGGCCGGTGCGCTGCATGGTCGCGACCTGCCCCCGGTTACCGTTGACGAGGTGCGGGCCCGTCGCCGTGGGGGCGGGCTTCGGCGCATGCTCAGCCTGGGACTCGTCACGGGTGGCTTGCTGGGGCTGCCCCTCATGGTCACGCTGTTCTTCGGCACCTTGGCTTAACACCACATTAACCCGCCCCGTCTACAGTGACGGGGCGGCCCGCCCAATTTGCAGGAGGCGTAAACAATGGAAGAAGAAAACACGCTGGTTCCCCGCATCCAGCAGGCACTGGCCGAGCGCCGGTGGAGTGAGGTCCGGGAAGCCGTTGCCGACGAGGCCGCGCAGGACATCGCCGAAATCATGCTGGAGCTTGAAAAGGCAGAACGCATCTTCCTTTTCAAGCTTCTGCCCCGGCACCAGGCCAACGAGGTCTTCGCCTACCTCTCGCCGGACAACCAGGATGCCCTCCTCGAGGACATGACCGACGAGGAGACCCGGGAGGTGCTGGCCAATCTGACGCCCGACGACCGGACCGCACTCCTGGAGGAGTTGCCTGCCCCGGCCACCCAGCGACTGCTGGAAATGCTGCCTGCCGGGGACCGCCGGCGTGCGCAACAGCTGCTGGGTTACCCGGATGAATCCGTCGGTCGTCTCATGACGCCCGAGTACATCTCGGTGCGGCCGAACTGGACCATCGAGCAGGCGCTGGCCCACATCCGCGCCCAGAAAGAGCGGGGCGAGACGGTGAACGTCATCCACGTCACCGACAGCGAGGGCAAGTTGCTGGACGCCCTGTCCATCCGCCGCTTCATCCTGGCGGAGCCTGACAGCGAAGTGGAGTCCGTCATGGACTACCGCTACATCAGCGTCTCTGCCTTCGAGGATCGGGAGAAGGCGGTTGAGACGGTGCAGCACTACGACCTCTCGGCCCTGCCGGTGGTGGACTCCGAGGGCGTGCTGCTGGGCATCGTCACCCTCGACGACGTGATGGACGTGGCCGAGGCCGAGGCCACCGAGGACTTCCACAAGCTGGGTAGTGTGGGCGTGCTCAACCTGGGCCTGCGGGACGCCAGCCTCTGGGCTCTCTACCAGCGTCGCGTGGGCTGGCTGGTGCTGCTGGTCTTCATCAACATGTTCGGCGGCGAGATCATCGGCGCCTACGAGGACACCCTGGCCGCCGTCATCGTGCTGGTCACCTTCCTGCCGCTGGTGGTGGACACCGCGGGTAACGCCGGCACCCAGTCCGCCACGTTGATGGTGCGTGGTCTGGCGACGGGTGACGTCAGATCGAAGGATTGGCTCGGGCTGTGGGGCAAGGAGGCCATGGTCTCCGTGGCGCTGGGTGTGACCCTGGCGGTGGCCGTATCCTTCCTCGGGTTCTACCGCGGTGGCATGGATATCGCCTACGTGGTCGCTCTGTCCATGGTGGCCGTGGTCTTCATGGGGAGCATGGTCGGCATGCTGCTGCCCTTCATCCTGGCCCGCTTCAAGCTGGACCCGGCCACTGCCAGTGCGCCGCTGATCACCTCCATCGCCGATATTTTCGGCATCCTCATCTACTTCGCCATCGCCACGGCGATGCTGGATGTGAGCGGCGCCGCCTGACGGGCGGCCCGCACGCCGGAGGTGCGCCATGGACTGGGTGGATATCCTGCTGCGCTTGTCCGTGCCCCCGGTGGTCCCCACCGGGGGCGCATTCGCGGTCCATTCCCGGTAGACTGGCGGGCGGTAACCCCCAAGGAGCGGTACTTCGAGGCCCATGAGCATCAAGTCAGACAAGTGGATTCGCCGCATGGCCGAGCAGACCGGCATGATCGAGCCGTTCGAGCCCGGGCAGGTGCGCGAGGTCAATGACCAGAAGGTGATCTCCTACGGCACCTCCAGTTACGGCTATGACGTGCGGTGCTCGTCGCACTTCAAGATCTTCACCAACATCAATACGGCCATCGTCGATCCCAAGGCCTTCGACAGTCGCAGCTTCGTCGACGTGGAGTCGGATGTCTGCATCATCCCCCCCAACTCCTTCGCCCTGGCGCACACCGTCGAGTATTTCCGCATCCCGCGTACGGTGCTGACCATCTGCCTGGGCAAGTCCACCTATGCCCGCTGCGGCATCATCGTGAATGTCACGCCGCTGGAGCCGGAGTGGGAGGGGCACGTCACCCTGGAGTTCTCCAACACCACCCCGCTGCCGGCGAAGATCTACGCCAACGAGGGTGTGGCGCAGATGCTGTTTTTCGAGTCCGACGAGGAGTGCGACACCTCCTACAAGGACCGGGGCGGCAAATACCAGGGCCAGCGCGGTGTGACCCTGCCCCGGGGGTGAACCGCACCGGGTGGCTCAGGCCAGCAGGGCCGCTTCCAGCCAGTCGATGACCCGGGCGTCGCGCCCGATCGCCTCCAGTGGCAGCTCCACCTTGGCCAGCGCGGCGCGGTAGCGCTCGGCGCTGTCCAGCCTTGGTTGTGGGTCCAGGTGGCCCTCCGACTGCAGGTAGGCCTCCAGTTCATCGATCTTCGCCTTTCTGAATCCGGACGCCTCGCCGTTCCGCAAGGCCTCCAGCAGGGCACGGGCGTCCCCTCCGTGGGCGTCGTTGATCTCCGCAACGCGCGCGATGAAGGTCTCACTGACGGCCCCGCTGGCCTCCAGCACGCCCCGGGTGACCGGCCGCCCGCGCCCCCGGCGCCAGGCGTGCAGCCAGTGCCGTGCCAGTTGGAGCCGGCAGTGCAGCTGCTGGTGGAGCGGCTCTGGGAGCTGTTCGCGCAGGGCCGGGTCCGCCAGCAGGCGTTCCAGCTCCCCCGCGTACCGGATCCGGAAGTCCCGTAACAGCCGATGGAGCGTATCCAGCTGGTCGCGCAGCAGGTGGAAGATGTGGATCTCGCCCGCGTGCTGCCACGGGTTGACCCCCGGTACCTGCAGTGCCTGGGCGTAGCTCTCGGCGGTGTGTCCGGCAGGATCCGGTACGGTTGCCTGCGCTGGCAGTTGCAGCTGCTGTTCGGAGAGTGCACGCCCGCTGGCGCGGAGGGTGGCCAGGTCCACGCAGTGGGGCACGCGGCCCAGGGCGGTCTCCCAGCGCTGGGCATCCTCCGGCTGGGCGCTGAGGTAGAAGACCTGCCGCCCGGTTTCCAGCAGGGCCGCGAGGCTGCCGGCAACCGCCTGGAAACGCTCCGGGTCGGTGGTGGTCAGGGCCTCGTCCAGGATCAGCGGCAGGGGCCGGGTCTGACGCTCCAGCTGTTCCAGCCAGGCGACCCGCAGGGCGATCAGCAGCTGCATGCGGGTGCCGGTGGACAGGGTATCCAGGGGATGGGGCCGGTCGCTGCGGTGGTCGACGGCCTGTAGCGCCTGCGAGGGACTGAGCCGCAGCCCGTAGCGTTGGTGGGTGAAGCGGCCGAAGAGCTGGTCGGCGCGGGCCAGCGCCTCGGGGCGGTGGTCCTGCTCGTGCCGGCGGGCCACCCGGTCCAGCAGGAAGCGCCCGGCACTGGCGCGCAGCGCGTGGTCCCGCTCTTCGGTCAGTCGCTCCCGGGCCTCGTCCCGCCGTGCCAGGGCCTCCTCCAGGTCGTGGCGCCGGCGCGCCTGTTCCAGGCGACTGTTGATGGCGGCGCGTTCCTCCTGCAGGGCCTCCACCCGTGCGGCGCGCTCGGCCGCCTCGTCGGCGGCGCGGCGTAGGGCCGGCTCGTCACCCGACTCCAGCCATTCCAGGATGTCGCCGCCGGCCCGGTCCTCCAGGTCACGTCGTCGCAGGCGATAGTTGCTGCGGGCTTCATCGCGCGCCTGGCGACAGGCCTGCCAGGCCTCCAGCTGGTCGATGCGCTCCAGCAGCAGGGGGCGCTGCGCCGGCGTAAGACCGGCGTCCCGGTAGAGCTGCTCCAGGGCCTCTTGGGTATCGCGCTGTTGCCGGGCCCGGTCCTGGATCAGTCGGTCCGCGTTGTCCACGCCTTGACGGGCACGTTCCGCGGTCTGCGCGCGTTCACGCAGCGCGTCCACGGCGGCGGTCAGCTTCTCGCCGGTAAGTTGTTCGCCGGCAAGTTGCCGAGGGGCGGCGTCCCAGTGGGCCAGTCGGGTCTGGACGGCAGCGCGCAGTTCGTCCATGTCCTGGGTCTGGCGCGTCAACGCGGCCTGTTCGCGCGCCAGCTCCTCCCGTGCCTGCTGGTGGCGGGCCAGGAGGTGCGCGGTGCGCTCCAGGGAGAGGGGCAGGCTGGCGTCCAGTCCGAGGGGGGCGGCGTCGGCCTGCAGCGCCTGCCGAGCAGCCGACTGGTCACTCCGGGCACGGGTGAGTTCGGCGTGCAGTTGATCTGCCTCATGGCGCCGCTGCTCGCGGCTGCGTGCCTGGTGATGGGCCCGTTCCAGCGCCTGCAGGCGCTGGTGGACGCCGGTCTCCGTCCAGTCCTCCGGGGGCGTCAGCGGCAGGTCGGCGAAGCGGGCCTGGCTGTCGCGACGGTCCCGCTGGCGCCACAGCACCACGCCACTGGCCCCGAGGCCGGCCAGCACGACCAGGCTGCTGGCGACGGTGGGCCAGTGGCCAAACGTGAGCCCGAGGGCCGTAGTGCCGGTGCCACCCAAGGCGGTGAGGCCGAGGCCGAACCACTGCAGGGGTTGGGGCTTCGGTTGGCGCAGCCAGCGGCGCAGTTCATGAGCGCCCTGCTCCAGTGGGGCGGGTGGGTCGCTGTCGGGGGCATCGCCGAGGGCTTCCAGCCGAGCCTCCAGGGCCTGGACCCGCTCGTCAGCCGCGTGCACCTTCCGCGCCCGCTCCTCCAGTCCGGCGAGCCGGTCCGGCGAGAGCGGTGGCAGCTTGGCGTCCTCGCCAGGGTCGCGGCCCAGCGCGCGGGCCGCCTCGGCGGCGGCGTGGCGGGCAGCCTCCAGCCGGGCCCGGCGCTGCACCACCTGCTCCTCCAGGCGGGCCAGCCGCTGGGCCTCGCTGGATGCCGTCTGCAACTCGTCGGTTGGCGGCAAGCCCTCCGCCAGGCCGGTGCCCTGCCATTGCGCTTCGGCGCGATCGCGGTCCTCCCGGGCACGCTGCAGGGCGCGCCCCTGTTCGGCGAGTTGGCGTTCCAGCTCGTCCACGCGCGCCCGGGTGAGACCGGCCGGCATCGGATCGGGGTAGGCGGCCAGCCGTTCCTCCTGCTCCTGCAGGGCGCGGGCGGCCTCCAGGGCCTGCAGGGCGAGCTGGCAGGCCTCCTGGCGTTCGCGGGCGGCCCGGGCAGCGGTCAGTTCCTCGCGGATGGCGGGCAGCCTGGCCTCGTCGGCGGCCAGCGCCTGGTGGGCGCGCTCCAGCTGGCGGAGTGCCTGTTCGCCCTGGAGCACCTCGCGCGCCGCCTGGTGACCGCGGCGCGGCGGCAGGGTCAGCAGGGGGTGGTCGCGCAGGCTCTGCAGGTCGTAGCCGCCTTGCATCTCCCGGCGCAGCGCGCTCTCCACCGCCCGGTCCTCGCGGGTCAATTCCAGCAGGCGATCCAGCCCGATCCAGTAGAAACCCAGCCCGTCCGCGCCGGGCAGGGGAGGCGGGGCGCAGGGCGTTCCATCGCGGCGCCAGTGGATATCCCGGCCCAGTCGCTCCACCTGCCATTGGTGCGCGTCGTCGCTGAAGGTGGCGGACAGGATCAGCCCCGGTGGGTCATCGTTGCGCGCCTCCATGAGGTGGCGCAGGGCGCGGACCACGCTGCTCTTGCCCGAGGCGTTCGGGCCGAGCAGCAAATTGACCTCGGGGTCCAGGTCATCGAGTTGAAAGCCGGGTTCGATGCCCGGCAGCTGTTGGATGTGGAGCGCAGTCAGCTTCATGCGTCGGCGGCCTTCTGGGCGAGCAGGGCGTCCAGGGTGGCGGTGCCGGCCTGCCAGAGCCAGTCCGCCACGGCGTCGTCGTCCAGCGGGACGGCTTCCAGGTCTTGCCAGTGTTTGTGCCCGGCCTCGGCTGCGAGGGCTTCCCGGGCGTCCCGGATCAGGCCGGGCCAGTCGGCGTCGGTCGGCCCGGCCTCGAGGGTGAGAAGTTGTGCGGCCAGTAGCCCGGCGGGGCTGGCCTCCCGGGCCAGCTGGGCCAGGTCGAGCTCCGGCAGGGTTTCCAGCCGGATGCGGTCGACAAAGACACCGGGTGGGCCGGGCAGCAGGGGATTGTCGCGCAGCGCCCCGGTCAGGTGCTCGTGCACCGCACCGCCGAGGTTCGTGCGGCCGGTGAGCCGCGCGCGCACGCCCACGAGGCGCGGTTGCCAGTCCTGGGCCCGGGCCTCTTCCTGCAGTTCACGGACCCGCGTGAGCAGCCGGGCGCGACCATCGGCCGCATCGGAAAGGTCTCCCAGATCCACGCTTAATTCGTACCATTGCATCGGTGCCAGCGGCCACTGCTGCAGGCTGGCAACACCACCGCCGTCGAACTGGTAGAGCCAGGGGCCACGGGGCCCGGTTTCGGTGCGGCGCAGGGCGCTGACGGAACCGAGGTAGCCCGAGGGGCTGTGGGCAGAGAGCGCATCGGGTTGATGGATGTGGCCAAGCAGCCAGGCGTCCAGCCCGCTGGCAGCCAGCTCCGCCGAGCTGACCGGGGCGTAGGGGCTGTCGCTCTGGTCCCGGTCGCAGTGGAGCAGCCCGATTCTCGGGCAGGGTGCCGGTGGGAACTGATGCCCGGCCAAGGGGCTGACAGCGCGCTGCGCCTCCGTAAAGGACCAGCCGTGGACCTCCACCTCGCTGCCGTTGCGGCCACTGATCCGGGTGGTCTGCCACCGCCCATTGGCGCCGAGCAGCTCGAAGCCGGGGAGTTCCTCCGCCAGGCGGGGGAGCACCGCGGTGTCGTGATTGCCGCTGACACCGATGACGCGGATGCCGGCATCCACCAGGCGCCGGACGCCGGTATGGAGCAGCCCGTAGGCCTCGAAGAAGTCCTGCTCCCGCTCCACCACATCGCCGGCGAAGAGCACGGCATCCACGCCATGCTTTATCGCGGCGGTAACGAGGCGCTGCCAGGCCGCGGCGGGGCCGAGCTCGGCGGGGTCGTGGTGCAGGGTGACGGATTCGGGGAGTCCGGCGGGGCGGCGGCCCAGGTGGAGGTCGCCCACCGCGAGGATATCAAGCGTCATGGGTATCGGTGCATCGTCTGTTTGGCTGACGTATCAGTGTACCGCTTGCCGTATAGATTTGTTTAGAATAAGCATATAATGAAATGGAAGTATGGCCTATTGGCCCGTTCGGGACGTTCTATTGGCCACGGAGCGGGCCAGTCTGTATATTCATAACCATTGATACGCAATTCACTTGCATTGTAAAGAGGTCGACATGACTGAAGAAGTTCAAGAGCAGCAAGAGCCCGTACTCGCCATGCCCCAGCTCAACAAGCCGGCCCCGGAGTGGGAGGCCCAGACCACCCACGGTCCGAAGAAGCTGAGCGACTACCGTGGCAAGTGGGTCGTGCTGTTCTCCCATCCGGCCGACTTCACCCCGGTCTGCACCACCGAGTTCATGGCCTTCGCCGAGCGGTCCGAGGATTTCAAGGCCCTGAACACCGAGCTGGTGGGGCTGTCCATCGACGGTATCCATGCCCACGTCGCCTGGGTGCGCAGCATCAAGGAGAACTTCGGCGTTGACATCAACTTCCCGATCATCGCCGACCTGAACATGAAGGTCGCCAATGCGTACGGGATGGTGCAGCCGGGTGCCAGCGACACCTCCGCGGTCCGTGCCACCTTCTTCATCGACCCCGAGGGCATCCTGCGGGCGATGATTTACTACCCGATGACCAACGGTCGCTCCATCGACGAGGCGCTGCGCCTGGTCAAGAGCCTGCAGACCTCCCAGGAGCACGGCGTGGCCACTCCCGAGGGCTGGCAGCCGGGTGACAAGGTCATCGTGCCCCCGCCGGCCACGGTCGAGGATGCCGAGGCCCGCAAGGATCAGGGCTACGACTACGTGGACTGGTACTTCTGCAAAAAGCAGCTGTAATCAGTCGGTCAGCTGAAACGCCGGCTGCGGCCAGCGTTGCCTGATCCAACCGGGGCGTCCCCAGCGTGGGGCGCCCCGGTTTTTGGTTGGGGTCGTGCCGCTGCCCGCGCCCGGACCAGCCCGGACAGGGCCAGCAGTGGTACACTGAGCGGCTAACCCTATCCCCAGTACGCCCGACACGGAGCGCCCGCGTGAGCAGCTTTACCGTCACCCGTCGCCTGGAAATCGACGCCGCCCACCGCATTCCCGACCACGGCTCCCGCTGCCGGCACCTGCACGGCCACCGCTACGTGGTGGAGGCGGCCTGCGGCAACCCGGACCTGCACGAGAGCGGCGAAGAGCGCGGCATGGTGCTGGATTTCGGGTTCCTGAAGGAGGAAATGCTTGCGGTGATCGATGGGCCGTGTGACCACGGGCTGCTGCTGTCGGTGGATGACCAGACCCTGTTGGAGATGCTCGCCGGCGGCAGTGAGCAGCCAGCGGAGTGGCTGGCAGGGCTTCGCCAGGCGGTGGCGGCCAACGGGTTTGCCGAGGCTTGCGATCCGTCGCTGGGGGGCAAGCTCTACCTGCTGCCGGGGCCGCCAACGGCGGAGGTGCTGGCGCGGCACTGGTTTCAGCGCCTGGCCCCCAGGGTGCAACAGCGCAGCCAGGGGCACGCGGACCTTTTGGAGGTCACCGTATGGGAGACGCCCAACTGCTGGGCGCGCTACCGCCCCTGATCCGGCGCTGACTGCAAGGTACAGAAAAGCAAAACGGCGGCCCCGGGTTACCGAAGCCGCCGTTCTGGCGAAGATGGTCGGGGTGACTGGATTCGAACCAGCGACTCCTGCCTCCCGAAGACAGTGCTCTACCAAGCTGAGCTACACCCCGAATTGTCTGGTACAGGCTAGTAGGTTCGGGCCACACTCAAGCGGGCCAATTCCACCAGCGCTGTCTTCCACTCGGACGACGGCAGCGATGCAATGCTCTCCACCGCTTTCTCTGCTTCGTCCCGAGCGAGGCGCAGAGTATAAGGAATGGCGCCGGTGTTTTCAATGGCCTGCTGCACCGCCTCAATGCGGGACATGCCGCCCTCGCTGATCGCCTCCCGAATGACCTCGCGCTCCTCGTCCGAGCCTTTGCCCATGGCGTGGATCAGCGGCATGGTGGGCTTGCCCTCGGCCAGGTCATCGCCGATGTTCTTGCCGATCTCCTCGGCCTTGCCGGCGTAGTCCAGCGCGTCGTCCACCAGCTGGTAGGCGGTACCCAGGTGCAGCCCGTAGGCGGACAGGGCATCGGTCTGCGCCTGCGGCAGTCCCGCCACCGTGCCCCCCAGGCAGCAGGCCGCCTCGAATAGCGATGCGGTCTTGCGGTAGATGACGTCGCGGTAGCGCGCCTGGGTCACGTCGGGGTCGTGGCAGTTGAGCAACTGCATGACCTCGCCCTCCGCGATGGTGTTGGTGGTGCGGGCCATGACCTGCATGATCGGCAGCAGGCCCACCTCGACCATCATCTCGAAGGAGCGGGTGTAGAGGAAATCGCCCACCAGCACGGCGGCTTCGTTGCCCCAGATGCTGTTGGCGGTGCCTTGGCCGCGGCGGAGGGTGGACTCGTCGACGACGTCGTCATGCAGCAGGGTGGCGGTGTGGATGAACTCGACCACGGCGGCCAGTTTGATGTGCTGGTCACCGCTGTATCCGGCGGCGCGGGCGGCCAGCAGGACGAGCAATGGGCGCAGCCGCTTGCCGCCGCTGCTGACGATGTAGTTGCCCATCTGATTGATGAGCACCACCTCGGAACTCAGGCGCTCCTGGATCAGGCGGTTGACGGCAGCCATGTCTTCAGCTGCCAGGTTCCGGATTGCATCGATGTCCATCTGGCGCGGCAGGTTCCGAACGATGAATGGGCTCGCATGCTATGGCGCGGCCGCGGGGGTGTCAAGGTGGCCGACAGCCGGGGCGTGGCCCGCCCTGGCCGGCGATCAGTTGTTTCTTTATTACCCTGATCTATGTTTAAGATTGTTATACAACAGTTAACAGGGTATTCCTGCGGCTTTTCCGATCCTAAGGGGGGCAACTCTTTATGTACCACCGCATTCTCGTCCCGGTGGACTTGGCCCACGTGGGGGCGCTGGAGCGCGCCCTGAACGTCGCCGGCGACATGGCGCAGCACTACGAAGCCGAGATCTGCTACGTCAGCGTCACCCCGGGTACGCCCGGGCGGGTGGCACGGTCGCCCAAGGAGTATGAGGAAAAACTCAAGGTGTTCGCCCAGGAGCAGGGGCAGCGCCACGGGCGTCCGGTGAGCACCAAGGTGTATGTCAGCGCCGACCCGGTGGCCGACCTGGAGGACCTGCTGGTCAAGAGCGTCAAGGACGTGGGGGCCGACCTGGTGGTAATGGGGACCCATCTGCCGCGCAAGCTCGATGCCATCATGCCCTCCCATGGCGGCAAGGTGGCCAGGCAGACCGACGTCTCGGTCTTTCTGGTGCGCCCCTCCCGAGCCTGACCTCGACCTGACTACGCTCGACCATCGCATCCGGAGCAATACGGAGACATGCCTGTGGTAAAGGATAACGAGACACCTTCGTCCGACGAACACGCCGGTGTGGGTGTGCCCGCCCCCGAAGGGGCTGCCAATCTGATCGACACCGATTACGTCATCGGTCAGGACAACGTCACCGGCCAGATCCGCCTTAATCTCGACATCCACGGCAAGGTGTTTGCCATCTCGGCACTGGTCACTGTGCTTTTCGTGGTGATCACCCTTGCGGCGCAGGACCAGGTGGCCCCGATGTTCGAGGGGCTCAGGGACTGGCTGACCGGCAACATGTCCTGGTTCTTCCTGACGGCGGGTAACATCTTTGTGCTGCTCTGCCTGGGGTTGATTTTCTCGCCACTGGGCAGGGTCCGAATAGGGGGTGCGGAGGCCACGCCCGACTTTTCCTACCTGGGCTGGCTCTCCATGCTCTTTGCCGCGGGTATGGGCATCGGCCTGATGTTCTTCGGTGTGGCGGAGCCTCTGGGGCACTTTGACGCGGCTCTCGGCGGTATAACCACTGAGAACGGGGTCCGCACGGACTGGGCGCCGCTGGGAGGCGCCGAGGGTGATGAGGCGGCAGCAGCCACCCTGGGGATGGCCGCCACCATCTACCACTGGGGGCTGCACCCTTGGGCGATCTACTCAGTGGTGGCACTGGCGCTGGCAATCTTCTCCTTCAACAAGGGGTTGCCGCTTACCGTGCGCTCCATCTTCTACCCGCTGCTGGGCGAGCGCATCTGGGGGTGGCCCGGGCACCTGATCGACATGCTGGCCGTCTTTGCCACGCTGTTCGGGCTGGCCACCTCGCTCGGTATCGGTGCGCAGCAGGCGGCCGCGGGCCTCAGCCATCTGTTCGGTGTGCCCGAGGGCAACCTCACCATGGTGCTGCTGATCCTCGGCATCACCGCCGTGGCGATCGTGTCGATTATGGCTGGCGTGGACAAGGGCGTTAAGCGGCTGTCGGAGATCAACATGGTCTTCGCCGCCCTGCTGATGTTCTTCGTCATTTTCGTGGGGCCGACCCTGCTGATCTTCACGAGCTTCTTCCAGAACCTGATGGCCTACGTGGTCAACCTGCCGGCCTTCTCCATGCCCTTCGGGCGGGAGGATGAGAACTTCAGCCAGGGCTGGACGGCCTTCTACTGGGCCTGGTGGATCAGCTGGTCGCCCTTCGTCGGCATGTTCATCGCCCGGGTCAGCCGGGGGCGCAGCGTCCGGGAATTCCTGCTGGCCGTGCTGCTGGTGCCCTCGCTGGTGTCGGTGCTGTGGATGAGCGCCTTCGGCGGCGCCGCGTTGGACCAGGTGATGAACCAGGGCTTCGAAGGCGCGCTCGGTGCGGCTACTGAACTGCAGCTGTTCATCATGCTGGGTGAGTTGCCGTTGGCGCAGATCACCTCCTTCATTGGCATTCTGCTGGTGGTGGTTTTCTTTATCACCTCATCCGACTCCGGCTCTCTGGTGATCGACACCATTACGGCCGGGGGCAAGGTCGATGCGCCCAAGCCGCAGCGGGTGTTCTGGGCGATCATCGAGGCCCTGATCGCTATCGCGCTGCTGGTCGGCGGTGGTCTTGCGGCCCTGCAGGCCATGGCAGTGTCCACCGGGTTGCCGTTCACGCTGGTGCTGCTGGTGGGCTGCTACGCCATCATCAAGGGGCTGATGAGTGAGCCGCGCGGGCTGCCCGAGATCGAGCCCAAGGAGGAGGGCGTGAAGTAACCCCGTTGGAGAGGCCTGCCGAGATCGGCAGGCCATAGGGCTTGAGACCAGAGGGGCGGCTCGCATGGCGGGCCGCCCCTTTTTGTTCAACTCCAGAGTGCGCTCAAAGGCGTTTCCGGCGAGTAGTGGCGGGCGATCTGCGCCTGCAAAAGCTCGGCAGTGGCCAGGGCGTCGTTCACGGCGTTGTGTGATTGGTAGGCGGGCAGACCGTAACGCAGCCGGCTGTCGTGCAAGCGGATGGGGACCGGGCGCGCCCCAAAAAGCCGGCGCAGCCGCGACCAGCCTGACTGGCGGTGGCGGCGCGCCTCCAGCTCCATGGTGTCGATCAGCGGGAAGAGCAGCGGCTCACCCAGTCGCGCCCGAACCCCCGCATCGAGGAAACGCCGCTCGATGTTGCGGAAGTGGACCACAGGCACGCGACCTGCCAGGGCGGTGAGGACGTCGTCCAGTACCTCGCCCAGGTCCGGCGCCCCCTCCAGATCGGAGTGGGTGATGCCGTGCAGGGGGATGGATTCCCGCAGCAGTGGTCTGGGCGGTCGAAGCAGCCAGTGGCGTCGTTGCGGCAGGTGGATGCGCTGTAGGGTGAAGGGCACCAGCCCGATGCTCAGCATGGCGTGCCGGTCGGGGTCCAGACCGGTGGTCTCCATGTCCAGGGCCACCAGCGGCGCCTCGCCCACCGGGGTCTCCGCGGTGGTGCGCCAGGCCTGGAAGTAGGCCTGTAGGCGGGGGTCGCGGGCCTGCCGCGCACGTTCCGCCATGTAGGCGGGCCATTCGTCAGCCGCGGTGCTGTTGAGTCGGAATGAAAGCATAAGCGGCGTTCAGGCCAACGGGTAGCGAAAGCGCAGGAAGCGCTGCGCGTTGCTGAGCACCTGGAAGGCGTCCTTGAGGTTGTGCCGCTCACTGTCGGAGAGGTTCTCCGGCTCGATGTAGTTATCCGGTGGGCGCTCGTCGTGGATGTCCGCCACCTGGTGGCGGATGCGGACCATGGAGATGAACTCGAAGGCGTAGCGCAGCTTGTCGCCCACGCCCCTGGGCAGCAGGGTCGTCTTGCTGATGTCGTCCAGCCGGTCGAAGGTGTTCTGGGCCGTGGAGCCGCAGGCCAGGGCGTGCACCCGCACCAGGTCCACCATGGGCGCGGTGCCCCGCCCCTTGATGTTGATGATCTTGTTTTGCTTGCCGTCCGTCTCCATGACGAAATCGCGCCAGAACCCCAGGGGCGGCGTGCGGTTCAGCGCATTGCGGGCGAGTGCCGCCAGGAAGCGCTCTTGGCGCGGAGCCAAGCTTGCCAGTAGTTCCTGTAGCTGCTCGACAAAGACTTCCTCCCCGTAGGCGCTGTCCAGGTCGAAAAAGATTGAGCTGTGCAGCAGGCGCTCGGCGTTGGGTTCCTGTATCCAGTCCCGGAAGTAGGCCTTCCACTGCTTGAGGGGCTGGCGCCACCGGGGGTTGGTGGCCATGATGCCGCCCTTGCAGTAGGTGTACCCCAACTCGGCCAGGCCGTCGGAGACCTGCTTTGCCAGTTCCGCGAAGTACTCGTCGTGCGCCTCGGGGTCGAAGCGGTCATCCAGGACCAGGGCGTTGTCCTGGTCGGTGACGATGGTCTGTTCATTGCGGGCCATCGAGCCCAGTACCATGAAGCAGTAGGGCACCGGGGGCGGGCCCAGCTGCTCCTCGGCCAGCTCCAGCAGGCGACGGGTGAAGCTGCGCCCGATGGCGGACTGGGCGCTGCCGATCATCTGGGAGTTTGCGCCCTCGCCCTCCATGCGCACGAAGGTCTCGCGGGCGTCACGGCGGAGCCGGGTCAGGTGCTTGGGGCTCTGGGCGCGGTAGATGCTGTCCACCAGGTAGAGGCTGCTGTGGGTCTCGTGCCGCAGGATGTCGGACAGGTGCAGCAGGCCCACCGGGCGACGCCGGTGCAGCACCGGCAGGTGGTGGATGTTGTTGCGAAGCATGCAGAGGGTGGCTTCCTGCACGGTCTCGTCGGACTGGATGGTGATCAGGTCGGTGCTGGCCACCTGGCCTACCGGGGTCTCCGGCGGCAGTCCCTCGGCCACCACCCGGTTGCGGAAGTCGCTGTCGGTGATCAGCCCGACCAACCGGCGGCGACCCCCGTTGTAGGGCACCAGCAGCTGGTCCGGGTTGTCCTCCTCGGCGTCGCCCAGGATCAGCACCGAGGGGTTCTGCTCTTCGCGGATCAGCCTGGCCGCCTCCTGCACGCTGCTGTTCTCGTCCAGCAGGAGTGGGCTGCGCGCGATCAGTTTGCGGACCCGGGTGGTCAGGCTGGAGTGGTCGTGCTGCTTCTCCACCGTGGATTCCAGCCGCGGCTTCTCCAGTTCCACGAAATCGGCGAAGGTTTCGTCCGCATCGCACAGCCGCATGAAGGTCGCGCGCGGGACGTAGTAGATGAGCGTGTCCTCGATAGCCTTGGCCGGAAAGCGCACCCGCTGGTCGCGGAGCAGGGCGAAATGCCCGAAGATGTCGCCCTCGCCCAGGCGGTCGTAGAGCGTGCCGTTCCGCCGGGAGACATCCACTGCACCGCTGCGGATGTAGTGCAGGTCGTTGATCTCGCTGTCCAGCTCGAGGATGTCGCTGCCGGCCTTGAAGTAGGCCACCTCCACCGAGTCCGCCACCGAGTCCAGCAGCTCGTCGGAGAGGTTATCGAAGGGCGGGAAACGCCCCATGTGTTGCCTGACTTCCAGGGATTCGATGTCCATCTATACCTGCCCCGGCTGTGCCCTGACAGCTTCAGTCTGCAGCCGGGGCTCGGGCGGTGTAAAGTTGAAGCCCGGCGCCCGGGCGTGCACGACAGCGCGATTGACGACCCCCGGTCGGGCAGGTAGAATCCGCGCTCTTGAATCCGCTGCAGGCCGAACCCCCTCCAGCAGAGGAGCCAGGCGGCCGGTCACTCGATCAGCGGAGTGGCAAGCGAACACCAGCCAACAGATTCACTAACGGAGAACGGGTCATGTACGCCGTTATCAAGACCGGAGGCAAGCAGTACAAGGTCTCCGAGGGAGACGTCCTGCGTGTCGAGAAGCTCGCCGGTGAGCCGGGTGCTTCCGTGGAGTTCGACCAGGTTCTGATGGTCGGCGAGGGCGACGACGTGAAAGTCGGCGCGCCCACCGTGGACGGCAGCAAGGTCACCGCTGAGGTGCTGGATCAGGGCCGTGCCCGCAAGATCGAGATCCAGAAGTTCAAGCGCCGCAAGCAGTATCGTCGCTTCGCCGGTCATCGGCAGCAGTTCACCGAGGTCAAGATCACCGGCATCGCCGCCGGCTGATTCGGGAGGTTCAGCACTCATGGCACATAAGAAGGCAGGCGGCAGCACTCGCAACGGCCGCGACTCAGAGAGTAAACGTCTTGGCGTGAAGCGCTTTGGCGGTCAGAACGTGCTGGCCGGCAACATCCTGGTGCGTCAGCGCGGTACCCATTTCCACCCCGGCGAGAACGTCGGTCTGGGCCATGACCACACCCTGTTCGCCAAGGCGGACGGCGAGGTGGTCTTCGAGCGCAAGGGTCCGCGCAACCGCCGCTACGTCAGCGTGCGCACCGTGCAGTAACGCCCCGCGCCTGGGCCGTCCGGCCCGCGTGAGTTATCGGAAAGCCTCGTGTGTGCGCACGGGGCTTTTCTTGTATGCGGCAAAGGTAAACCGCCATGAAGTTTGTCGATGAAGCGAGCATCCGGGTCGAGGGGGGTGATGGGGGCGATGGCTGCGCCAGCTTCCGCCGGGAGAAGTACATTCCGCGCGGCGGGCCCGACGGGGGCGACGGCGGTAATGGCGGCAGCGTCTGGCTGCGGGCCGACGAGGGGCTGAACACCCTGGCCGACTTTCGCCATGAACGGAAGTTCTCCGCCCAGCGGGGCGAGAACGGCATGGGCAAGCAGCGCTACGGTAAAAGCGGTCAGGACATCGAGATCGCTGTGCCGGTGGGTACGCTGGTGAGCGACGCCGACACCGGTGAGCTGATCGGCGAGCTGCTGGAGCACGGTCAGCGCATTCTGGTTGCCCGGGGCGGCAAGGGCGGGCTGGGCAACGTCCATTTCAAGAGCTCCACCAACCGGGCCCCGCGGCAGCACACCTCCGGCACCAAGGCGGACCGTCGCAACCTGCAAATGGAGCTGCGCCTGCTCGCGGACGTGGGCCTGCTGGGCATGCCCAATGCCGGCAAGTCGACCCTGATCCGCGCCGTCTCCTCGGCACGCCCGCGGGTGGCGGATTACCCCTTCACCACCCTGTACCCCAATCTGGGTGTGGTCAGCGTGGGCGCCGCGCGCAGTTTCGTGGTGGCCGATATCCCCGGTCTGATCGAGGGGGCGGCCGAAGGTGCCGGTCTGGGCATCCAGTTCCTGAAGCACCTGGACCGCACCCGCCTGATCCTGCACGTCATCGACGCCGTGCCCATGGACCCGGCGCAGGACCCGGTGGCCGATGCCGACACCATTGTCCGGGAGCTGGCGCGCTACAGCGAGGCCTTGGCGCAAAAGGAGCGCTGGGTGGTGCTGAACAAGCTGGACCTGCTTCCCGAGGCTGACCGCGAGGCGCATGCACGGGCGTTGCTCGAACGGCTGGAATGGGAAGGTCCGGTTTACCGGATATCGGCCCTCTCCGGTGAGGGCACAACCCCGCTGGTGCAGGACGTGATGAACCGGCTGGAGGCCATGGACGAGGAGGCGCGCGAGGCCGAGGAGGTGGCGATGCGCCAGACAAAGGACGGGGAGGGCGACCCGGCATGAGTGAGGCCCTGCGCGAGCGTCTGCCGCGGGCCACCCGCTGGGTGGTCAAGGTGGGCAGCGCTCTGGTGACCGGCGATGGCCAAGGGGTGGCGCGCGAGGCCATCGGGGCCTGGGCCGGTGAAGTGGCCGGGCTGCGCCGGGGAGGGCGACAGGCCACGCTGGTCTCGTCCGGTGCCGTGGCCGAGGGGATGAGCCGGCTGGGCTGGGCCGAGCGGCCCAGTGCCCTCTACCAGCTCCAGGCCGCGGCGGCCGTCGGTCAGATGGGCGTGGTGGAGGCCTGGGAGAGCGGGCTGCGCGCCAAGGGGCTGCACACCGCCCAGGTGCTGCTCACCCACGATGATCTCTCCAACCGGCGCCGCTACCTCAACGCCCGCACCACGTTGCGGGAGCTGTTGCGGTTGGGGGTGGTGCCGGTGGTCAATGAAAACGATACGGTGGTCACCGACGAGATCCGCTTCGGTGATAACGACACCCTGGCGGCGCTGGTGGCTAACCTGGTGGAGGCCGACGTGCTGGTCATTCTGACCGACCAGGAGGGGCTGTACGACGCCGATCCGCGCAGCAACCCGCACGCCCGGCTGATCCAGGAGGCCTCGGCGGAGGACCCGGACCTGGAGCGGTACTGCGGCAGCAGCGCCGGTGCGCTGGGTCGGGGCGGCATGCTGACCAAGGTGCGCGCGGCGGCCCGCGCCGCCCGGTCAGGCTGCACCACGGTGATCGCCTCCGGGCGCGAGCCGGATGTACTGGCCCGTGTTGCCGCCGGGGAACGGCTGGGCACCCTGTTATACCCCGAGCGCGAACCCGTGGCAGCGCGCAAGCAGTGGCTGGCCAGTCACCTGCGCCTGCGCGGCCGGCTCTGGCTGGACGAGGGCGCGGCCCGGGTGGTGCGCGAGGCGGGTAGCAGCCTGCTGGCGGTGGGCGTGAATCGGGTGGAGGGCCGCTTCTCGCGCGGCGAGATGGTGGCCTGCCTGGACCCCCAGGGGCAGGAGGTGGCGCGGGGTCTCGCCAACTACAGCGCCAAGGAGGCACGGCAGATCGTCGGTCGGCCAAGCCGTGAGATCGAGTCCATCCTCGGCTACGTGGACGAGCCCGAGCTGATCCACCGCGACAACATGGTGATCACCGCCGCCGGCCTGTAAGCGGTGCGGCCGGACACGACGAAAACGCCGGCCCCGTTTGACCGGGGACCGGCGTTCTCTGGCGCCAAGCCTGGATGCGGGCCCCTCAGGGACCCGGCGGAACCAGCCCTTACAGGTTGCGCAGGTGCTGGTTCAGGCGGCTCTTGTGGCGTGCGGCCTTGTTCTTGTGAATGAGGCCGCGGGTCGCCATGCGGTCGATGACCGGCACAGCCTCCTTGTACGCTTCCTCGGCCCGCGCCTTGTCGCCGGCCTTGATGGCGTTCACGACGCGCTTGAGGTAGGTGCGCATCATGGACCGTTGCGACTGGTTGTGCTTGCGACGCTGCTCCGCCTGGCGGGCGCGCTTCTTTGCCGAAGGGATGTTAGCCAAAGCTCGACTCCTGATTGAATCACTGCAGTGCGAACGAAAGGCCGGTAATATGCGCACCCTTCAGCGTGATGTCAACCCTGTTCAGGCCTATCGGAAGGACGGCATGGAAGAACCCATCACAATCAGGAACGGAAGGCCATGAAGGCGGGCATGTTCCGCTCGGTGTTCACCTTCGGCTCGCTGACCCTGGTCTCGCGGGTGCTGGGGCTGGTGCGCGACATGGTGGTGGCGGGGGTGTTCGGCTCGGGGCCGCAGACCGACGCCTTCATCGTCGCCTTCAAGATCCCCAACTTCATGCGGCGGCTGTTTGCGGAGGGCGCATTTTCGCAGTCCTTCGTGCCCGTGCTTTCCGAATACCGTACCAAGCACCCGGACCAGGTCGGAAACCTGGCCGCCAACACCCTGGGGGTGCTGGGTGCTGTCCTGCTGGTGCTCACGGCCCTGGGCGTGGCAGGGGCCCCCTGGGTGGTCAACCTGTTCGCGCCCGGGTTCACGAATGAGCCGGAGAAGTACGGCCTGGCCGTGGAGATGCTGCGCTGGACCTTCCCCTACATCCTGTTCATCTCCCTGACCGCGGCGGCAGCGGGCATTCTCAATACCTGGGGGCGGTTCGGCCCGCCGGCCTTCGCGCCGGTATTGCTCAATCTGTGCATGATCGGCGCGGCCATCGGTATCGCGCCCTTGCTGGAGACACCGATCCTGGCCCTGGCGGCGGCCGTGCTGGTGGCCGGAGTGCTGCAACTGTTGCTGCAACTGCCCTTCCTGGCGCGCATCGGGATGTTGCGTTGGCCCCGTTTCGGGTGGCGACACCCGGGGGTGCGGAAGATCATGCGGCTGATGGCGCCGGCGGCGTTCGGCTCCTCGGTGGCGCAGATCAACCTGCTGCTGGACACGGTGCTGGCCTCCTTTCTGATCACCGGTAGCGTGACCTGGCTCTACTTCTCCGACCGGCTGGTGGAGTTCCCGCTAGGGGTGTTCGGGGTGGCGCTGGGCACGGTGCTCCTGCCGCGACTGTCCTCGGAGCACGCCGCAGCCAGCCCCGAGCGCTTCAGCCGCACCATGGACTGGGGCCTGCGCTGGGTGCTGGTGCTGATCGCGCCGGCCACTGTCGGCCTGTCCGCCATGGCGCTGCCCATTATCGCCACGCTGTTCCATTACGGTCAGTTCGGTGAACTGGACGTGATGGCCGCCGGCCTGAGCCTCGCCGGCTACAGCCTGGGGCTGTTCGGGTTCGTGCTGGTCAAGGTGCTGGCGCCCGGGCACTTTGCCCGTCAGGACATGCGCACGCCGGTGCGCTGCGCGGTGATCAGCCTGCTCTGCAACATGGTGCTGAGCGTCACGGTGGTGCTGTGGCTCCACGACACCGGGGTGGGGCACGTGGGCCTGGCCATGGCCACGGCGGTCGCCGCCTGGGTGAATGCCACGTTGCTCTACCGGGCGCTGCGACGCACGGGCCATTACACCCCGTGCCCCGGCTGGCGCCGGCTGGGCCGGCAGGTGGGGCTCGCCACCCTGGTGATGGCCGTCCTGCTGCTCTGGCCCGCCAGCCAGGCCGAGCACTGGCTGCAGACCGGCGTGTGGGAACGGGTGCTGCATCTGAGTGGCTGGCTGGCGGTCGCGGCCCTGGTCTATTTCGGCGCCCTCCGGCTGTTCGGCTGGGACTGGCGCGGCATGAAAGAACCCCCGTCCGGCGAGCGCGCAGGCTGAGTCGCGTGCTTGTATAATGGACGTTTTGCGAGCAGATCCCTCCGTATGGAATTGGTACGTGGCCTACACAACCTGCAGCCCCGCCACCATGGCTGTGCGCTGACCATCGGCAACTTCGATGGCGTGCACTTGGGGCACCAGGCCATGCTGGACACGCTTTGCATTAACGCCGAGCGGTTGGGTGTGCCACCGGCGCTGCTCACCTTCGAACCCCACCCGCTGGAAGCACTGCGCCCGGAGCAGGCCCCCACCCGCATCACCCCCCTGCGCGACAAGCTGGCGGCACTGGCCGATACGCCGCTGGCCCGCGTGCTGGTCGCGCGTTTCGGGCCCGACCTCTCGGGCATGTCCGCCGAGGCCTTCATAGAAACGCTGCTCATCGAACGGCTGGGTGTGCGCTTCCTGCTGATCGGTGACGACTTCCGCTTCGGGCGGGCGCGCGCGGGTGATTTCAGCATGCTGGCTGCGGCCGCCGAGCGCCACGGGTTCGAGCTGGACCGGCTGGAGACCCTGGCCACCGAGGATGGCGAGCGCATCAGCAGTACCCGGGTGCGGGGCGCGCTGGCCGAGGGGGATTTGGCCGAGGCCGAGGACCTGCTGGGCCGGCCCTATGAGCTCTCGGGCCGCGTCGTGCGCGGGGATGCCATCGGCCGGCAGCTCGGTTTCCGCACCGCCAATATCGCCTTCCGGCCCAACCAGCGCCCGGCGTTGGGGGGCATTTTCACCGTCAGCGTCGAGGGTGTCGCCGACCGCCCCCTGCCGGCGGTGGCCAACGTGGGCACCCGCCCCGCCGTGGGCGGGCGCAAGCACCTGCTGGAGGTGCATTTGCTGGACTGGCAAGGCACACTGTATGGCTGCCACCTGAAAGTGCGGTTCCTGCAGCGATTACGCGCGGAATGGCACTTCGATTCGCTGGACGCGCTCAGCGCCCAGATCGGCCGGGACGTGGACCAGGCCCAGGCCCTGTTCGCCGAAAATCCTCTTTAGACGATCCGACCCCAAGGACCGCAACGTGAGTGACTACAAGCACACCCTGAACCTGCCGAAAACGGGCTTTCCCATGCGCGGCAACCTGGCCAAGCGGGAGCCGGAGCGGCTTGCCGGCTGGCACCAGGCCGACCTCTACGGCCGCCTGCGCCGTGAGCGCGCCGGGAAGACGCGTTTCGTGCTCCACGACGGCCCGCCCTACGCCAACGGCGATATCCATATCGGTCACGCGGTCAACAAGATCCTCAAGGACATCATCATCAAGTCCCGCAGCATGGACGGCTACGACGTGCCCTACGTGCCGGGCTGGGACTGCCACGGCCTGCCCATCGAGCTGATGGTGGAAAAGAAGCTGGGCAAGGCCGGCGCCAAGGTGAGCCCGCGTGAGTTCCGCGATGCCTGCCGCGAGTTCGCCGCCAGCCAGGTGGACGGCCAGCGCGAGGACTTCAAGCGCCTGGGCATCCTGGGCGACTGGGACAACCCCTACCTCACGATGAACTACCGCACGGAGGCCGATATCCTCCGTGCCCTGGGCCGGATCATCGCCCGCGGCCACGTCACCCGCGGCTTCAAGCCGGTGCACTGGTGCGCCGACTGCGGCTCCGCCCTGGCCGAGGCCGAGGTGGAGTACGAGGAGAAGACCTCTCCGGCCATCGACGTGCGCTTTGCCGTGCTGGAGCCCGAAGAGCTGGACCGCCGGGCCGGTCTGAGCGGCGATGCGGCCAACGCGGGACGGGTGTCCATCCCGATCTGGACCACCACCCCCTGGACCCTGCCCGCCAACCAGGCGGTGGCCCTGCACCCGGAGCTGGACTACGCCGTGGTGGCCTTCGGCGATGAGCTGCTGGTGCTGGCCGAGGCGCTGGTGGAGTCGGCGATGAACCGCTACGAGGTGGAGGACTACCGGGTGGTTGGCCGGTGCACCGGCGCCGCGCTGGAGGGCCTGCAGCTGGCGCACCCCTTCCTGGAGCGGCAGGTGCCGGTGATCCTCGGCGAACACGTCACCACCGATGGCGGCACCGGCGCGGTCCATACCGCTCCCGGGCACGGCCAGGACGACTACGTGGTCGGTCAGCAGTACGACCTGCCCACCGAGAACCCGGTGAACGGCAACGGCGTCTTCTTCGACGAGACCCCGCACTTCGGCGGCCAGCATGTCTTCAAGGCCAACCCCAAGGTAGTGGAACTGCTGGAGACCCGCGGCACCCTGCTGCACCACGAGGCCTACCGCCACAGCTACCCGCACTGCTGGCGCCACAAGACCCCGATCCTGTTCCGCGCCACGCCGCAGTGGTTCATCAGCCTGGACAGGGCCGGCATGCGCGACCACGCGCTGGCGGCCATCAAGGGCGTCAGCTGGCACCCGGAGTGGGGCGAGGCGCGCATCGAATCCATGGTCAACGGCCGGCCGGACTGGTGCATCTCCCGCCAGCGCAACTGGGGTGTACCCATCGCCCTGTTCGTGGACAAGCGCACCGGCGAGCCGCATCCGGAGAGCGATCGGCTGATCGAGGCGGTGGCCCGAAAGATGGAAGAGGGTGGGGTGGACGCCTGGTTCGAGCTGGAGCCGGCCGAACTGCTGGGCGCCGACGCCGAGCGTTACGAGAAGGTCACCGACATCCTCGACGTCTGGTTCGACTCCGGCGTGACCCACGCCACCGTGCTCGAGCAGCGCGACGAGCTGCAGGTGCCGGCGGAGCTTTACCTGGAGGGCTCCGACCAGCACCGCGGCTGGTTCCAGTCCTCGCTGCTCACCTCGGTGGCGGTACGGGAGACCGCGCCCTACAAGGCGGTGCTCACCCACGGCTTCACCGTGGACGAGAAGGGCCACAAGATGTCCAAGTCCCGCGGCAACGTGGTGGCGCCGCAGAAGGTCATGGACACGCTGGGCGCCGACATCCTGCGCCTCTGGGTGGCCTCGTCCGACTACTCCGCCGAGATGGCGGTCTCCGACAGTATCCTCAAGCGTACCGCCGACGCCTACCGGCGCATGCGCAACACCTCGCGCTTCCTGCTGGCCAACCTCAACGGCTTCGAGCCGGCAGAGTATGCCGTGGCCGCGGCGGACATGCTGCCCCTGGACCGCTGGGCGGTGGACCGGGCCTGGCTGGTCCAGCAACAGGTGCGCGAGGCGTACGACCGCTACGAGTTCCACCGCATCTACCAGCTGGTGCACAACTTCTGCGTGGTGGATCTGGGCGGCTTCTACCTGGATGTCATCAAGGACCGTCAGTACACCACCCGGCCCGACAGCCTGGCCCGCCGCTCCTGTCAGACCGCGCTCTGGCACGTGGCCGAAGCGCTGGTGCGCTGGCTCGCGCCCATCATCTCCTTCACCGCCGACGAGATCTGGGAGCACCTGCCCGGGGCGCGCGGCGACTCCGTGCTGCTGGAGACCTGGTACGAGGGCCTGTTCCCGCTGGACGAGGAGGACCAGTTCGATCGTGCCTTCTGGGACGAGGTGCTGGCCGTGCGGGCCGGCGTCAACCGGGAGCTGGAGCAGCTGCGCAACGACAAGGTCATCGGCGCCAGCCTGCAGGCCGAGGTGCAGCTCTTCTGCCCGCCGGCGCTAAAGGCCAGCCTGGATCGCCTGGGCGACGAGCTGCGTTTTGTGCTGATCACCAGCGACGCACGCGTGGAGGACCTGGAGAAGGCCCCGGTGGAGTCGGTGGAGGTGCCCGGCGAGAACGGTCAGGGCTTCCGCCTCTATGCCGCTGCCAGCGGGCATGCCAAGTGCAGCCGCTGCTGGCACCACCGCCCTGATGTGGGCCACCATGCCGATCACCCGGAACTGTGTGGCCGTTGCGTGAGCAACGTCGACGGGGAAGGGGAGACCCGGCACTACGCCTGAGGCGCGGATGAACCCCTGGCTGCTGTTGGCGCTGCTCGTCATGAGCCTGGACCAGCTCACCAAGCTGATGGCCGAGCAGTGGCTGATCTACCACCAGAGCGTGGAGCTGGTGCCGGTGCTCAGCTTCACGCTGAGCTACAACCCGGGCGCGGCCTTCAGCTTCCTCGGGGAGGCGGGGGGCTGGCAGCGCTGGTTCTTCTCCGTGGTCGCGTTGGGGATCTCAGGCTACATCATCTGGTGGCTGCAGCAGATCCGCGGCCAGCAGCACTTTCTGGCCTGCGGGCTGGCACTGGTGCTGGGCGGTGCCGTCGGCAACCTGATCGACCGGGTGCTGCACGGCCACGTCATCGACTTCATCCATGTCTACTGGCAGGACTGGCACTACCCGATCTTCAACGTGGCCGACATCGGCATTACGGTGGGCGTCGGTATCGTCATCATCTACATGGTGTTCCTGGAACCCAAAGCCAATGACGAGGGCCGGTGACCAGAGCCATTGACGCCTCAGCCGCCTTGCCCCAGCCCCACAACTCCTGACAAACTAACTGCGAAATCCGACCCAGGTACCACCACCATGACCCAAGTCCTCCTCGCCAACCCCCGCGGCTTCTGCGCCGGCGTCGACCGCGCCATCGACATCGTGGATCGCGCCCTGGAGCTATTCGGCGCGCCCATCTACGTACGCCACGAGGTCGTCCACAACCGCTACGTGGTGGACAACCTGCGTGAAAAGGGCGCGGTGTTCGTCGAGGAACTGGACGAAGTGCCGGACGACACCATCGTCATCTTCAGCGCCCACGGCGTCTCGCAGGCGGTGCGCCGCGAGGCCGAGCGACGCGGTCTACGCGTGTTTGACGCCACCTGCCCCCTGGTCACCAAGGTGCACATGGAGGTGCAGAAGTACGCCCGCGAAGGGCGCGAGGTGGTGCTGATCGGTCACGAAGGCCACCCCGAGGTGGAGGGCACCATCGGCCAGTACGAGCGGCTGGGCGGCACGGCGGGGGACATCTACCTGGTAGAGAACCCGGAGGACGTCTGCAACCTGACGGTGCGCGACCCCGACACGCTGGCCTTCGTCACCCAAACCACCCTGTCCATGGACGACACTGCCACCGTGATCGACGCCCTGCGGGAGCGGTTCCCGAACATCACCGGGCCGAAAAAGAACGACATCTGCTATGCCACGCAGAACCGGCAGGACGCGGTCAAGGAGCTGGCGGACCAGGTGGACCTGATGCTGGTGGTGGGTTCGGTCAACAGCTCCAACTCCAACCGGCTGCGCGAGCTGGCCGAGCGGAAAGGGGTGGAAGCCTACCTGGTGGACTCGGCCGAACAACTCCAGCGCGAGTGGCTGGAGGGGCGCAAGGCCGTCGGCGTGACGGCCGGGGCCTCGGCGCCGGAGGTGCTGGTCAAGCAGGTGCTGGAGCAGTTGCGGGCCTGGGGCTGCCAGGCTCCCGCTGAACTTCGGGGCCGCGAGGAAAACGTGGTGTTCTCTATGCCAAAAGCGCTCCGGTCCGCAAGCTAAGGGTCCGGCGCGGGACAGGGCAGGTATTCCGTGCGGTTAGCGGGCCGCACGCGCCCGCTACTGGAAATGACCAAGCCCCTGGCGGCCTCGTCTGAAGCCGGGGAGGGGCAAAACGATAATCGGCCGTTATATCCAGGACTGGCCCCACGAGGGTTGTAACGGATACGTTCCCGGACATTGTGGTTGTGCGCTACAACCACGCCTCCGGGCAAAGAGCCTTCACTGATCAGCAGTCGGCCTCCGCTGTGGCAGTACCCATCACCGTTGTTATCGACACAGTCCGCAGAAAGCCCCGGGTCTTCAAAAACCAGCCAGCCTGAGTCCCAGCCTTTTTTCCCTCCGCAGCCGGCGGCAGGGCCCCCACTGCTTTTGCAGATAACGACACTGACGCCATTCAATACGGCATGTTGGCGGCCGGCGTAGAGAGTGGTAGTGAACCGCTGTTGGGCTGCCTGTGTCCGGTGGTTATCCAACATGCGACTGAGGTGGGGTGCGGCTAACGAGGCCATTACAGCCAGCACGATCAATACTACCGCAAACTCGATTAAAGTAACGCCAGACTGGCGTTGGGGTGCGCTTCCTTGCGCAACGATCATTTGGCTTTTCCTCTAAAGCATTCAAGCCCTGGGGCGAGACACCTTGCATGTCATTACCAACAATCCTCAGGGTCTCCGCTACCTGACTGGCTGCGGGTCCCAGTATGGTCCAGCGTGTAGGTGCCGCAAGTAGTGTCGTTCTTTACCCGTCCGGTTTGTGGTGCTGCGGAGAGCGAGAACGATGTGCTGTCGTCTACCGTCACCGTTACGGTGTAGTATCCGCTCTCCGAGTCGATTTCATCGCCATCAGACACGCTGCAGTCGGCGTGATCGTAGCGGCTGAACTGGCTGTAGCAGCGCTCGAGGCGTTGTGCCGTGTCCGTGAGGGTCACCACGGCTTCTGTGCGCTGCGCACTGAGTACCTGGTTGGTGTAAATCGGGTAGGCAATACTCGCCAGGATGCCGATAATCGCCACCACGATCATCAGCTCGATAAGGGTAAGACCCTGGCTCGCTCTTCTTGATGTCATGTTTTGATTCCGTGTTGGCCTTCTGATTCATCCGACCCTCTACCGGGGCGCCTGCTTTAGGCCACCCCGATGTGGGGCCGGCTTCCCTCTTACCGCAATTGCCGCCAGGCCCTGGGGCCGGCCCCGTCTGTATCACCCGTGGTTGGAGGCGCATCGAGTTCGGTAATCGGCTCGTCCTCCGGGGCGTCCGTTCCGCCGATAAGACGGGTTCGCTGACCATCCGGGCCGAGCATCAACGTAGGGGCCGCGAGTATGCCTCGGTCCAAGTTCACGGCACTGACCGGTACCATTTCGCCCTCGTGGTACACCATTTCAGCAGAGTCGAATTGCCCGTCGCCGGTCAGATCGAAGGGCGGACGATCTGGTCGTCCGCCTGTCGCTGCATTCAAGGAGAAGAGGTACGAGGTGCCGCCTCCTGCACAGGGGTCATCCGACGGAATCAGGGTCACGAACTCCACCCGGCCATCGACGATCGAAGCAGGCTCCACCACGCGTTCGCCGCGGGGAGCGGGATAATCCAGATTCAGGACCCAGCCATCGTGCGTGCTCCCGTCGAAGTCCTCGCCGGACGTGGTGACGCGCACGTTCTGGTTTGCCACCGTTGCCTCCGTGAGAATATCGATCTGGTAGAGATCGTTGCGGTTAACAGGGAGAGAAAGGTTGCTGTAGTCCCGAATACCATAAAAGCTTTCCACCCTCGGGGAGTCCACGATCTGATTATCCTGGTTTTCCAGGTACTGGCCGGTCCCGAACAGCACGATGCGCCCGCCATCGGGGTGGGTGCCCAGCGCCGGCTTGGCCGTTATGGGCTGCCGTTCATCGCCAGGCGATCTTGCAGTAAACAGGCGGGTCGAATCCTCATCCTGCAGGTCGAATCGCCATAGATTGCCCCGGAGGTCCCCGGCGTATGCGGTGTTGCGATCCGAGGCCACCACGACTGGCGAAAGGCCATTGCCGTTGCTTGCGCCGGTGCTTATTTCCTCGGTCCACTGGCGAATATTTTGATGGGGCTCAAGGTCGGCCTTGATCAGGGTGGCACTCCCATCGGAGCTCCCATAGCCATTGCTGAACGTTACAAACCAGTTCTCTCCGCTATCGGGCATTACCATGGGTTCGCCATAGACGTGTCCGATGCTATCGAGATCATCGGGGCCCAACTCCCACAGCACGTTGTCTGCGGAGAAGTCATCCGGGTCCGTTACGTCCAGGGCGTAAACACCCTTGCCTCCGGCACCCAGTGTGCCAATCAGCACGGTGCGCCAGTCACCGTCAATCTGCGCATGCGCGATGGTTTGCTGGCCGTCCACGAAGAAGCGGTGGCTGTAATCCGGATCGGCCAGCTCGGGTAGGTGGTCGAACACCTGGCTGGGTATGTATGCAAATAATTCCCGGCCGGTTTCAGCATCGAAGGCGTGCAGCTTGCCTGCGTTGCCGCCAACATATACGACCTCCGGCCGGTTCTGGTTGTCAGACAGGAAATCGGAGTAGCCGTCGATGTTGTTGTAGTTAAAGCGAAGACCGGGGCCTTGGTATGCCGGGTTGGAGTTGATGAAATCACCGAGCGGAGAGGGCCGGTTGCGCCACTCGCCGCCATTACGTAACTCACCGGTCGGGTCGCCACGGAGGTAATCAAGCAGGTCGGGGTCTTCGTTCAGAGATTCCTCTTGTGCGGAGGAGATGCCTTGTCCTTGGCCATTGCCCCAACGGAAGGGTACGCCGCTGTTTCCATCGTAGGTGTAAATGTTCCGCGTCGAAGCGCTCGGGAGCTCGTCTGAAGCGTTCCAGACCTCCACGTAGGTACGTTCGTTGAAGTCGAACTCAAAACCAGTCAGGTCGCCAGACCAGTCCGTAGAGTTGAAGGTGGCCTGGAATAGCAGGTTAGTCTCTTCGGGCTGGTAGGTAGACGAGGCTGCGGAGACTGCAGATGCACTACCGGTAGCCTGTGCGACGATAGTGGCAAAAATCTCCGACATCGCAGCATCCAGGCTGGCTTCGTCTGTGGCGTCGAATGCCCGCTCGGTGCCGCCCGCCTCCGCGAGACCACTCAGTGGATCATCCCCGACGCCCGGTAGAGAACTAACGCCTGGCGGTAACGCGAAACCGACGATATAGGTGTCCACTCCGGTTTGCTCGTGGAACTCTCTGATAGCGGCACGGGCGTTGGCAAGTGCGGTGCCCGGGCTATCACCGAGCTCATTACCGTCCGCATCAACCGACGGTAGGCCATCCGTAACCCAAATGGCTGCGTTGACATCGCAACTCTCAGGTATCGTCAGATTACCGGTGTTACCTTGGTCCGGCCCGAAATTATTGCTTCGGCCCAAGAAATAGTCTTGGGCTGTCTGAATCGTGCCTTCTAGCGGTGTTAGACCTGATGCGATCAAAGGCCAATCCGGGTTAGTCATGGCGTCCCTTGCCCAGTCGTGAATTTGGGGCTGAAGCTTAGCCTCTATGGCTTCCCAATGCGCCTCATCGGGATTGCCATCCTGATCTAAGCCACCAATTGGCACGTGCAGATAACCTAGACCAGGAGAACTTGTGCTTCGCCATTCCAATTGATTCAGTGGCAGGAACGGAACGTAATCGCCCCAGCTATCAATGCCCCGTTGCCTGAGGCTGTCCACCAAGGGCACGTTAAAGTTTTGTAGGTAGTTCTGGTGGACAATATTATCCAAGTTTGTCGTTAATACTTGGTACGCTCCCGCAGACAAAAGGCCGGTCTGCGTCGTAAAGTCTAGGAAGATTGTCTGATCATCATTGGGTATCCCGAAGTCTCCAGAATCGCCAGGACGCCACCAGTAGCCAGGGACAGCAGCATTGAAGAAAATCCAAATGTCTTCATCTGGGTCTGGGTGTTCGACTCGAAACCTTTTGGTATCTGAGTCCCAACTACCATCGTAATCTGGGCGATACCAACTCGGATCCTTATCGAGGGAATACCTGGCATCAACGATTCTCTCTACCAGTCTCCATCTCACTGTGTACCCGCGGTCAAAATCAGCCCGACGGCGGCTGGCTGGACTCTGTTGATAGGACAGCAGGCCCATGTTGACCTGATCATTATAACGGTCGATCAGGTCTAGTCCCACGCGTTTTACGATGCTGGCTTTACTTTGGGGATTTCGCGCACCGGCGGGGCACTCCTCTGGGTCCATATCGAGGCCGGGTTCACAGTTAGCGTCCAATGCTACACGCCCATCCCGCAGCCCCTCCTGCATGCTCTCGGAGGTGTCAGGGATGAAAAGGATGTTGGGTGGCAGGCCCGATTCCTGGAGAAACAGGGGCGTCTGCGCGATGTCGAGCGCCAGTGCCCCATTGGCGAACGTGATGGCAGCTACTCCAGTAAACGTCGCGAGACCGTGGGCTGTTCGTCCAGTCTTTTGGCGTTGGCGCTTCCGATGCTTCGTGTGACTTGCGGTCATCGCTGATTCCTCTTGCTTCAGGCCCTTCTAGCCCCTCTCCGACCGTGAGCCCGGGATTCAAAGCCCGAATTCATGGCATCTTGCTGCGTGTGCGATCGAGGTTATCTGTCCACGACGGACTGGAGGATGACGTACCCCGTCTGCGACTGTCCGTATCCAATGGCAGTGACTGAATACTGCATATGATCCGGCGTAGTTCCCCCTGATGCTGGCCCGAAAGCATCATCAACCACCTCATTGGCAGACTGTTGCCCCGCTGGTCCCATGGCAGGCCCTAGCTCATGAATGACAAATCTTGGAGCGCGCGAGACATTGGGCACGTTATCGGGATGCGGATGGCTTTGTTGTCCGTCCAGCATTTCCTTCCACGCCGCCAACCAGGCTGTGCGGTCGCCATCATGATCGCCGTAAAGTCTAGGTCGGTCCGCGGATGAGTGAGATACGGTGTGTATGCTTCGTTCGCCTCCTCTGAGGGCCGCCTCCGCAGCCTGGAATGCGAGCTCTTGGTCAGTGCTGTGGCCGGCCATTCTTTCTTGCAGGGTCGTGGTCTGCATGGCGGTAACGCCTAGCAGTGTCAGCACCAGGAGGATAAGCAGCGCAACGATCAGCGCGGCCCCATTCTCTCCAGATCGTTTGGTCATGGTTGACTGCATGGCGATAGACCTAAAAAGTTCGGTTGCGCAGGCTGATGGTTGTTGAATACACGTGAGTCATCCGCTGCTGATCTTCCCCGGAACGGGGGATCGCGGATCCATCTGGGGCGGTTTGGAAAGGAATGGGCCACGCCGTGGAAGGGTCATCGAGTAGGCGCCCATCCGCGGACACCACAAGCAGATGGATCCGTACCGCAGCTATCGGTTCGTCACCGGCTGGGGAAAAGTCGACCGTCTCCCCGCTATCTACAACCTCGTAGGCATCACCCTCTCTGCGCAAATACTGTACCTGCATGCCGATTACGCCTTCGGCAATTTCCTCGGCGTTATCGTTCCCTTGCTGGCGCATCAAGGCTTGTACAGCGTTTCCCGTCGCGTCCACTCGGCCCGTATCCGCGATATAGTACCGTACCCCTGTGCCCCCGAATTGACTGAAGGTGGAATTCAGTTCCGGACGCATCCCCCCTTGCCCACAGGTCCCAACCGGTTGGCCCAAACTGTTCGCATTACCGGAAAATCCGAGGTTGATCCGGTCACCGCCAATAGGCTGAACATTCGTGACCTCTCCGATGATGGTATAGCTGGGGCCGACGAACGCGAGGATCTGGCCATCCAGGGAATCCGGATTATCGATTGCTTCGTCTGATATAAAGGTATTGCCCTGACCATCGACGTGCACAGCCCGGGCGGATGTTCCGGCGGTATCATCGTCCTCGAACCGGACATGGATCTCGTCACGCCACATTTCTCCGGATCCGGCATGGCTGCGAATAGTGACGGGATCATTCGCCTGGATGATGTCATCGACATCGAATGGCGGGTCTCCAGACCCAGTATGTAATGCGGTCGCAATGACGCATAGCGCATCCGCATTGAAGTCGTCCGGTATGCCAAAGCCCGCCATGCGGACGTCTCGCTTCAATTCATAGGATGCGAACCGCCCTGTTTCCTGCATTCGGGACAAGTTTTCCTGTACCCGGTATGTTTGGCTGCTGCTGAGGTAAATCTGACCGATACCCAGCATCAGCAACGATGCGATGACCAGAGCGACCATGAGCTCAACGAGGCTCAGTCCTCGTTGTTGGCGCGCAACGGATGGAGCGTTGGGGGTCTTGAACATTCTTGCCATGACCATCTTGTCTCAGATCTCCGTCGCCATCGATACCGTAGATACCGCCCGTGGGTTATCCGGGTCATCAGGATTCCTGTCGTGCCAGGTTACGGTGACGCATACCATGTCTCCGCCGTTGCATGGCCCGACCTGCGCCTGCACCTCCGAGCTGTCATCGGCGGGTAATTCGCATACTTTCTCTATCCAGCTTCGTAGGTCGTTAGTGGCCAAGGCGTCTCCCGTCGTGATGTTCGATCCGGGGTTGGCGGCGAGACAATCTCGACTTTCGAAGGTCAGGTCGTAGTGTCCATCTTCGGCGGCCTCGCGGTTCGCCCGCATGCGGTCTGTGATGTCGTAGGCAGTCAATGTGGCCTGCGAGCGGGTGTAGGCTTCATGGTTGAAACCAAGGCTGGTGGCCTGCAGCGTAGCAAGGCCAAGAAGCCCAATGGAGAGCACGACGACGGCAATTAACACCTCGAGCAGGGAAAATCCTGAAGACCGTTCGGAGGCGGTTATTGATTTGGTAACGCGGGGCATATAGGTATCTGGTTGTTTGGTCACGGTGTCCCAGCCTCTTCCAGAGCGTTAGTCCCAGCAGGAGCCACTGTTGTCGGTAGTGCAGACACTGGCTTGCCCCATCCGACTGACCCGGATCTCACGCGCATCAATCAACGGGTTTTCCTCGCGGTGCTGGTAACGGATGATCTGGCTGCCGCTGTCTACTCTTCCCATTGAAGTGAAAGTGATGCTATCCGGGCCACTGCCCTGGCCTCCGGCGCCGCTGGTTACCGCCTGGCCACCCAGGGCCGACGTTTCGCGCAGCAACTCGGCGTTTTCGTCAGTGATCTGCCAGCCCGAGGACCAATTGCCCTGTTCAGGGGTCAGGGTGACGGTGAGGCCTCGCTGCACGGCCTCGGAACGCGCAAACGCCAGGTCAGATATCAAGCGGTTTACGTCCGACGACGTGGTGCTGCGCGCGATCGTCCATTGAAGGCTGGGATAGGCAATGCCAGCCACCACCGCAAGAACGATCACGGTGATCATGAGTTCAACAAGTGTGAAACCGCGCTGCGTCTGCATGGAGATGCTCCTGGTTCCTATGAATACAACATAGGGGTGCTCACGATGATAGCGGAGTGGTAGGGGGGTGAGCGGTCGTCGTGGCCCGACAACCGGTGTGATTGTTTAGTGGTTACCCGTGGGAATTGCTGAAGGTGCCAATGTGATGGGCCATGCGGATGGGCTGGGCCGTAGCGGTGTCCGACGCAGGAAGTTGGTTCGCGGTCAGCACCACGACGGTAGACCCCATATTGAAACGCCCTAACTCTGCCGCTCGGGGCAGATGGAGTGGGCGGTGTTTGCCATCTGTGAGGGTTACATGGTTCCCGGCCGGCGGGGTCACCTCCCCCGCCCAAACCGTCTCAATACTCCCCACGTTGATAGCCCCCACCAACACCACCGCCATCGGCCCGTGCTCGGTGTCGAAAATACAAGCCACCCGCTCATTGCGCGCAAACAGCTTGGGCACCGTCCGCACCGTAAAAGGCGCCACGCTGAACAACCGCCCCGGCACGTGAATCATCTTCCGCAAGGTGCCGCTCATCGGCATGTGCACCCGGTGATAATCCCGGGGTGACAGGTAGATGGTGGCGAACCACCCGTCCCGAAACTCCTCCGCCAAGGCTTCATCGCCGCCGAGCAGTTCGGCGGTGGTAAAATCGTGCGCCTTGGCCTGAAAGATCGTATCGCCCTCGATCGGCCCCATCTGGCTGATCGTGCCGTCCGCTGGTGACAGGATGGCGTCCGGGTCGTCCGGCATCGGCCGGGCCTCGGGCTTCAGCGCCCGCGTGAAGAAGGCGTTGAAGGTGGGGTAGGCGGTGGGGTCCTCCTCCAGCGCCTCGCTCATGTCCACCTTGAACACGCGGATGAAGGTCTTGATCAGCAGGTTCTTGAACCACGGCGTCTCCACGCGCACCGCCCAGTGGGTGATGCGGGAGATCGCGTGGTGGGGCAGGGGGTAGAGCAGAGCGGCCTTCAGGTGGTCCAGCCAGGTGGCAGGGCTCTCGTCTCGGTAGACACTCATCCGGGGGGCGTTCTCAAGCAGTGGTTCATCACAGGTTGACGCAGAGCATACCGGAAAAGTGCCCGGTAGCGGCAGCCTGAGGTCACTGACCTGGGTGGCCCTATGACGCTGAAGCCAGCGAGTGGACCGGCTTACCCCTCGTGATACGCCCTCATCTGGCGGAAGTCCGAGGCAATTGACTCCGGCTCGTGCGGATACCGGAAAATCGCCTGCAGATGCCCATCCGGGTTGATCAGCAGGAACTGGGCGCTGTGGTCGATCTGGTAGTCGCCGTCGCCGTCGCCGTCGCCGGTGTCGTGCCGTGCGTGCACGATGCCCAGGTCGCGGGTTAGCACCTCGATGCGCTCCATCTCGCCCGTCACCCCCAGGTAGTCCTCGCCGAACCAGCTGACGTACTCCGCCAGCCGCTCCGGGGTGTCGCGCTCCGGGTCCACGGAGACGAACACTACCTGCAGGTCCTCATCATCGCCGGTCTCCGCCAGCAGGGACTCGATCTGGTTCATGGCCGCTAGTGACATGGGGCAGATGTCCGGGCAGTAGGTGAAGCCGAAGAACATGAAGGTCCACTGGCCCTGCAGCCGCTCGTTGTCAAAGCGGGTCTCATCCTGGTCGATCAGGTCGAAGTCCGTGATGACCCGGCCGCCCTCAAGCCAGGTGGCCTCGGTCTCCGGGGGTTCCGAGGGGCCGGAGCCGCTCAGCCAGGCAGCGCTCCAGGCGCCGCCGCTCAGGGCGATCAGGGCGACGAGAATCCAGGGCATCCAGTGTTTCATGGGGTCTCCAGTCGAGCGTGGGTGCGGTGTGCTTGTAGCGGACGCGGCATCGTCCGCGGCCCGTCTCCAATTCACTTATGCCAAGTGTAGCGGTGTTACCATTTGGCGGAAGTCAGGAGGGCAGTCACACATGGACAATTTGCAGAATGTACCCCCGGAGCTGGAGACGCTGCGCGACTTCGTGCGCTATTCGGCCAGCCGGTTCAACGAGGGTGGCCTGTTTTTCGGTCACGGCACGGACAACGCGCTGGACGAGGCGGCCGCCCTGGTGCTCCACACGCTCCGGTTGCCACCGGACCTGCCGGCGGCCTGGTGGGACAGCCGGCTCACGGCCAGCGAACGGCAGGCCATCATGGCGCGGGTGCGCCGGCGCATCGAGGAGCGGCTGCCGCTGCCCTACCTGACCCACGAGGCCTGGTTCGCCGGCCTGCCGTTCTACGTGGACCGGCGGGTCCTGGTGCCACGCTCGCCGCTGGCGGAATACATCCAGCGCGGGTTCGAGCCCTGGCTGGTGGGTGATGACGTGCGCAGGGTGGTGGACGTGGGGACCGGTGGCGGCTGTATCGCCATCGCGTGTGCCTACGCGTTCCCGGAGGCCAAGGTGGATGCGGTGGATATCTCCCGCGATGCGCTGGACGTTGCCGCCATCAACATCCAGCGCCACCACCTGGAGGAGCGGGTTTCCCTGGTGCCCTCCGACCTGCTGGACGGGCTGCCCAGGGAGAACCGCTACGACCTGATTATCAGCAATCCGCCCTACGTGGACGCCCGGGACATGAGCGAGCTGGCGCCGGAGTTCCGGCACGAGCCGCGCCTGGGCCTGGAGGCGGGCCAGGACGGGCTGGATCTGGTCCGGCGGCTGCTGGCGCGGGCGGGTGATTTTCTCACCGAGGAGGGCATACTTGTGGTGGAGGTGGGCAACAGCGCGCCGGCGCTGGAGGCAGCCTACCCGACAGTGCCCTTTCTGTGGCTGGAGTTCGAGCACGGCGGCGACGGGGTGTTCCTGCTGACGGCGGACCAGCTGCGGGAGCACGCGGACGCGCTGGCACTGCCCGAGAGTTGATCAACACCTGGTGAGTGGCCATGAAAATGCTGAAACACTTTTTCCTCCTGAGCGTCGCCGCGCTAGTGCTGGCGGGCTGTGGGGTCAATCCGGTGACCGGCGAACGGCAGCTGGCCCTGGTTTCCGAGCGTGAGGAGATCTCCATTGGTGAGCAGCATTACGGCCAGACGCAGCAGTCGATGGGGGGCGCCTACACCACGGACGAGGCATTGACCCGGTACGTCCAACGGGTGGGCCAGAGTCTGGCGGAGGTCAGTGACCGGCCGAACCTGCCCTACGAGTTCGTGGTGATCAACGACAGCACGCCGAACGCGTGGGCGCTGCCTGGCGGCAAGATCGGCATCAACCGCGGCCTGCTGCTGGAGATGGACTCCGAGGCGGAGCTGGCCGCCGTGCTCGGCCACGAGATCGTGCATGCCGCCGCCCGACACGGTGCGCAGCGCATGGAGCGCGGGCTGCTCTTGCAGGCCGGCATTATGGCCGTGGGCATTGGGGCATCGGCGGCCGAACGGGATATCGGGCCGCTGCTGGTGGCCGGCGCGGGTGTGGGAGCCACACTGATCATGCAGCGCCACAGCCGCAGCCACGAGCTCGAGGCCGACTACTACGGCATGCAGTACATGGCCCGGGCCGGTTACGACCCGCAGGGTGCGGTAGATCTGATGGAGACCTTCCTGCGCATGTATGACCGGCGCGAGCCCAGCTGGTTGGAGGGGATGTTCGCCAGCCACCCGCCATCCCGCGAACGGTTGGAGGCCAACCGGGCCACGGCGCAGGAGCTGGAGAGCCAGTGCGGCGAGTGCGTGATGGGCCGGGATGCCTACCAACAGGCGATTGCGGACCTGCGGGATCGCCAGGAAGCGTTCGAAGCCCATGACAAGGCCCGCAAGGCGCTGAAGGATGGCAAGCCGGACGAGGCTCTGCGATTAGTGGACCAGGCCATCGAACGGCACCCGGACGAGGCGATCTTCCACGGCCTGCGCGGCGACATACTGGGCAAGCAGGGGCGGCACGAGCAGGCGGTTCAGTCCTATGACCGGGCGCTCTCGCGTAACCCCGACTTCTTTGCTTTCCACCTGGGCCGCGGCATATCCCACCGGGAGTTGGGCAACAACAGCCAGGCCCGGCGGGACCTGCAGCGGAGCAACGACCTGTTGCCCAATGCCATTGCCCACAACGCCCTGGGCAAGCTGGCACTGGCCGCCGGTAACCGGGACCGCGCCCGCGGGCACTTCACGGTTGCCGCGCAGTCGGACAGCCCCGAGGGCCGCGAGGCGCAGGCGTTGCTGCAGCGGCTCCAATAGTAGCTGGGGGGTAGGTTCGGGTTCGCGCAGCCAGGCCGCGCGAGCCCGAACCCCGGGCTTTATTTCTGTCGCCAGTTCCCCCGGCTGTCCTGGTAGTACCAGCCATCGGGCAAGCGGCTCTGCCAGCGCTCCGTGAAGGTGCGGCGGATGTCACCCTCCCAGTCGGGCCGGTTGTTGGCCTCGGCGATCTCCCGGTAGAGCGCCCTGCGGTCGCTGTTGTCCTGCTCCACCAGGTTGCGCACCCGGTTGCGGTCAGGCAGCGGGATGGCGCTCTGGTCGCGAATGGAGAGGAGCCCGTCATTGGTCAGGCCGATGGCGCCGCTCTCGTAATGGGCACGCAGGTCGGAGTGGCGGTCGCGCATGCGGCTGGTCAACTCATGGATGCGAGGTGTTTCCACCTCCAGGTCGGCCTGTGCGTGGGCGGTCGGCACCACGCGGTTCAGTACCCGCATGGCCATGGGTTGATCCTGGCGCTCCAGGCGCTGGGACTGGGGCTCCCCTTCCTCCTCGGGCGGGTTGGAGCGCTGCTGGGCCTCCGGCCCCCAGACATCGTCGATGATCCGGTCCGCGGCACGCTCAGCGGCCACAGTGGGGAAGTAGACATTGATGGTCACGCAGGCACTGAGCAGCAGCAGGGCGCTGAACAGGGCGCCGAAACGCCAGGGTGATGCAATCATGGAGTGGCTCCTTGTGGGCATGGTCACTTGCAGTTAGATCCTTGAAACCACGATTCGGTTCTCGCCAGTATCGCCCGACCAGTAAAGCGCAATCGCTGCTATTCCACCACAGGGCCGTCGTCCTGCTGCAGGGCCTGGTGGATCTGCTGGCGCAGTGCGGGCCAGCTGACCTCGCGGGCGAAGCCGATGACGTTGATTCGGGGGATCGAGCGGCCCTCGATCAGGTAATAGCCGCCGTTCGCTGGCGCCACGCCATCCATGTGGCAGATGCCCTGTTCCAGGCGACAGCTCATCCCGAGACGCCGGTAGCGGAAGGCGTCGAACACCCGCAGGAACTGCCGGGAGACCCAGTCCGCCGGTGTGCTTCCGCCGATCTGGGCGATGTCCTCGACCGCCCGCTGGCTGATCCGGCGACGCTCGCGGGTGCGCTCCGGTGACCAGGCGCGGGCATCGAAGGCCACCGGCTCCCAGCCAATCATGTGCAGCCCCAGTACGTCGGCATGTACCAGGCCCTCGATGCGACCCACCTGCAGTACCTGGGTGAAGTGGTCCAGGTCCCAGCTGCGCATGCGCAGGTCGGCGCGGAAGACCGGCGCCGGGCCGAAGGGGTCCTCCAGGCTGAGGTCGTCCACGCGGAGCAGGCCGTCGAAGACCTGGGCGATGAGGGTGCCGCCCAGGTTGAGGTGGCCGTCGCGGTAGGTCATTTCCGGCAGATTGCCGGACAGGATGCCGGAGAGCGGCGGCCAGCCCAGCTCCCGGGTCAGCTCCCCGAGGTCGATGGGCAGAATGTCTGCCTCGAACAGGATATCCAGATCGTCGGTGCCGATCTGGGCCACCTGCAGCTGGTTTACCCGCAGTCCTCCGCCCAGGATGGGCAGCACCTGGCGGGGCTGCAGGCGAACGTCCCGCCCCCTCGCGGAGAAGCCCAGCCGGGCCTCGCCAAGGGGCAGTTGCATCAGGCGGGCCTCTCGCCACTGTACCCGGCTGTCCGCCGGTGCCTCGGCATCAGCGGCCGCCCAGTTCACCAGGCCGTTGAAATCGCGCAGGGCGAAGCGCTGGTCGGCATCATCCAGCTGCAGGCCATGCGCCTGCAGCCTGGCGGCATGGGGGGCACCGTCCCGCCACTCCAGTGCCCCATCCAGCCGCCCCTGGAGGGAGAGCTGGTCCAGGTTGCTGCCCACCAGCCAGGGGTGTGCATAGACGCTGTAGAGGCCACCGGCGCGGCCATTGCGCAGCCGGACACGGGCCGTTTGAAATTCGAGGCCAGTCAGCAGGGCCTGACCGCTCAGCTCGCCCAGGCCCTGCTGGTTCAGGTTGAATTGGCGGACATCCAGTTGCCCGGTCTCCGGGTGCCAGTCGGCCCCGGCGGTCAGGTGCAGGGGATGGTCGTCCAGCTCCAGAAAGATCGGTTCGGCGTAGGCCTGGCCGCGGTCGCTGCGCAGCGAGGTGCGCAGGGCCCAGGGGCCGGCGCCATGGCGAAGCGCCAGCAGCCGGCCATCGAGGGCCAGTCCCTCGCTGGCCAGCCGCCCCTCGGCATCGTGCGCGGTGAGCTCGGACTGCCATTCCAGCCAGGCGCGGGTGCGGCCGTCGTCCGCCCTCAGCCGGCCCTCTAGCGCCAGCCAGCCCTCCGCGCCATGGTCGGCCGGCAGCCAGTCGGCCAGCAGGGCGCCGGGCTCCGTGATCGTCAGCTCCGCCACGTCCACGGTCCAGCCGCCATCGTCGCTTTTCACCGCGAACTCGGCGGTGCCCACATCGGTGGTGAGCTGCCACTGGCCCTCGACCCGGCTGCCGTCCAGCTTCATGGTCAATTCACCGGCCCCCTCGACCTTGCCCAGCCAGGGCAGGGTTGTCGACAATGTGGCCCCGTCACAGCGCAGCGTGGTGGGCGTCAGGCCTAGATCGCCGCAGCGAAGGCGCAGGTCTGTCAGCTGGGTGTCGCCGGGCAACTGCACGCGCTTGACCCGCACCTCGGCCTCCCCGCCGCGCAGGGGCAGGCGCAGGTCCAGGCCCTCGGCGCGCCAGCCCTCGCCCTCGATATCACCGATGCTCAGCGATACGCGGTCGATGGCCAGGGCCGGGCCGGCGAACACAAGGCCGGTCAGGCACAGGAGCAGGCTGCAGGTCAGGCGGGCCACCGCGGTCATCATCCTCCGTGAAGGGGCTGCACTGGTGCGGTTTGCGTCGGCAACCGGCCGGTGCTAGCGTGCCGTCATTCCAAATCAGGGGCGCAGGGAAGCGCAGGGTGTCTTGATGTCTAACGTAGTGGATCATAGTACCGTCGAAACGGCTGATCCGGCATCGGACCTGCTGCACCGGGTGTTCGGTTTCCGCGAATTCCGCGGCCAGCAGGGGGATGTCGTGCGCCACGTGAGCGCCGGGGGCGATGCCCTGGTGGTCATGCCCACCGGTGGTGGCAAATCGCTTTGCTACCAGTTGCCGGCACTGCTGCGGCCGGGGGCGGCCATCGTGGTCTCGCCGCTGATCGCGCTGATGCAGGATCAGGTGCGGGCGCTGCGCCAGGCGGGCGTGCGTGCCGCCTCGCTCGATTCCACTCGCACCCTTGATGAGCTGCGGGAGATCGAACAGGGCCTGCTGCAGGGCGAGCTGGATCTGGTCTACATGGCCCCCGAGCGGCTGATGACCCCGCGCATGCAGGAGCTGCTGCAGCGGGCGCGGATCGCGCTGTTCGCCATTGACGAGGCGCACTGCGTCTCCCAGTGGGGGCACGACTTCCGGCCGGAATATCTGCAGCTCAGCGTCCTGCACGAGCGCTTCCCCGACGTGCCCCGCATTGCCCTGACGGCCACGGCGGATGCCCGCACCCGCGAGGAGATCGCCCGCCGGCTCGGGCTGGAAGCGGCCCGGCAGTTCCTCTCCAGCTTCGACCGGCCCAACATCCGCTACCGGGTGACGCCGCGCCGCAATGCCCGCGACCAGCTCTGGCGCTTCCTGCAGAACGAACACCCGGAGGATGCGGGTATCGTCTACTGCCTGTCGCGGCGCAAGGTGGACGACATGGCGGAGTGGCTGAACAGCAAGGGCCGGGAGGCGCTGCCCTACCACGCCGGCCTGGATTCGGCCACGCGCCAACGCAATCAGCAGCGTTTCATCGAGGAGGAGGGGCTGATTGTGGTGGCCACCGTTGCCTTCGGCATGGGGATCGACAAGCCGGACGTGCGCTTCGTGGCCCACCTGGACCTGCCCCGCAGCGTGGAGGCGTACTACCAGGAGACTGGCCGTGCCGGGCGGGACGGCCTGCCGGCCAATGCCTGGATGAGCTACGGGTTGCAGGACGTGATCACCCTGCGCCAGATGCTGGACAGCTCCGAGGCGGCGGAGGAGCACAAGCGGGTGGAGCGGCACCGGCTGGAGGCCATGCTGGCGTTCTGCGAACTCACCGGGTGCCGCCGCCAGTCCCTGCTCGGTTATTTCGGCGAGGACCTGTCGGAGCCCTGCGGCAATTGCGACACCTGCCTGGAGCCGGTGGAGACCTGGGATGCAACCGAAGCCGCGCGCAAGGCCCTGTCTGCCGTCTACCGGACCGGCCAGACGTTCGGGGTCAGCCACCTGGTGGATGTGTTGCGGGGCCGGGAGACCGACCGGGCGAGGCAGTTCGGCCACCATCGGCTGTCCGTCTTTGGCATCGGGGCGGACATGGAGCCGGGGCAGTGGCGCACGATCTTCCGCCAGTTGGTTGCCCTGGGCCTGGTCGACGTGGACCTGGATGGCTACGGCGGGCTGCGTCTGGCCGAGCGGTGCCGGCCGGTGCTGCGGGGCGAGCAGCCGCTCTACCTGCGCCGCGACCCGGCCCCGGTACGGGGCCGGAAAAAGCGGGGGGTGCCGGATGCGCCCTTCGACCGGCCGGAGGACGAGCAACTTTTCAACGCCCTGCGCAGCTGCCGCCGCGAGTTGGCCAAGGAGCAGGGGGTTCCCCCTTACATGATCTTCCATGACGCCACTCTGCGTGAGATCGTGGAGGCGCGCCCCGATACACTGGCGCAACTGGCCGAGATCAACGGCGTGGGCGAGCGCAAACTGGAGCTCTACGGTGATGAGTTCCTGGGCGTGGTGAGGGAACAGCTTTAAGGGAGCGGGCCGATGGTGCTGAGGGATGAACTGAAGGAGATGATCGTCAACCGCGTTCGGGAGGCCGTGCCGGCCGAAGCCATCTACCTCTATGGCCCCGGGGTGGAGGGGCCGGAAGCGGAAGACCGCCACCTCGAGTTGCTGGTGGTGGTGCCGGAAGCTTACGAGCCGCCATCCCGTCGGGGTATCCACCTCAAGCGCAGCCTGAGCCGGATCAACCGGCCCATTGAGGCGCGGGTGGTCACCCACGATGAGCTGGAGCGGGAGCGCCACCACCTGCACTCGCTGGAGCACCGGGTGCTGCTCAAAGGCGAGCGTATCTTCGGTTGACGGGCTGCCACCGGTAGCCGGTCAAAACAGCCAGAGCGTGAGGCCCAGCACGAGCGGCAGGGTAATCACCGCGAGCGCGGTCTGCACCGTCAGGATGGTGGCCATCAGCACCGCGTCGCCGCCCAACTGTCGGGCGAGGATGTAACAGGAGGCCGAGGCGGGCACGGCGCTGAACAGTACCAGCACCGCCAGGGTCGTCTCGTCCAGCCCCATCAGCCAGCCGCCGACGGCGGTGACCATCGGCAGGACCAGCAACTTGAGCACACTGGCGAGTGCCAGCGCGCCCGGGCTGCGCCCGATCTCCCCCCAGTACAGGCCGGCCCCCACCGCCATCAGCCCCAGCGGCAGCGCGGCCTGTCCCAGGCCGTCCAGGAACATCAGCGCGGCGCCCGGCAGCCCCGGGGTCAACACGTTGAGGAGTATCCCCACCACACAGGCCATTACCAGCGGATTGCGCACGATACTGCCGATGAACCCGTTGCCGCCCCGTTCCCCCTTTTTTCCGTAGCGCATCAGCGCGATCACGGCCAGGATGTTCACCAGTGGTACCAGTACCGCCAGGCTGATGGCGGCGAGGGTCAGCCCCTTGTCGCCGAAAAGGGCGATGGCGGTGGCCAGGCCCACGTAGGTGTTGGGCCGCATGCTCCCCTGCAGCACGGAGGTGAAGGCAGGCCCCCCGTCTGGTGTGCTGGGCCGCAGCAGCGCCCACTGCGCCAGGTAAATGAGCAGCACGGCGCCGATCAGGACGGTGATGATCGGCAGCAGGTCCAACGTGTGCAGGGGGGCCTCCGACAGGCGGGCCACCAGCAATGCGGGCAGGGCCAGGTAGTAGGTCAGCCTCTCGGCGGTGGGCCAGAAGCCGTCGGCCGCAAAGCCGGTGCGGTAGAGGATATGCCCCAGGGCGATTAGCCCGAACACGCTGATGAGCGCGGCGATGGTGGACCCCATGGCCACTCCCTTGCTGCCAACGAAAAGAGGGCCGACCCGGTGCCCCGGGTCAGCCCTCGCAGATGATACCGCAGGGCGGCCCCGCGTGGGGGTTAAGTCTGCGGCGGTTTGGGTGCCTGGTCGGCGGAAGCGGCCAGTTCCCCGGTCCGCTTCTTGAAGATCAGCTGCAGTGCGACCAGTGCACCGCCGATGCTGATGCCGATCAGGTCGGTGGTCCAGCCACCGGCGATCATCGACAGGGCACCGACCAGCAGGCCGATCCGCAGGTACCAGACCATGTGGCCGAAGAACCAGCCCTGCACCGAAGCCGTCAGCAGGTAGATACCGATACTGGCGGTTGCCACCACGCGAGCGATCTCGGCCCAGGTGCCTTCACCCAGCAGCGCGGGGCTGTAGAAGAACATGAAGGGCACGATGAACGCGGCTAGTCCCACCTTGAAGGAGGTGACCGAGGTGCGCAGCGGGTCGGTGTTGGCGATGGCCGATGCCGCGTACGCCGCCAGGGCCACTGGCGGGGTAATGGCCGAGATGACCGCGAAGTAGAACACGAAGAAGTGCGCCACCAGCGGGTCGATGCCCAGCCGTTGCAGGCCGGGTGCCACCACCGATGCGGCCACCGCGTAGGCAGCCGTCGTGGGCATGCCCATGCCCAGCAGGATGCTGATGCACATGGCGAAGAACATCGCCAGCAGTTGGCCGCTGCCCTCGATGGTCCAGTTGATTAGCGGAATGGTCACGTCCACCTGGGCGATGCCCAGCAGCATGGACGCGAACCGTGCGCCCACCCCGGTGAGACTGATAACGCCGACGATGATGCCGGCGCAGGCGCAGACCGCCACCAGCGGGATCACCATCTTCGCGCCCAGCTCCAGCGCACGCAGGATGGCCCTGGGGCCCATCCAGTGCGGTGTCAGCCAGGAGACCACGGCGGCACTGAGCATGGCCACGGTGCCGGCGCGGATCACCGAGTAGCCCATGAACAGAGCGCCGATCAGCACAATGATGGGGATGAACAGGTAAACCTTGCGCAGCATCTCGCCCAGCTGTGGCAGCTGATCCCTGCGCAGGCCGGTCATGCCCATCTTGCGGGCCTCGAGGTCCACCATGAAGTAGATGGACAGGAAATAGAGCACCGCCGGGATGATGGCCGCCACCGCAAGCTCGGTGTAGGGGATGCCGGTGATCTCCGCCATGATGAAGGCACCGGCGCCCATGATCGGCGGCATGATCTGCCCACCGGTGGAGGCGGCTGCCTCGATGGCCCCGGCGCTGCGCGGGTGGTAGCCCACCTTCTTCATCAGCGGGATGGTGAGGCTGCCGGTGGCCACCACGTTACCGGCTGAGGTGCCGTTGATCATGCCCATCAGGCCGGAGGCAAATATGGACACCTTGGCCGGCCCGCCCCGCGCGCGACCGGCCGCGGCGAAGGCGAAGTTCACGAAGTAGTCACCCACCTTGGAGGCCTGCAGGAAGGCCGCGAAGGTGATGAACAGGATGATGTAGGTGGACGACACCGCGGTGGTCGGCCCAAGTATGCCGTTGTCCGTATAGACGTAGCTGAAGAAGCGCGGGAAGGAGTAACCGCGATGCTCCAGGATGCCCGGCAGCCAGGGGCCCGCAAAGGCGTAAAACAGGAAAACGCCGGTGATAATCACTAGCGCGAGGCCCGCGACCCGGCGTGTCATCTCCAGGATGAGCACGATACCGGTGAGCGAGACCAGGAATTCGGTGGTGCCGACGAAGGAGGTGCCAGCCGCCATGCGCCAGCGCGACAGGGCGAATATGATGAACGCTGCCACCACGATGGCCGCCAGTGACAGCAGCCAGTCCGGCCAGTGCACCCGGTTGGCCGGGCTGCGGAAGACCCAGCTGGAGAGCAGCGCGATGCCGGTGCCGCCGATCAGCGCGTAGCGCATGTGCTCGAAGACCCAGTCCGGCGGGTTGGGCTGGCCGCCCATCTCGCGCAGGTACCACGCCAGGCCCACGCAGAAGGCGGCATAGCCGATGGCCGTTGCGCCGGCCAGCAGCGGGACGATCTGCGCGGTGGTCAGGGCGCGTGGATTGGCGGTGCGGTTCAACGTGGCCGCCGTGGTCAGCAGAAAGCCGATCACCAGCCCGCCCGCCACGTGGCTGATGCGGAACGCCCAGGTCTCGATGGGCGCCACGTTGAGGGAATACAGGTGGAACGCCGTGTACAGCACGCAGATGCTGTACAGCAGCCAGCGCTGCCAGCCGATGACGTCGCGCTCGTTATGGCCGAGCGGAATCTCGGTCACGTCGTCGGCGACGACAGTGGGTGCGCCCTGCTGCGCTTGCGGGTCCTTCTCGTCGGGTGACTTCTGGTTGTCTTGCCTTTGTGAATTCATGTTTGGATTCACTGTCCGTTGTCGGGCTTTTGGCCCGTTGCGGATAGGGGGTCTGCCGGGCAGGCCGACGGGTATGTCAGTTTTGGCTGCCCGGACAAACAGAACCCCCACCCGCGGTTGCGGATGGGGGTGGTTTCACCGGATACGCAGTGGCTTAGCCGCGCAGATCATCCGGGATGTCGTAGCCGTTCTCTTCGAACCAGCGGACCGCACCGGGGTGGAAGGGAAGCCAGTCGTTGACCTCCCAGTTCTCCGGCAGGGTCTCCTTGGACGCGCCGTGAATCTGAACCATCTCATCGTTGTTCTCCATCACGGTCTTGGTCACACCATAGACCAGACTCTCGGGCATGTCCTTGTGCGTAATGGCGAAGTTCCAGATGGAGATGGCGTGGATGTCATCGTCCAGGGTCTGGTAGGCGTCGGCCGGAATGGTGGAGGCGGCCAGCTCCGGGAAGGCCTCCAGCAGCTGGGCCTGCTCGTCCTCGGTAACGGAGAAGATGTTGACGTCAGTCTGGGCCTCGGCCTGGCTGAAGGCGGAGATCGGGATGCCGGCCGCAAAGGCGAAGGCATCGATCAGGCCGTCCTGCAGCTGACCCACCTGGTCGGAGGCACCGCCGTTGCGGGTGCGGACGTTGAGGCCAAGCTGCTCGAAGAACTGCGGGAAGTACATGTCGGAGGTGCCGCCGGACGGGCCGATACCCACGGTCTTGCCGTCCAGGTCTTCCATGGACTCGATACCGGAGCCCTCAAGGGTGATCACCGAGAAGGCGGTCTGGTACATGGGGAATACGGCACGGATGTCGGTGTGCTCCAAGCCCGGGGCCAACTCACTCTCGCCTTCCCAGGCCGCCAGGGCCGGACCCATGGTGACCATGCCGAACTCGTGGTCGCCGGTCTGCACCAGGGTGGCGTTTTGCACCGGGCCGCCGGTGACCTCGGCGCCGGCATTGATATCCAGCGATTCGCCAACCATGTTGGCCCAGCCGGAACCGTAAATGTAGTAGGTGCCGCCCTGGCTGGCGGTGCCCACGGTGATGCTGCGGGGCCAGTCGCCGCGATCGTCGGCAATGGCGGCGCCACCGGCTGCGACCGCTGCGCCAGCGCACAGGCTTACGAATACATTGCGGGTGCTGTTAAACATTTTAATCGCTATCTCCGCTGATGGCTGATCGGAAAAATGCTGCGGTGGCCCAAGGCAGGCACACCGGACGGTCAGACATTCAAGGATAGGAATGATCGGGTAAATGGTCTGACACCGCGTTTTTATGTCAGCCGTGTGGCGGCTGTCAACGGTGGGTTGTTGTGCAGCACCGCATGCGATGTGCGCCATTACACGCCATTACGCAGTTACCTGCTGCGCTTTTCCGGCGTTTTTTCACATGGCGCACACCGCGTGTTGCGGCAAATTGTCGCAAACTGGGGTCAGTTGCCCCGCGGGACCGTCTGCGGCTCGACGAACTCGAACAGCCCTTCGGTGCCCCCCTCGCGCCCCCAGCCGCTGGATTTCATACCGCCGAAGGGGGCCTCCGGCGTCGGGCCGGTGCCGGTGTTATGCCCCACGTGGGCGAACTCCAGCGCCGGGATGATGCGCTGGGCCCGGGCCTCGTTCTGGGTGAACAGATAGGCGGCCAACCCGAACTCGGTGTCATTGGCCAGTTTCAGGGCGTGGTCCTCATCCCGAAAGGGGGTGATGGGCACCAGGGGGCCGAAGGTCTCCTCGCAGGTGCAGTCCATGCCGGGCTGGACCCCGCGGAGCACGGCCGGGGGGAAGAAGCCGCCCCAGTCGTCGTGGATCTCGCCCGGGTCCTCGCCCAGCACGACGGTGGCGCCGTTTTCCACGGCGTCATTAAAGTGCCGGCGGACCTTCTCGTAGCCGTTACGGTCGATGAGCGGGCCCAGGTCGGTGTCCGGCTCCATCCCGTCACCCACCTTCAGCTTGGCGGCGCGTGTTGCCACTTTCTCAGCGAAGGCCTCCTCTGCCGAGGCCTCGACCAGGATGCGGTTGGCGCAGACGCAGGTCTGGCCGCCACCGCGGAATTTGTTGGCGATCAGGTGGTCCGCCGCCTTGTCCAGGTCGGTGTCGGCAAAAACGATGAAGGGCGCGTTACCACCCAACTCCAGGGTCAGCTTTTTGACCCCGGGCGCGCTGGCCTTGATGAGCTTGCGCCCCACCTCGGTGGAGCCGGTGAAGCTCACCACCCGGACGCGGTCATCCTCCATGAGGGTGTCCCCGATGGGGCCGGAGGACCCGGTGACCAGGTTGACGAAACCGGGGGGCAGGTCCACTTCCCGGTCCATGAGCGTAAACAGCGCGATCATGGTGAGCGGCGTCTTGGAGGAGGGCTTGATTACGCTGGGGCAACCGGCGGCGATGGCGGCCGAGAGCTTCTTGGCGATCATACCGATGGGGAAGTTCCAGGGGGTGACCAGCCCCACGACACCGGCAGGCCGGTTGTAGACCGTCCAGGTCGCGTCCTTGGGCCGCTCGTGCAGGGTGCGCGGCCCTAGGGAATAGAGGTTGCGCGCGCAGTACTCGAAAAAGCCGGCGGCGTAGAGTACTTCGCCCTCCGCCTCCTTCAGCGGTTTGCCGTGCTCCAGGGTGAGGATGCGGCCCACTTCTTTTTTGTGGGCCTTGAGGGTGTCGACGATGCTGTCGAGCCACGCCTGGCGTTCCTCCAGGCTACTGCCCGCGCGCAGGGCGGCCTGGGCGGCGTCAATCGCCCGTCGGGTCTCATCGGCCCCCAGGGACGAAACCCGTGCCAGCTCATCGCCGTTCACCGGGTTGCTCACGGAAAAACACTCGCCGCTGTCGGCGGGTGTCCAGGCGCCGTCGATGTAGCCGTGCAGGTTCGGCAGCAGGGGGGATTGGACCATGGTTCGCTCCTCGTGGTGTCATTCGTGTGCCCCCGCGGGTCGGGGCCGTGTCGGGTTGTTCGGTTCAGGGGGTGGGCGGGACGTAACCGCGGCCCTTGTCCACCTGGTTGTGCAGGGCCTCGCCCTGCTGCCAGCGCTCCAGGTTGGCGATGAACTGCTCGGAAAGCGCGCGCCGCCAGCCCACCACGTCGCCGGCCATGTGGTGAGAGATGATCACGTTGTCCATGGCCCAGAGCGGGTGGTCAGCGGGCAGCGGCTCCTCCTCGAAGACATCCAGCGCGGCCCCGGCCAGCTCTCCGGCTTGCAGGGCGGCGACCAGGTCGTCCGTGCGGACGATGGGGCCGCGCCCGATGTTGATCAGCCGGGCGTGTCCGGCCATGTGGCGGAATAGCGCTTCATCGAAAAGGCCTTCGGTGGCCGGCGTCAGCGGGGCGGCGATGACCACGTAATCCTGCTCCGGCAGCACGGCCTGCAAGCGGTCATTGCCGTAGACCGCCTGGAAGTCCGGGTCGTCGTCGCGGTCGCGGCTGGCGATGCCGGTGACCTGCATGCCCATGGCGCCGCAGGCGCGGGCGATCTGCCGGCCGATGGAGCCGGCCCCCACCACCAGTACCCGCTGGCCCTCGATACGCTCGGTGTCACGGTGCTGCCAGCGATGCGCGCGTTGCAGGTCGCGCGTGGTGTGGAGATCCTTGGCGTAGGTCAGGATCAGGCCAAGCACGTACTCCGCGATGTGGCGGTCGAAGATGCCCCGGGCATTGGTGAGCGGGATGTCGCTTTCGCGCAGCGCCGGGAAGAGCAGCCGGTCGACGCCGGCGGAGGTGGCGTGCACCCAACGGACCTTGCGTGCGGCCGGCCAGGCCTGTTCCACCACGTCGGTATTGAAATCGGTGACCAGCAGGATATCGGCCTCGTCCAGCGCTGCGCGTAGCTCATCCACCGTGCGGGTGTGGATGAGCCGCGCCCGACCTTCCAGCGCCTCCAGGCCGGGCGGGATGTCCTCGTCCACGGCGGTCAGCAGGGCGATGACCGATTGTGCGTTGGCTGACATTTGTCCTACTCCCTGTGCTGGCGCTCTGGCTGATCCGCGAAAGCCGGGGGCCCCGGGGTGCTGCACCCCGGAAACCCCCGTCACTGTGCCCATTAGTAGCCCTCAGCGGAGGGTCGCGTCAATTGTTGACCCGGCGCATTGCCGGGCCTACTGTGGACCTTAGCGCACAAGTCGGGATCGCCGCATGGGGCGACGATCACCAGTCATCCGCAGCCGCTGCATAGGAGGAACGGGCATGGTGGCGGATCCGGTCGAGCTGGAGTACTCCGAAACCCCGGAACCCATGTGGAATCCGGCCCTGAGGGCGCTGCCCATTCCGGGCATCCGGCGCATGGTCAATATGGCCGCCGAGATGGAGGACGTGATCCACCTGTCCATCGGCCAGCCCGACTTCCCGGTGCCCGAACATGTGATCGAGGCCCACATCGACGCGCTGCGTCACGGCCAGACCGGTTACACCATGGACGCAGGGCTACCGGAACTGCTCGAGGCGATCGCGGAGTATTACTCCGAGCGCTACCACCGTCCGTTGACTCCGGATAATGTGCTGGTCACCACCGGTGCCACGGAGGCGATCTACCTGGCACTGGCCGCCACCGCGGCTCCGGGGCGGCAGTTCCTGGTGCCGGACCCCTGTTTTCCCCTTTACGCCCCGCTGATCCGGATGAATGGCGGGGAGGTGAAGCCGATACCGACCCGGGCAGAGAACGGCCACCAGCTCGACCCGCAGGAGGTGATCGACAGTATAGGGATGCGAACCTTCGGCATCATCCTGAACTCGCCGAACAACCCCACCGGCACGGTCTATCCGCGGGAGACCATAGAGGCCATCGTGCAGGAGGCCGCCTACCGGGGCGTCTACGTGTATAGCGACGAGGTGTATGACCACCTGCTGCTGGACGACCTGAAGTACGCCAGCGTGCTCAACTGCACCTCCGACCTGGACCACGTGATGATGATGTCCAGCTTCTCCAAGACGTACAGCATGTCTGGCCTGCGTATCGGCTGGATCATCTCCAGCCAGGGGGCGATCAAGAAGCTGCGGAGGTTCCACATCTTTACCACCACCGTGGCCAACACGCCGGCCCAATGGGCGGGGGTGGCGGCGCTCAAGGGAGAGAAATCCTGCCTGGACCACATGGTGGAGGAGTACCGCCGGCGCCGGGACCGGGTGGTGCAGCTGGTCAGCGACGCGCCCCATCTGACTGGTTACTGGCCCCAGGGGGCGTTTTACATCTTCCCGTCTTTGCCGCAGAACACCGACGCCACCACGGTGGCCATACGCATGCTGCAGGAGACCGGCGTTTGCGTGGTGCCCGGTGATGCCTTCGGCGACAGCTGCCCCAACTCGTTGCGCATCAGTTTCTCGGCGAGCATGAATGATATCGAAGAGGCCTTCGAGCGCATGATCCCCTGGCTGGCCAAGCAGCGGTTCTGATCATTCCCTCCTCACCGTCAGGCGCGGATGCCCTGCGCGCCTGACGGCCGTTCCCCCACCTGCTGTCTCCGCGAAACCCTGCCGGCTACACGCTGGCGAGGGGCTTTCTGCGGGTCTTTGCGCTGCCATTCAGGAGTTTAGACGTGCTCTAATCTCTTGTAATAGGGTTGCAAATACGAATGACTCGCATTAGCTTTCGTTCTGGAACATGTGAAGCGGCTTGGCGGCACACGGAAAGAGAACCAGGTGCCGCCGTTTTTTTGGCCGTGCAAGCACCTTTCTGAGGGGGGATTTATGAGAACATTCAAGTTGCGCGTGGATCTGCCACTGGTAGCGGCGGCGGTTGCCATGACTTTCGGGGTTCAGGGGGTCAAGGCGGAAACCGAATCCAGTTCACGCCTACTGGACAGGATTACCATCACGGGCGACCCGGATCGGATTCGTCCCGTGCCGGGGTCGGCCCAGTCGCTGGACCGGGAAGTGCTGGACCGCCACGGCTACTCCGACCCCCATCGCATCCTGCGGGCGGTGCCGGGGGTCAATGTCGTCGAGGAGGAGGGCTACGGCCAGTTCCCCCATATCAGCATGCGCGGCACGCCGCCGGAACGGAACAGCCGGATCACGGTGATGGAGGACGGGGTGCTGGTCGCACCCGCACCTTATGCGGCACCGGCCGCCTACTACTTCCCCCCGATGGCGCGTATGGACCGGGTCGAGGTCCAGAAGGGCTCCAGCGCCATTCGCCACGGGCCTTATACCACCGGTGGCGCCATAAACATGTTGTCAACGCCTATCCCCGGTCAGACCAGCGGGCGGGCGGATGTGCTTTTCGGGTCCAACAACGGGCGGCGAATCCATGCCAATGTCGGTGATACCGTTGCATTGGGCGAAAGTGGCAACCAGTTCGGCTGGGTGCTGGAGGGGTTTTCTGAACAGTCCGACGGATTCAAACGGCTGGACAACCCGGCTTCCGGCCCGAACCAGCCTGATCTGGATACCGGCTTCGACCGTCGCAACTTCATGACTAAACTGCGCTGGAACACCGACCCGGCAGCCGCTGTTTACCAGGAGTTGGAGTTCAAGTACGCCCGGGATGATCGTAGCATTGATGACACCTATCTGGGCCTGACCCAGGAGGACTTCGATGCCAACCCGTTCCGCCGCTACGTGGGCTCGGCGCGCGATGAGATCAACACGGAGAACGAACTCTTTCAGCTGCGCCACTACATTACCCCGACGGCCAACACCGATTTGACCACCACGATTTACCGTACGGACACGGTGCGGAACTGGTACAAGCTCCATGAGGTCGATGGCGACGGTGACGGGAATTTCACCGGCATCTCGGCGATTCTTGACTACCCGGGGCAGTTCGCTGACGAGTTGGCCTGGGTGCGAGGCGAAAATACCCAGGGACGCGGCGCGTTGCGCGCCAATAATCGTGAGTACTATGCACAGGGCATCGACCTGAAGGGCGGCTATTGGTTTGACACCGGCGCGTGGTCGCATGAACTGGAGGTGGGGGTCCGATACCACGAGGACGAAGAGGATCGCTATCAGTGGCATGATATCTATGCCGTCAGCGATCAGGGTGATCTCTTCCTCGACGAGCGCGAGCCGTTCGGGTCGAAGACCAACCGTCTGACAGAGGCGGATGCCATCGCCACCTACGCGCAGAACACCATGGTCCGGGGTCCGTGGCAGATTGCCGCCGGCCTGCGTTATGAGGACATCGAGATTCGGCGGCGCGACTGGGGCACGCCCCAGAGGAATTCTTCAAGCCTGGACCGGGATCGCTCCAACACTTACCGGGTCTGGATTCCCGGTTTGGGGGTGACCTATGACATCGACTCGAATTGGAGTGTGCTTGCCGGTGTGCACCGCGGGTTCGCGCCTGGCGGGGCCAGCCCGGACGACAAGGAGGAGCGGAGCACCAACTATGAGGTGGGTTTCCGTTATAGCGGGCCGAACACGCGGTCCGAAGTGATCGCCTTCTTCAACGAGTACTCCAACATAAACATCGAGTGCACGGCAGTGGGCGGCGGCTGCGGAGCCGCGGATATCGGGGATACGGTTTCCGCCGGCGAAGTCGACATCTATGGTCTGGAGGCGCTCCTGATCCACGATCTCGGTCGCTCCCAGGATCTGGGCATCAGCGTGCCGATCAGCCTCGGTTATACCTGGACTCAGAGCGAGTTCAAGCAGGATATCGGGGGTGATGCCCCGAATCAGTGGGCCAACGCGCGGCGGGGTGATTCCCTGCCGGAGGTGCCGGAGCACCAGATCAATGCGAGCATTGGACTGGCCCAGGAAGTGTGGCGCTTGACCCTGAATGCCAACTACGTCAATTCGGTCAATGCCAAGGCAGATCCGGCTTTGAGCAGCCAACGGATCGATTCCCGTCTGCTCTTCGATGTGTCCGGTGAATATCGGGTGCACGATAACGTGCGGCTCTTCGGGGCTGTGGAGAACCTGACCGACAAGGAGTATGTCGCGCACTATCGGCCGGCCGGCGCGCGGCCCGGCAAGCCGCGTGAGTTCTGGGCCGGGGTGAAAGTCGATTTCTGATCCATCCTCCGCGTTTTGCTGAGCAGGACGGGGTGGCCGCCGGCCGCCCTGCTGCGGGCCCCCGACAGGGATGGTCGGAGGCTTTTTTGGTGTGCGCCAGGCATGGCGCGCAGCGCCTTGAGTGGCGCTATTCCGGGGGCTGTGGTGGTTTCCGGATGACTTGGAGGTGCAAGTCCTCTACCGGCCCGGCAAGGGGAACGGTTAGCCGAACGGCAAGGGTGTCCATCGTGAGGTGGAATCTGAAGGAAGCCGAAGGCAAAGCACTGGTCCGACGAACAGGAATCGCATACGAGGCGACGGCAGTGGGTGAGAAGGCGTCTATCTTCAAAGCCCGGTACTTGCACGGGAGCTGTCGGCGTAGATGCGGCGGGCATAAGTGTGAAGGTCGCGCGCATTACCCTGGGAGGTCTGCACGCCTGCCACAGGCTAGCGCTGCTGCGAGGTGGCGTGATGGGTGCGCAGAAGTCAGCCGAGGCCATAGTAGGTGGGGTAACCGTCCACTGAAGGGCCGAACATGTGAGATGGATTGGGTGCCGGATCGCTCGATGGGGAGTGGAGTTGCAGACCGGGAGGCTGAGAGGCCTTTCCTTGCCTGGGGCGGTAGCGGGCGGAACCTGCGAGATAACCGGGACAAGGCGACAAGCCCTGCGGCGCGATCGGGGATGACCCATGAGGGGCCGACATGGGACTGATGTCGGCGGTACTGGAACGGAGCAATTTACACCGGGCCTATGACCGAGTGGTGCGCAACAAGGGCGCCGCTGGCGTGGACGGGATGACGGTGGCCGAGTTCAAAGGCTACCTGAAGGTCCATTGGCCCGGGATCAGAGCGCAGTTGGAAGCGGGCCACTACCGACCGGCCCCGGTGCGTAAGGTCGAGATCCCGAAACCGGGGGGCGGCCGCCGCATGCTGGGTATCCCGACGGTGCTGGACCGCTTTATCCAACAGGCCCTGCATCAGGTGCTGAGTCCCCTGTTTGAGGGGACGTTCTCGGAGCACAGCTACGGCTTTCGCCCGGGTCGGAGCGCAGGCCAGGCGGTCTGTGCGGCGCGCGGGCACATCGAAGAAGGCCGGCGCTGGGTGGTGGATGTGGACCTGGAGAAGTTCTTCGACCGGGTGAACCACGACGTGCTGATGGCGCGCGTGGCCCGGTGGGTGGACGACCGCCAGGTTCTGAGGTTGATCCGCCGCTACCTTCAGGCCGGGATCATGGAAGGCGGAGTGGCGACGGCACGCACGGAGGGGACGCCGCAAGGCGGTCCGCTCTCGCCGCTGCTGTCGAACATTCTGCTGACCGACCTGGACCGGGAACTGGAGCGCCGGGGCCACCGATTCTGCCGTTATGCCGATGACTGCAACGTGTACGTGCATAGTCAGCGTGCGGGAGAGCGGGTGCTGGCCTCGATGACGCGCTTTCTGGAGCAACGGCTCCGGCTTCGCGTCAACCGCGAGAAGACCGCGGTGGACCGCCCCTGGAAACGGAGCTTTCTGGGCTACACCGTGTGCAACCGCAAACGCAACGTCCGCCTGAAGGTGGCGGCCAAGCCGGTGGAACGGCTCAAGGCCAGCGTCAAGGCGGTGTTCCGACGCGGTCGCGGATGCTCTCTACGGCGCACCATTGCCGAGCTGGCGCCGAAGCTGCGGGGGTGGTTGAACTACCTCCGCCATGCCGGGGTGAAGCGCGTCTTCGAGGAACTGGATGGGTGGATCCGCCGGCACCTGCGCAAGCTACTATGGCGGCAATGGAAACGCCCGCGCCGTCGGGCGGTGATGCTCATGCGCCTGGGACTGGGTGAGGAGCGAGCCTGGCGCAGCGCCACCAACGGACGCGGTCCGTGGTGGAATGCCGGGGCCTCGCACATGAACCAGGCGCTGCCCAAAAAGCGCTTTGATCGGCTTCAACTGGTATCGCTGATGGATCATCACCATCGGCTCAAGTATCTTGCGTGAACCGCCGTGGTACGGAACCGTTCGCCCGGTGGTGTGAGAGGACGGGGGAGGCAACTCCCCCTCCTACTCGATTCCGGGCGCAGACGGGTCCCTTTCTGGTAACCTGACACCAGGTTCACACGTGAGGGCTGTCCAGTGGCGCAGGACGTCAAAACCGCTGACATGCTCCAGATGGCGCGGGAGTTCTTCCAGCTACTGCCTCATGGGCGGTTGCTCGGCATTGAGGTCCGCCAGGCTGACGCCGAGCGCGTACAGACACGGCTCGCCTATCGCGACGACCTGGTGGGGGATCCGCAGGGCGGCCATCTCCACGGCGGCGTCATCACCACGCTGATCGACCAGACCAGTGGTTCGGCGGTGCTCTGCCGGCTCGGCCGGCTGGAGGCCGTGGCCACCCTGGACCTGCGCGTGGATCACCTGGCCCGGGCCCGGCCTGGCCAGGCCGTGGTGGCGGAGGCGGAGTGCTACCGCGTGACCCCCAACATCTGCTTTGCGCGTTGCACGGTGTTCCCGGAAGGCGAGCGGGCCCGGCCCGTCGCTGCCAGCATGAGTAGCTTCATGCGCACGGGGCAGGTGCCTGGTTTCGTGGAGGGCAGCCGGTGAGTGCAGAGCCCATCGAATCAAGGTTCCGGGCGTTACAGGCCGCCATTGAGCAATGGCCTTACGCGGCGTTGATCGGCATGCAGCCATTGCTGCACGACGAGGGCCTGCAGTTCCGGCTGGCTTATCGCGAGGAGTTGATCGGCAATCCGGCATTGCCGGCGATTCACGGCGGCGTGCTGGGCGGTTTCATGGAGCTGTCGGCGCAGGCACAGATCCTTTGGGAGGCGGACTGTCAGCTGGCGGCCCTGCCCCGGGTAGTGGACTTTTCCATCGACTACCTGCGCCCGGGCAGGCCGGAGGATGTCATGGGGGACTGCCGGGTCTGGCGTCAGGGCCAGCGGGTGGCCAACATTGCGGTGGCCGCCTGGCAAGGGGATCCGGACCGGATCATCGCCACGGCCCGCGGGCATTTCCTGATGCCCGAGGCCGAGGCCGGGGCCGTCGGTGCCCGGTAGGGTGTGTGCCCCGCCCGAGGGTCGGGGCACCGTTTAAGGCGGGCTTGTCAGCGTTTGTCGTCGCGGGTGCCGGCCTGGCCTTCTTGGGCCTGTTGTCCCTTTTTCTCTTCCGGTGTCTCTTCCGGAGCATAATCCGCCGGCCGTTCCGGGGCCGGGGCTGTCTCGTCAGTCTCGGCGTCGGCTGTGCCGTAGTCTAGTCGGGTTTGCTCCTGCCGGGCCGGGTCCGCCTCCAACAGCGGATCGCTTGGTCCGACGCCCAGCTTGCCGCTGCTCTCCGCCATGTGGTTGTAAAGCGAGCGGTAGGCGCCGGTCATGTCCTTGAACAGCTCGGCCGTCTTCTCGAAGTGGGTGTTCACTTCCTGTTTATAAGAGTCGTGGGCCTCCTTGGCCTCTTTCAGTTCCTGCTCCAGCTTGTGCGATTGGCCACTGCCAGATGATGTGGCGCGACCCACCACAAAACCGACGATGGCGACCGCTACCAGCCCCAGGAATACGATCAGCAGTTCTCCTCCGGTCATTGTCTGGTTCTCCGCCCTGTTTTGTTGAGGATGACCAAGGAACCATGCACTAAACCCCAGGGTAGTTCAACGGTACACAACGCCCAGGATCAGGCGGTTGCGCCCCATTCTGATGACCACCCTGACAGAGATAACGCGGCTGGCCATCGGCATGGGCGCAGGCACCAATGTCGGCTGCCAGTTGCGTCAGCGCGCCGTCGGTCCTGCTGGCCGGGGAGAGAGTACGGTGCGCGCAGGGCGTCTGCCGCCGGCATTCCGCGATGCAATCCAGGCTCTTCACTTTGCGTGCAAAACCGGTACAATGCCCGGCTTACTCAAGTTTGCCGTAGCCGTGTCTGCGCTCCCAGGTGGGCGCGGCTTTGTTCAGTTGAAGAGGTTGGTTTACGCAATGGTAACCATTCGTTTGGCGAGGACCGGAGCCAAGAAGCGCCCGTTCTACCACATCGTGGTGACGGACAGCCGCAACGCCCGTGATGGCCGTTTCATCGAGCGCCTGGGCTTTTTTAACCCCATCGCTGCCGGCCAGGAAGAGCCCCTGCGGGTGGACCTGGAGCGTGCGCGTCACTGGCTGGACAAGGGTGCCCGCCCGTCCGAGCGTGCCGCCAAGCTGCTGCGCAAGGCCGAGGCCCAGGGCGCGACTGCGGCTGCCGAGTAACGCTGCCCGGGGCAGTAGGGGATGGCCGACGACATCGTGCTGATGGGCGAGGTGGTTGGCCTGCATGGCGTGCGGGGCTGGGTGAAGGTGTTTTCCCACACCGAGCCGCGAGCCGCCATTCTGGACTATCCCCGCTGGTACCTGCGCCGCGGTAACGCAGACTGGGCCCCGGTGGAGCGCACCGGGGGCCGTGCGCAGGGCAAGGGGCTCGTTGTTGCCTTTGAGGGTGTGAACGACCGCGACGAGGCCCGCGAGTATATCGGTCTGCAGATCGGCATCCCGCGCGGTGACCTGCCCGAACTACCGGAAGGGCAGTATTACTGGGCGGACCTGGAGGGGCTGACAGCCCGCACGCCCGACGGCGAGACGCTGGGCCGGGTAGCCCACCTGTTCGCCACCGGCGCCAATGACGTGCTGGTGATCAAGGGTGACAGGGAGCGGTTGGTGCCCTTCGTCTACGGCGAGATTGTCCGCCGGGTAGACCTGCAGGCCGGCGTGATCGAACTGGACTGGGATCCCGACTTTTGACCACCGGGGCGCAGGACAACGGTGAGGGCGCACGCGGCACGGGCCGGCTACGGCGGGTCGACGTGGTCACGCTGTTCCCGGAGCTGGTCGCCCAGGTGGGCGAGCACGGCATCACCGGGCGCGCGGTGGAGCGGGGGTTACTCGACCTGCAGCTCTGGAACCCGCGCGACGATGCCACCGATCGCCACGGTACGGTGGATGACCGTCCCTACGGTGGCGGTCCCGGCATGGTCATGAAGGTGGAGCCACTGGCTACCACGCTGCGCAAGGCCCGGGCGGCCAGTGACTTGCCCACGCGGGTCATCTACCTGAGCCCGCAGGGGCGCAGGCTGGACCAGGCCGGGGTGCGCGAGTTGGCGGCGGAAGAGCGCCTGATACTGATCTGTGGGCGCTACGAGGGCATCGACGAGCGGGTGATCGAATCCGAAGTGGACGAGGAGTGGTCCATCGGCGATTACGTGCTCAGCGGGGGCGAACTGCCGGCCATGGTGCTGGTAGATGCAGTCACCCGGATGATCCCGGGGGCGCTGGGCCACCAGGATTCCGCCGAGGAAGACAGCTTTACCGAGGGGCTGCTGGATTGCCCTCATTACACCCGGCCGGAGTGCTGGGAGGGCCAGCAGGTGCCGGCGGTGTTGTTGTCGGGCGATCATGGCAAGGTGGATCTCTGGCGGCGCAAACAGGCCCTGGGGCGGACCTGGCTGAGGCGGCCGGAATTGCTGCAGGCTCAGGAGCTGGACGATAATAGCCGCCGGCTTCTGGAAGAATTCATTGATGAGCACCGGACAGCGGACCGGTAAATCGAGAACCGAGGGTACAGGCATGAACATCATCGAGCAGCTCGACAAGGAGCAGATGGAGGCCCGCGAGGCCAAGATTCCCGAGTTCGGTCCCGGCGACACCGTGACCGTGCAGGTCTGGGTCAAAGAGGGTGGCCGTGAGCGTCTGCAGGCCTTCGAGGGCGTCGTGATCGCCAAGCGCAACCGGGGCATCAACAGCGCCTTCACGGTGCGCAAGGTCTCCCACGGTGAGGGCGTCGAGCGCGTCTTCCAGACCTACAGCCCCATCATCGAGAGCGTGAAGGTCAAGCGCCGGGGTGATGTGCGCCGCGCCAAGCTCTACTACCTGCGCGAGCGCAGCGGCAAGTCCGCCCGCATCAAGGAAAAGGTCAAGTAAAGCGACCCGGACCGGCCCGGTTCTGCACCGGGCCCGTGCAGCAAAAAGCCCCCACGGCATGGCCGCTGGGGGCTTTTTGCGTCAGGTCACCGGGAAAGGGGCTCAGGACAGGGCGGCGATGGCCCGCTCGGCGCGCTCGCTATCGCTGGTTTCAAACCCGGCACTGGCAGCGGCCAGGGCGGCCTCCGGTTGCTCGGCCACCGCCTCGCTGACCTCATTCGCCAGGGCGGCCGCGGCCTCACTGTTCTGGGCGCCCGAGTCCGCATCGTCGACCGGGTCCTGGCCGGTACTCAGGGTCACCTGGTCACTGCCCGAGTTGGGCTCGACCGGGCGGGCGGCCTCGTTGCCGGGCGTGTTGTTCACCGGGTTGGCGGTGTCAGCAGCGGGTTGGTTCGCCTGCTGTTGGGTGGTGTTCGCCGGGTCGTTACGCCGCGCTTCCTGGGTGGCGCCTGAGTTGGCGACCTGCTGCGCGATTGTCGGGTTCGCGTTGATCTCGACCATGCGGCCTCCGGGAACTGCGAATGAATGACTTACTATAGCTCGTACTGCTGAGACAATACACGCCTGCCGACGTTCACCGACGGCAGGGAATCGGGGCGGGTTATCGAACCGGCGCGCTGAAAACAGCGCCGTGGTGGGGGGGTCAGGCGCGGGTGATGCTGCGGCCAACGCCGCCCTGGCCGGCGGTAACGCGACTGCCCTGAATGCCGTCGCTGCCGTAGGTGGCGGGTGTGCCCGCGCCGCCCCCAGTGAGAATGGCCAGCACCTCGCTGGTCTGCTCGAGGCTGCGATGGATCAGCCGGCCATTGGCCTCATTGGTGGTCTGCAGCGTGCGCAGCTGATCCGTCAGGGCGCGCCAGGCAGCCTCCAGCTCGGGCTGCTCATGGTCTTTCAGCAATCGTTGCATGCCTTCCGGCCCGGCCGGGTAGCCCAGCGCCTTGGCCGCTTCCGCCCGCTGCTGCTCCGCCTTTTCCAGGGCGGACAGTGCCTCCAGCTTCTCCGGCATCAGCGCGGTCAGGCCCTCCGCGTCGCGCTCATCCAGCAGTGCGCGCTCGCGCCGCAACACCGCCATGACCGACTGCGCGCAGTCGCTGCAGCGTTGCAGGGCGTCGACGATGGCAGGCTCTACGGCGGTCATGGTCATGTCAGTCCGTCATCCGTTGCCGATGCTCAGCGCTGCAGCAGGCTCTCCAACTCGACCATCCGGCTGGCGATCTTGTCGGCATCCACCGGGTACTCACCGTTGGCGATGCGCTCCTTCAGCGCCTCGACCCGCTCCTGATTAACCTCGGGCGTGGCGTCGATTTGCTGGCGCACGGCCTGCAGGCGATCGGACACGTTGGCCTGATCCGCACCGCGGTTGTCGGCAGTGGCTGGCCGGTCGGCGGCGCCTTCCTGCCGGCTCGCGTTGCCCGCCTTGCCTGCACCGCCGGGGTTCAGGCCGGGGGAGCCGGGCAGCCGATTGCCGTTGTTGATGGGGTCGGTCATTGTCGTCTCTCCGTCCAGGTCACGTTACCCGGCCCTGTGGTCAGCGGCCGGACGCCCACTCTGGATAATATGTCGGCAGGTGTTCCGAAGACTTTAGCCTTCTCCTGCCGGTTTGAGAACATGCGAATTCCGTGCCCGGTGATCCGGCCTATTGCCCGACAGCGATCAGCGATTCGCCGACCACCCGGCCCTCGATGACCCGGCCGGAGCTGCCTGATTCCACGCGGACGATATCGCCCATGCTACCGTTTTCCAGGGCCTTGCCGCGACCGGTGACGGCCACGGCGCCGTTGCCGGCCCGCAGGGTAACGGTGCGGCCGCGGTGCACCAGCTGCGGTTGCGCCAGTGCCGTCTGGCTGATCAGGTCGCCCCGGCGCAGGGAACGGCGAACCTCCATGCCCATCAGGCGGTCCGCTTCGGTCTCATAGGGGCGGTTCAACGAGGACAGCGACCGGGTCTCCAGGGTCAGGCTGCCCGGGCGGATGCGCTCGCCGCGGCGCAGCGGCTGCGCGGCCACCAGCACCTCCACCTCGGTGTCCACCCGGGCGGTGACGTAGACCGTCCAGGGCTGGGTGCCGGTACAGCGCACCCCGACCGTCAGATTGCCGACACCGCGATCGCCGTGGGGGGAAAACCCCTCAAGCTCGCCGTCGCAGCGGGCCAGGCGGAGGCGGGGGTCCAGCCGGCCGATCTCCACCTCCAGCGTGTCGCCGTGCTCTGCGTAGGCCTGTTGGGCCCACTCCGCCGCCGTGGCGCGGATATCCTCGAGCGGCTGCCGCTCCGCCTGAGCCGCCCATGGGGCCGTCAGAAAAATGGCTGCCACCAGAGTCATGCCAATGCGCCTTATCGACATTCTTCCGTTCAGCATGAGTGGATTTTCCCCATTTCAGGCCCGTCCGGGCGATTGCTGAAGGGAAGCAAGCATGATCCATGCCTATGTCTGGCGGGGTGCCCGTAGCAGGCCCGGTGTCCAAACATGATAATGTCTGTTGGAATAGGTCGGAAAAACAGGCTCGGTGACAGCGGGGCTCAAGTCCGGCCGCCCTTGTCCGATGACTGTAAGAGCACGGGCGCATCGGGCGTCTTTCGTATCTTGGGGGAAGTCATGTCGCAGATCCTGCACGCGGTAAATCAGCGGACCCAGCTGGCCGGGCGTAACCGGATGGAGCTGTTGCTGTTTCACATGGGGCGCTCGCAGCGATATGGCATCAATGTGTTCAAGGTGCGCGAGGTCATTCCGGCGCCGAAGCTGAGCCGCGTTCCCAACAGCCATCCGGTAGCGCGGGGCATTGCGCATATCCGGGGACAGACCATTCCGGTCGTGGATCTGAGCATGGCCATCGGCGGGGCGCCCCTGGACGTGGAGGGGGGCGGTTACGTGATCGTCACCGAGTACAACCGCAGCGTGCAGGGGTTCCTGGTGGGCGGTGTGGACCGCATCGTCAACATGAAGTGGGAGGACGTGCTGCCGCCGCCGTCCCAGGGCTCGGGCGGTACCTACCTGACCGCCATTGCCCGCCTGGATGGGCAGATGGTTCAGATCATCGATGTCGAGAAGGTCCTGGCGGAGCTCAACGCCGCCGGTGGTCTGGACCCGAGGCAGATCGAGGGCGGTGCCGACGAAGCGCTGGCGGGGGCCGATGACTGGCATGTACTGGTGGCGGATGACTCGGTGATCGCCCGCAGGCAGGTGGTCCATACCGTGGAGGACCTGGGCCTGCAATGCACGGCCGTGCGCGATGGCCAGGAAGCGCTGGAACTGCTCCAGACCTGGGCGGAGGAGGAAGGCTCTCCGCTGGAGCGGCTGCTGATGGTCATTTCCGACGTGGAGATGCCCCGCATGGATGGCTACACCCTGACCAGCCGTATCCGCGATGACCAGCGACTGGCCGGGCTCAACGTCCTGCTCCACTCCTCCCTGTCCGGCGTGTTCAACGAGAAGATGGTCGAGCGGGTGGGGGCGGATGACTTCCTCTCCAAGTTTCGCTCGAACGAACTCGCCGAGAAGTTAGAGGCGCGTCTTCAGACTGTCTCGGCGGGCTGATCCCGAGGCCCCGGGCAGCGTCGGCGTGGGGCGGTCGGGGTGTTATACTGCGCCGGCACGCCGTCACGGCCACCGGGAAGGGCCGGCTTTCAGGGGTCGAACACGCAAGGAGCCCAGCTTGAGCGTTTCAGCCATCAAAGAGCAGGATTACCAGGCATTCCGCCAGATTCTGGAGACCTCCAGCGGGATCGTGCTGGGCGATAACAAGCAGTACCTGGTGGCCAGCCGCCTGGGGCCATTGATGGCCGACCAGGGGGTGTCCGACCTGGGCGAACTGGTCGCACGCCTGCGCCGGCCGGGCAGCGGCACGCTGCAGGCCCGGGTGATTGAGGCGATGACCACCAACGAGACCCAGTGGTTTCGTGACGGCTACCCCTTCCGCGTGCTCAAGGAGCACATCCTGCCCGCTTACGTGAAGCAGAACCAGCGCTCGGTGCGCGTCTGGTCCGCCGCCTGTTCCTCCGGACAGGAGGCCTACTCCATCAGCATGACGGTGGACGAGTTCAACCGGACGGGCAGGGGCAGCATCGATGCCGAGATTGTCGGCACCGATATCGCCCCCCGGATGATCGAGGCGGCCCGCCAGGGGCGGTACCGCGCCAGCGTCGCCCGGCGTGGTTTGACCTCCGAGCGCCAGCAGCGCTACTTCCGTGAGTTGGGGGATGACGTCTGGGAGGTGCGCCCGGAGATCAAACGGCGGGCCACCTTCAAGCTGCACAACCTGCTGGACAGCTACGCCTCGCTGGGCCGGTTCGACATTATCTTCTGCCGCAACGTGCTGATCTATTTCTCCACCGACTCCCGCCGGGACATCATCCACCGTATGGCGCAGAGTGTGCGACCGGGTGGCTGGCTGATCATCGGCGCCTCCGAGTCCCTCTCCGGGTACGCCGGAGATTTCGAAATGCATCGGCTGGATGGCGGCGTGGTTTACCGCCGGCCCTGACAGCCTGGAATCCGGTTGGGGGTTGCCGCTGAGCGGAAAACCCTGGCCGCCCACCCTGCAGCCCTTCACCGAACCCTCTTTATTCCCCACCCCTTTTTAGTTGGCATGCCGTTTGCTTTATCTCTCACAGGAAACTCGTGTGAGGTGAGCAATGAGCCTTTCGCTGGATAAAGCCTTCGGAACCCAGGAACTGGCGCTTCGCCTGCGCGGCGAGCGCTCGCAGATGCTGGCATCCAACATCGCCAACGCCGACACGCCAAACTTCAAGGCGAAGGACATGGACTTCCAGGCGGCCATGCAGGCCGCCGAGAGCCGTGGGACCGGGCCCATGCAGGCAACCCACGAGAAGCACTTCAATGTCAGTCCCGGCGGTGGGCTGGACGGTGACCCGCAAGCGCTGTACCGGGTGCCGCATGGTCCGGCGCTGGATGGCAACACGGTGGAGAGTCACGTGGAGCAGGCCAAGTTCGCCGAGAACTCGGTGCAATACCAGGCCTCGCTGACCTTCCTCGGTGACCGGATCACCGGATTGCTCGGCGCGATCCGGGGCGAATGACGGAGATTTGACACATGTCTTTATTCAAGGTCTTTGACGTATCCGGCTCGGGCATGAACGCCCAGCAGACCCGCCTGAACACCGTGGCCAGCAACCTGGCCAATGCGGAGACGGTGGCGGGAAGCCCGGAGGCGGCCTACCGCTCGCGTCAGCCGGTCTTCGCCTCGGTGCTCCAGGCAGCCCAGCAGGGGCAGGGCAGTGGCAGCGTGATGGGCAACCCCGGTCAGCCCGATGGCACCAATGTGGGCGTGCAGGTGGATGAGATCGTCGAGAGCGACGCCCCGGTGCAGCCCATGTACATGCCCAATCACCCGGAGGCGGATGATGAAGGGTACGTGTACCGCTCCAACGTCAACTCCGTGGAGGAGATGACCAACATGATCTCCGCCTCGCGCAGTTACCAGAACAACGTGGAGGTAATGAATACCTCCAAGGAACTCCTGCTGCAGACCCTGCGACTCGGGCAGCAGTAACGGGCGGCAGCCGGACACCGGCACTAGACGGAGGGAATCACCATGAACGTGAGCGGCGCCGAAGCCAGTGACAGCCAACGGCAACAGCCGACCCAGCGCGAGATGGGCAATGAGATGGGGCAGGAGGACTTTCTCAAGCTGATGATCACCCAGCTTCAGAACCAGGACCCGATGAACCCCATGGAGAGCGGCGAGTTCATGTCGCAGATCGCCTCGTTCACCACGGCCTCGGGCATGGACGAGTTGCAGAAGTCGTTCTCCGAGTTCCAGAGCGACATGCGCTCCAACCAGGCGCTGCAGGCCGCCTCTCTTGTCGGCCGTGACGTGCTGGTGGAGACCGATCAGGGGCGCTTGCCGGCTGAGGGGGAGCTGACGGGCATCGTCAAACTTCCGGCAGCGGTGGGCAACGCCAACATCAGCATCCACAACGCCGCCGGCGAGCGGGTCCGGACCCTCTCCACCGGTGAGCAGCCAGCCGGCGACCTGCCCTTCGCCTGGGACGGGCTGTCCGATGACGGGCGGGAGATGCCTCCCGGTGACTACCGCGTGAGCGCCACCACGCAGGTGGACGGCGAGGAAAAGGGCCTGCCGATCATGAATGCCGCCTCCGTGCTCAGTGTGACGCTGGCCGGGGAGGGCGAGCGGGGCCCGAGGGTCAACCTGGACGGTCTGGGCGAGATGGCCCTGTCCGACATCCGTCGAGTGCAGTAACAGCGATCAATAAAAAGGGGAAGCATCATGTCATTCGGAACCTCGCTGACCGGCCTGAACGCCGCGCAATCAGACCTGGACATCACGGGCAACAACATTGCCAACAGCAATACCACGGGCTTCAAGGAGAGCCGGGCGGAGTTCGCCGACCTGTTTTCCTTCAGCAACCTGGGGGTGACGAGTCTGTCCATCGGGCAGGGCGTGCGTCTGCAGAACGTAGGCCAGCAGTTCAACCAGGGGCAGTTCGACTTCACCGAGAACAGCCTGGACCTGGGGATCAGCGGTAACGGCTTCTTCCGCATGAGCGATGACGGGGATGTGACCTACACCCGTGCCGGGGCGTTCCAACTGGACCGGGATGGCTGGATCACCAACTCGGCGGGTAAGCGGCTGACCGGGTACAACGTGGATGAAGACGGCAACAATGTCGGCGACGGCACGCAGGAACTCCGGGTTCAAACCGGGAATGTGGCTCCGAGCGCTACCACTGAGGCGAGTGTTCAGGCGAATCTCGATGCGGGTGCAGAAGTAATCGACGAGGAAGACGCCTTCGACCCATCGGACACGGCGACCTACAACGAATCCACTAGCACCACCTTCTTCGACTCGCAGGGCAACCAGCGCACGGCAAACTTCTTCTTTAGGAAGGTCGACGATAATAAGTGGGATGTGCACGCGCAAGTGGATGGCCTTGATGAGCCTGTTCGACTTGGTGCGGACGACGACCCATCGCTGGAGTTCGATGGAAACGGCGTATTGGAGAGCGACGGTATTTTCGAGAACTTGGATTTCGGGCTGGGCGAAGACGAAGAAGTTGAGTTGGATTTCTCCGAGATCACCCAATTCGGCTCCCCCTTCGCCGTCAGCGACATCAACCAGAACGGCTTCGCCGCTGGTGAATTCTCCAGCCTGGACGTGGAGTCCGATGGCACTATCTTCGCCCGCTACACCAACGGCCAATCCGAATCGCTGGGCCGTGTGGGCATCACCAAGTTCCCCAGCCAGGAAAACTTGCAGCCGGTTGGCGATACCGAATGGGCGGACACCTTCGAGGCCGGTGAGCCGGTTATCGGCACGCCGGGCACTTCCGATTTCGGTCAGATCGAATCGGGCGCCCTGGAGCAGGCCAACGTCGATATCTCCGAACAGCTGGTCAACATGATCGTCGCGCAGCGGAACTTCTCCGCCAACGCCAAGATGATCAGCACCGAAGACCAGATCACCCAGGAAATCCTCAACATCCGCTGATGAGGCATGACCGCCGCGCCGGGCCCTGCGCCCGGCCAGGGCGGGGAGGCAAGATCCATGGACCGCATGGTTTACCTGGCCATGACCGGGGCGAAGCATTCCCTGGAGGCCCAGCACCACAACAACCACAACCTGGCCAACGTGGACACCCCCGGGTTCCGCGCCGATCTGGATGCCCTGATGTCCGCACCGGTGAGCGGCCCGGGCCATGACTCCCGGGTCTACTCCGAGGAGTTGACGGTGGGCAGCGATTTCACCCAGGGCGGCATCGTGCAGACGGGCCGGGACCTGGACGTGGCCATCAACGGTGACGGTTGGCTGGCGGTGCAGGGCCCGGATGGCAACGAGGCCTACACCCGCCGGGGTGACCTGCAGATCGCCGACGGCGGTTTGTTGACCACCGGTGACGGCAACCTGGTGATGGGTGAGGCCGGCCCGGTGGCCGTGCCGCCGGCGGACGAGATCGAGATCGGCGATGACGGCACGATCAGCATCATACCGGCCGGCCAGAACCCCAACCAGTGGGTAGAGCTGGACCGCATCAAGCTGGTGGATCCGGGCAATGAGAACCTGCAGAAGGGCGAGGACGGCCTGTTCCGCCTGGCTGACGGCGAGGAGGCCGAGGCCGACGCCGGGGTGCGTCTGGTTTCCGGCGCTTTCGAGGGCAGCAACGTCAACATGGTCGATGCGCTGGTGAAGATGATCGACCACGCCCGGCAGTTCGAGACCTACGTGAAGATGATGTCCGCGGCGGAAGAGAACGACCAGACCAGCGCCCAGCTGCTGCGCAACAGCTGAATGGCCCGGAGCTTGCAAGTAAGCCGGTAACGGCAGGAATTCGACACCACGGAGGCAGATGCCATGAATCCAGCACTTTGGGTGGCCAAGACCGGCCTGGATGCGCAGCAGACGCGCATGCAGGTGGTGTCCAACAACCTGGCCAACGTCAACACCACCGGCTTCAAGAAAGACAGGGCCAACTTCGAGGACCTGATCTACCAGAACGTCCGGCAGGCGGGCGGCCAGAGCACCCAGGACACCCTGCTGCCCACCGGGCTCAATCTGGGTACCGGTGTGCGGGTGATGTCCAGCGAGAAGATCCACATGCAGGGCAATATCCAGCAGACCGAGAACTCGCTGGATGTGGCCATCGAGGGCGACGGCTTTTTCCAGATCCTGATGCCCGACGGTGAGATCGCCTACAGCCGGGACGGCAGCTTCAACGTGGATGACCAGGGCCAGATGGTGACCTCGTCCGGTTACCAGCTGCAGCCCCCGATCAATATCCCCGAGGATGCCACCAGCGTCACCATCGGCCGCGACGGGACGGTGAGCGCGAAGCTGCCGGGCCAGGCGGAGCCGCAGCAGCTGGGCAACATCCAGCTGGCGGACTTCGTGAACCCGGCCGGCCTCGACCCAATGGGCGGCAACCTGTTCCAGGAGACCGCGGCCAGCGGGCCGCCGCAGATCTCCGACCCCGGGCTGGATGGCGTGGGCACCCTCATGCAGGGGGCGCTGGAGAGCTCCAACGTGAACATTGCCGAGGAGCTGGTGAACATGATCGAGACCCAGCGCGCCTTCGAGACCAACACCAAGGCCATCTCGTCCACGGACCAGATGCTGCAGTTCATCAATAACAATATCTAGGGGGCGGGCCATGGATAACCGGCTAGTCAAACTGCTGTTCCTGGTGCTCGCCACCGCGGTGCTGGCGGGGTGCGCCTCCGTGCCGGATCAGGCGCCGGAGCCGCTGCCGCTGCCCGAGATCGCCGAGCCGGAGCGTCAGAACAACGGCGCCATCTTTCAGGCGGGGGGCGAACAACGTCTGTTCGAGGACCGGCGCTCCCGCCGAGTGGGTGACGTGATCACCGTGCTCTTCGAGGAGAACACCGACGCCAGCAAGTCCACCAGCAGTTCCATGAACAAGAGCAGCAACGCCAATCTGCCAGCGCCCACCTGGGCCGGCCGTGAGGCCACCCGGGGCGGCGTGCCGTTGGAGTTCGATGCCGAGGCGGACCGCAGCTTCAGCGGCGACGGCGCGGCGGACCAGAGCAACGAACTTACAGGCACGCTGACCGCCATCGTCACCGACACCATGCCGAATGGCTACCTGGTCATCGAGGGGCAGAAGAAGCTGACCCTCAATCAGGGCGCCGAGTACGTGACCATCTCCGGCATCGTGCGGCCGGACGACGTGGGTGCCGACAACACCGTGTCGTCGCTGCGGGTGGCCAATGCGCAGATCGCCTATACCGGCACCGGCGCGCTGGCCGAGAGCAACCGGCCCGGCTGGCTGACCCGCGTGTTCAACAGCCGCTGGTGGCCGCTGTGAAGGCAGTGCAAGGGGGGATCATGCGACAGCTCAATCTGGTACTACGGGTAACGCTACCCGCTCTGCTCCTGGCCCTGGTGCTGCTGCTCACCGGCGTGGCCCAGGCCGAGCAGCGCATCAAGGACATCGCCTCGGTGCAGGGCGTACGGAGCAACCAGCTGGTGGGTTACGGCCTGGTGGTGGGGCTTGACGGCACCGGCGACCAGTCCAGTCAGGCGCCTTTCACCATCCAGAGCATCCGCTCCATGCTGTCTTCCCAGGGTATCGCCATCCCCGAAAACGTGAACATGCAGGTGGACAACGTGGCGGCGGTGATGGTCACCGCCGAACTGCCACCCTTTGCCCGCCAGGGGCAGGAGGTGGATATCACCGTCTCCTCCCTGGGCAACGCGGATAGCCTGCGAGGCGGGACCCTGTTGATGACACCCCTGCGCGGCGCGGATGGAGAGATCTACGCCATGGCCCAGGGCAACATGCTGGTGGGCGGCTTTGGTGCCGAGGGGGCAGACGGCTCCAGCATCACCGTCAATATCCCCAGCGCCGGCACCATTCCCAATGGAGCCACGGTGGAGCGGGAGGTGAACAGCCCCTTCTCCGAGCAGGGCGATATCGTGCTGAACCTCAATACCCCGGACTTCACCACCGCCCACCGTGTGGCGGAGGCCATCAACGAGAACCTGGGGCCGAACACCGCCCAGGCGCAGGATGCCGTCTCGATCCAGGTCCAGGCGCCGCGCACGCCCAACCAGCGGGTCAGCTTCATGAGCTTTCTTGAAGAGATCCGAGTGACACCGGGGGATGCCCCGGCGCAGGTGATCGTCAATGCGCGCACCGGTTCGGTGGTGATCGGCAGCGAGGTGAAGGTACGTCCGGCGGCCATTACCCACGGCAGTCTGACGGTGACCATCACCGAGGCGCCCTTCGTCAGTCAGCCCGATCCCTTCACCGAGGGCGAGACCATGGTGGTACCGCAGACCGATATCGAGATCGAGGAGGAGGCGAACCCCATGTTCGTCTTCGGCCCCGGCACCACGCTGGATGAGATCGTCAACGCGGTGAACCAGGTGGGCGCGGCGCCGGGGGACCTGGTGTCTATCCTCGAAGCGCTCAAGCGCGCCGGGGCCCTGCGGGCGGAACTGATCATCATCTGAGGTCAGGCGCGATGAGCATCCATAACCAGTCGGCACAGGTACACGCCAACAATGCCCTGGACCCGGCATCGGGCACGGCGAAGTTGCGCCAGGGGCTGCAGAACCCATCGCGGGAATCCATCTCGCAGGTGGCCGAGCAGTTCGAGAGCCTGTTCATCCAGATGATGCTCAAGCAGATGCGTTCAACTACCCCGGGCAACGACCTGTTCGGCGGCAACGCCGAGGACCAGTACATGGAGGTCTTCGACCAGCAGATCGGCATGGACATGGCCGGGTCGGGGCAGGGCCTGGGGCTGGCCGAGATGGTGGAGCGGCAGATGCTGCAGCACGCCGGATTGGACGATGAGGGCGGCAACCCGGCCCCCCGGGATCTGGAGGACTACCGCCGCCAGGCCATCCCCGCCCGGGCCACCCCGGCGGAGCGGGCCCAGCCGTTGATGGACGGTGCGGATGCCGAGCGCGAGGACGTGGTGCCGGCGATGAGTGGTCTCAAGATGCCGGAGATCGAGTCCGAGGTGCCGAGTAGAGAGGCGGAAAAACGCGACGGTGCCGTGGATGATGCCGCTGGGGCGGCGGGCGAGCCGCGGGCGTCGGCCGGCGGCCCCCCCTGGGACAGCCCGGAAGCCTTCGTGAACGACCTGTTGCCGGCGGCGAAGGAGACGGCGGCCGAACTGGGCGTTTCGCCCCGTGCGCTGATCGCCCAGGCGGCGCTGGAGACCGGTTGGGGGCAGCACGTTATAAACCAGGGTGAGGGCAGCAGCCACAACCTTTTCAACATCAAGTCCCACGGCTGGGAGGGCGAGAGCGTTACTGTGCCCACCCTGGAATACCGTGACGGCGTGGCCCAGCGTGAGCAGGCCAGCTTCCGTGCCTACCAGGGCGTGGCCGACAGCTTCCGCGACTACGCCGACTTCCTGCAGCGCAACCCGCGCTATAGCGAGGCACTGGCCCAGGGGCAGGACCCCTCCGCCTTTGTGCACGCCTTGCAGGATGCCGGCTATGCCACCGACCCGCGCTACGCCGAGAAGCTGGAGCGGGTGATGAACAGCGAGCACCTGCGGCACGTGGATGACAACCCCCTGCGCATGGCCGACAGCGGCGAGTCGGGTGCCGGGTGACGCAGCCGGTCAAGTTGGCGGTGCGATGGCCGATAACAGTATCTGAAGGGCTGCAAGGCGGCCTTTTGAGGGAGTAACCAGGCATGGCGGGCACAATGCAGACAGGCATTTCGGGGTTGATGGCGGCGCAGAGGTCGCTGGCGACCACGTCGCACAACATCAGCAACGTCAACACCGACGGCTACAGCCGCCAGCGGGTGGAGCAGAGCACCCGGCCGCCCTCCGGCACCGGTGCCGGCTTTGTCGGCAACGGCACCCAGGTGGACACGGTCCGCCGTCTCGCCGACCAGAACCTGATCGAGAACGTCCGCAAGAACACCTCCGAGTTCGAGCGCCTGGACACCATGGCCGGCCTGTCAGGCCGGGTGGATAACCTGCTGGCGGACGCCGATGCCGGTCTCAGCCCGGCGCTGCAGGACTACTTCGCCGCCCTGGACGACCTGGCCAACGACCCCAACTCCACCACCGCCAAGCAGCAGGTACTGAGCGCCGCCGACAGCCTGGCCACCCGCTTCAACACCCTGGACCAGCGCACCGCCGAACTGGAGCGCGAGGTGAACCAGCAGATGAAGCAGAAGGTCACCGAGCTGAACCAGCTCTCCGAGGCGGTGGCCGACCTGAACCGCGAGATCGTGCGAGAGGGCAACCGCGTCGGGCAGCCGCCCAACGACCTGCTGGACCAGCGCGATGAGCTGCTGCGCGAGATGGCGGAGATCACCGACGTGCGCGTGGTGGAGCAGGCCGACGGGGCGGTGAACGTCGCAATCGGCAGTGGCCAGCCGGTGGTCAACGGCGTCAATGCGAACGAACTTGATATTGCCCCCAGCGATGGCGACCCGGAGCAGTTCGACCTCTTCGTGGAAACCCCGAGCAGCCGCACCAATGTCACCCGCAACATCTCCGGCGGGTCGCTGGGCGGGCTGATGGAGTTCCGCGACGACGTGCTCAACCCGGTGAATGATGACCTCGGGCGCATCGCCATCACCGTGGCCGAGGAAATGAACCGGCAGCACAACCTGGGTGTGCAGTTCGACTCGGGCGAACCGCAGCCGGGCGCGGACCTGTTCAGCGTGGCACCGCCGCGGGTCACGTCGGTCTCCGTTTCAGACGATACGGACAGCCAGCCCGAGGTCAGCTTTGACCGGGACAACATCGGTCAGTTGACCGGGCAGAACTACCGGATGGAGTTCGACGGTGATGAGTGGACCGTCACGAACCGCTCCACTGGAGATTCGGAAACGTTCGGCGAGGATGACATCGACGACGGTCAGTTCTCCATGGAAGGGCTGACCTTTGATGTTTCCGATGAATATGCGGAGGGCGACCGTTTCGAGGTGCAGCCGACCCGCAACGGCGCCTCCAGCATTGATACCCGCCTGAGCCGCCCCAATCAGGTTGCGGCCGCCTCGGCACTGATCTCCGGCGAGGGCGTTGGTGATGACGGCCAGTCCTCTAACACCGGCACGGGCGAAATCAGTCCCGTTCAACTGACTGCCGCGAATGATTCGTTGCCTTTTGACGACGAAATTGAGCTCGAATTTGTTCAGGATGAAGGTGAAGGCCCGGGGTTTAGCGTCGAGGTAGACGGGGAAGATATCTTTCTGCCGTACAACCCGGATGATCCGGAGAATGGGTTCGATATCCAGCAGGGTAAGGTATTCAGCCTGAGTGATGACCTTGATCTCGATGGCTTGGACGGTGAGTTCACGATCTCCGGTGAACCCAGAGAAGGCGATACCTTCACCATTAAGGGCAACCAGAACGCCGTGGGTGACAACGGCAACGCCCTGGCCATGGTCGGCCTTGAAGATCTGGAAACCATGGACGGCGGCAACAGCACCTTCCAGGAGGCCTACAGCAGCCTGGTCGGGGACGTGGGCGCCAACACGAGCCGCTCCCAGTCCAACCGGGATGCCCAGGAGACCCTGCTGGACCAGTCCGTCGAGGCGCGCGAGGCGCTCTCCGGCGTCAACCTGGACGAGGAGGCGGCCAACATGCTGCGCTTCCAGCAGGCCTACGCCGCCTCGGCGCAGGTCATCTCCGTCTCCAATGAATTGTTCCAGACCCTACTGGGCGCGGTGCAGAGGTAAGCAGCCATGCGTTTATCCACCAGCCAACTGGCCCTCCAGGGCGTGAACAATATCCTCTCGCAGCAGTCCTCGCTGTCGAAGACCCAGGCGCAACTGGCCAGCGGTAAAGAGATCCTCAACCCCTCTGATGACCCGGCGGGGGCCTCGCGCATCCTGGAGCTGGACAAGGCCATCAACACGGTCGAGCGCTACAACCGCAACGCCGACCAGGCCGAGACCCGGCTGGGGCTGTCGGAGAACGTGCTGTCCGAGTTCGGCAACACCCTGCAGCGGGTGCGCGAGCTCTCCGTGCAGGCCGCCAACGGCTCCCAGGACAGGGAGACTCGGGCCTATATCGCCTCGGAGCTGCGCGAGGCCCAGGACCAGCTGGTGCAGCTGGCCAACACCGACGACGGCAACGGCGAGTACCTGTTCGCCGGCTCCGAGACCCGCACCCAGCCCTTCACCAAGACTGCCGGCGGCAAGGTGGAATACAACGGGGACCAGGGCCAGCGCGAGGTCCGCATCGGCCCCTCCCGCACCATCGCGGTGGACAACTCCGGCTTCGATGCCTTCATGAAGATCCCGAATGGCAACGGGCAGTACCAGGTGTCCGAGGATTCGGAGAACGCTGGCAGCGGCATCATTACCGTGGGGGATACCCCAGCAAGGTTGAACCCGGATGAGCGGTTCGTGGTGGAGTTCTCCGAGGATGGAGGAGAGCTCACCTACACCGTTTACGCGGGTGACCCGAGTGAGGAGAATCCCGTTGATGGTTTAGAGCAAGAACCCTACGAGCCCGGCATGACCATCAGCATCCCGACCGGTAACGATAACGCTCAGGAACTCCAGGTGAAGATGGACGGCAACCCGGCCGACCGTGACAGCTTCAACGTCGAAGCCGCGCAACCCCAATCCATCTTCAAGTCCGTGGACGACCTCATCAAGACCCTGGAAAACGATGGCGACGGCCCGGCCATGAACAACGCCATCAACCGCTTCCTTGCCGACATCGACCAGGGCATGGAGAACGTCGTCCGGGTCCGGTCCGAACTGGGCGCGCGCATGAACGCGCTGGACTCCAGCCGCGACGCCAACGAGGGGGCGCTGCTCGACCTGAAATCGGCCAAGTCGAAGCTGGAGGATCTGGACTACGCCGAGGCCAGCGGCCGTTTCAACCAGGAGCTGGTGGGCCTGCAGGCTGCCCAGCAGACCTATACCCGGCTGCAGGGCCTGTCCCTGTTCGACTTTATCTGAGGGTCAGGCTGACCCCGGTTGATCGGCGGTTGGGCAATCGGCCGCCAGCGGGCAGGCCCCGCAACGGGGCTTCGGCCGGCAGGTATCCTTGCCCAGGGCCACGATCTGGGCGTGGTAGTCGTTGTACAGCGCCACGTCCGGCCCCAGTGCCTGCTCAATGGTCCCGCGCAGCACGTCATACCCCTCATCCCCCGACACCAGCCCCAGCCGGGAGAGGATGCGGCGGGTGTAGGCATCAATGACAAACACCGGCCGCTCGAAGGCGTAGAGCAGGATGTCGTCGGCCGTCTCCCGGCCCACCCCGTGCACCGCCAGCAGGCGCTCGCGCAGGGGGTCGGTGTCCAGCCCCGCCAGCCCCTGCTCGCCCCCGTTCTCCAGCCAGGCGGTGCACAGCGCCCGCAACCGCTTCGTCTTGACGTTGAAGTAGCCGGAAGGGCGAATCGCCTCGGCCAGGGTGTCGGTGGGACAGTCCAGCATGGCCCGCGGCGCCAGCAGGTCCTCTGCCTGCAGCCGGGCGATGGCCTTTTCCACGTTGGTCCAGGCGGTGTTCTGGGTGAGCACTGCACCCACCGCGATCTCGAAACGACCGTCTCCGGGCCACCAGTCCAGGTGGCCGTGGTGGGCGCGCAGCGCCTGGTAGATGGCCTGGAGCCGGGGGCCGGTGAGCGCCTGGGGCATGCGGACCGATCAGCGGCCGAGGGTCAGGGACTGGCCGTGGACGTCCCGGCTTTCCGGACCCAGCAGCCAGGTGAAGGCGCCGGCCACGTCGTTGCCGGTGGGCAGCTTGCTCTGGTCTTCGCCGGGGTACCCCTGATAGCGCAAGTGGGTGCGGACGGGGCCCGGGTCCAGGCTATTGACCCGCACCGATGTCGTGTCGGCCATCTCCGCGGCGAGGATGCGCATCAGCCCCTCTACCCCGGCGGCCGAGACCCCGTAGGCACCGGAGTAGGCCATCTGCTCGCGCCCCTCGCGGGCGCTGGTGAACAGCAGCGAGGCGTCCTCGGACTTGCGCAGCAGGGGCAGGCAGGCGCGGGTAACGAGGTAGGGGGCGTGCAGGTTGATGTGCACGGTGATGAACCACGATTCCAGGTCGTAGATCTCCGCCGGCGCCGGGCGACCCAGCACGGCGGCACAGTGCAGCAGGCCGTCCAGCCGGCCGAAGTTCTCGGTCAGCCGGTCGCGCATCTCGTCGTAGTCCTCGGGCATGGCGCCCTGGAGGTTCATCGGGTAGAGCGCGGGCTCGGCGGGGCCTCGGCCGTCCAGGTCGTCGTAGAGCCGCTCCAGGCTCTTCATGTCCTTGTCCAGGGCAACCACGGTGGCGCCGGCTTCTGCCAGTTGGCGGCAGACGGCGCCACCAATCCCGCCGCAGGCGCCGGTCACCATGATGACGCGGTCCTGGAAGTGCTCGGGGGACGCCTTGTAGTTGCCGCTGAGGGGGTTGCTCATGCCGCTTTTGCCTCGGTATCTAGTTGGGTTTGGGTGTCTTGCGTGCCGTGCGCCAGGCGATCCAGAGCTTGCGCAGCGGGGTCAGGTGAACGCGCCGCTGCAGCATCGGCAGCCCCTGGCGCTCCAGCTCGTCCAGCAGCCGTTGGTAGAGCGCGGCCAGTACCAGTGCCGGGCGCTGCGCGGCGCGGTCACTGTCGGCCAGGCCGTCGTCCGCCTGGCGGAAGAAGTCCCGCGCCCGGTCCACCTGTTGTTGCAGGAGGGTCTGCAGCCCGGGGTGATCCGCCGGCAGGTCCAGCAGGGCATCCCGGGAGAGCCCGGCGGCGTGGATCTCGTCCTCCGGGAGGTAGAGCCGTCCGGCCCGGGCGTGCCGGCCCAGTTGGCGCAGCCGGCCGGTGAGCATCAACGCCATGCCCAGATGATGGCCGAAGCGTGCACTTTGCGGGTCAGTATACCCGGCGTGGCGCATGGCCAGTTCGGCCATGGCGCAGCCCACCTGGTGCCCGTACGCGGACAACTCCCGGAAGCTGGGGTAGAGGCCGTACTCCAGGTCCATCCCGGTGCCGGTAATGATGTCCTGGAACCGGTCCCGGGGTAGCCCGGATTGAACCGCCGGCAGCAGGGCGTGGCCCACCGGGTGTTCCGGTTGCCCCCGGTAGATGCGGTCCAGCTCCTCGCGCCACCAGCTCAGTTTGGCCTGCCCCACCATGGGGTCACTCACCTGCGCCGGTATGGCGGACACCTCCGCATGGAAGGCGTGCAGCGCCAGCAGCCCGTCGCGCTGGTCGGGGCGGGCAAAAAGCAGGGCGTAGTGGAGGCTGGAGCCGGGCGGCGCAGCCTTGCTGCGGCAGTAGTCCAGTGGTTGCACGGGGCGGCACGCGTCGTCGGTAAACAGAACGGCTAATCTAACACGGTGCGGCCTGGGGACGCAGCGCCTTGAAATGGCGCACCGTGAATCCCAGCTTGATAGATAGCCAGTCATTTATGTGATGTTCGAGAGGGGGTGGTGGTATGGCGCAGAAGAACATCTTCGTATTCGGCCTGAATGAGGAAAACCACGCCTTCCTCAAGCGCGTCCGGCACGCGGAGGATTACACCTTTCACCGTCTGCTGGATCAGTCTGAACTGGTGGAACGGGATGACTACGACATCCCCCACCTGATGGAGAAGGTCCATGCGCGACTGAAGGGGTTCCAGGGCTCGGTGGACGGGCTGATCCACTACATCGACTTCCCGGTCAGCACCACGGTGCCGCTGCTGGCTCGGGAGTACGGGCTGCCCTCCGCCTCCCTGGAGGCCGTCCTCTGTTGTGAGCACAAGTATTGGGCCCGGGTGGAGCAGGCCAGGGTGATTCCCGAGGCCTGCCCGCCTTTCGCTGCCTTCGACCCCTTCGATGAGGGCGCGCGGGAGCGGCTGGAGGCCGAGATCGGGTACCCCTTCTGGGTGAAGCCCATCAAGTCCTTCTCCAGCTACCTGGGCTTTCGCATCGACGGGCCGGAGGATTTCGAGCGGGCCCGGAGGCGGCTCCGTGAAGAGATTGGCCGCTTCGCCGAACCCTTCGACTACCTGCTCGACCACGTGGACCTCCCGGAGGCCGTGCGCGGTGTGGGTGGTGGTCACTGCCTGGCGGAGGGCATTATCGGCGGCGAGCAGTGCACCCTGGAGGGCTACGGTTACCAGGGCGAAATTCATGTCTACGGGGTGATTGACTCGGTACCGGAGGCCAACGGCATCTCCTTTCGCCGTTATCAGTACCCCTCGGCCCTGCCGGCGTCGGTGCAGCAGCGCATGATCGACCAGTCGCGCCGGTTCATGCAGCACATCGGCTACGACAATGCGCCCTTCAATATCGAGTTCTACTGGGATCGTGCGCGCGATCACGTCTGGCTGCTGGAGGTGAATACCCGGTTGTCGCAATCCCATTGCTATCTGTTCGAACAGGTGGATGGCGTCTCGCACCAGGAGGTGGCCGTCGACCTGGCCCTGGGCCGGGCCCCGGAGTTCCCCCAGCGGCAGGGGGCGTCGCCCATGGCCGCCAAGTGCTTTGTGCGGGCGTTCGAGGACGGCAAGGTCACTCGGGTGCCCACCGAGGCGGAGGTGCGGGCGCTGGAGCGGCGTTATCCGGGCACGCGCATCGAGGTGCACGCCCGGGAGGGCGCCTGGCTCTCCCGGCTCTGGGATCAGGACAGCTACAGTTACTGTCTGGCGCTGGTGTTCCTGGGCGGCGAGAATGAAGAGGACATCGAGGCCCGTTTCGAGGCGATCCGCGACGGGCTGGATTTCCGCATCGAGAAGCCGGAGGTGGCCTGATGCCGCAGAAACCGCAGGTGATACCCCTGAGTGAACTGCCCGAACGTGTCCGGGTGGTCGAGAACCTGTGGATCCCCATGCCGGACGGGGTGCAGCTGGCGGCCCGGGCCTGGATCCCGGAATCCGCCGTGCACGATCCGGTGCCGGCCATCCTGGAGTACATCCCCTACCGAAAGCGGGAGTTCACCCGGCCGCGCGATGATGCCACCCACGCCTACCTGGCCGGTCACGGCTACGCCTGCGTGCGGGTGGATATCCGTGGCAGTGGCGAGTCGCAGGGGCTGCTGACCGATGAGTACCTGCCCATTGAGCTGGATGACGGTGAGGCCATTCTGCGCTGGTTGGCCGAACAGGACTGGTGCAATGGCCGGGTGGGGATGATCGGCATCTCCTGGGGCGGCTTCAACGGGTTGCAGCTGGCGGCCCGGCAGCCTCGGGAGCTGGGCGCCATCGTCACCGTCTGTTCCACTGACGACCGCTACACCGATGACGTGCATTACATGGGCGGGTGTCTGCTCGGCGACAACCTCTCTTGGGCGTCGGCCATGTACAGCCATTCTGCGCTGCCGCCCGATCCCGCCCTGGTGGGTGACGGCTGGCGGGAGGAGTGGCACAAGCGCATGGGGGGGAGCGGCTTCTGGCTGGAGGACTGGCTGAGCCACCAGCGCCGGGATGAATACTGGCGGCACGGCTCCATCAACGAGGATTACAACTCGGTACAGATCCCGGTGATGGCGGTCTCGGGATGGGCGGACGGGTACTCCAACGCGGTTTTCCGCATGCTGGAGAACCTGCCGGGTCCGCGAATGGGCCTGGTGGGGCCGTGGGGCCACAAGTACCCCCACCAGGGGGTGCCGGGGCCGGCCATCGACTTTCTGGGCGAGGTGCTCCGCTGGTTCGACCGCTGGCTCAAGGAGGTACCCAACGGGGTGGAGTCGGAACCCATGCTTCGGGCCTGGGTGCAGGACACCATGCCGCCGATCACCGGGGCGCGGCACCGGCCCGGGCGCTGGGTCGCGGAGCCCGGCTGGCCCAGCCCGGGCGTGCGCCGCGAGTGCCTCGCATTGCGTCCGGGGCAGATCGGCGACAGCAGCGCCCGGCCGGCGGAACACACCGATCTGACCCTGCAGTCGCCGTTGTCGGTGGGGCTGTTTGCCGGGCGCTGGTGTTCGTTCACCGCCACCCCGGATCTGCCCCATGATCAGCGCGAGGAGGACGGCGGCGCGCTGATCTTCACCAGTGACCCGCTGGAGCAGGACCTGGAGTTATTGGGGCAGCCGGCGGTCACCCTGATGGTGGCGGCCGACAAGCCGGTGGCCCAGGTGGCAGTGCGGTTGTCGGAGGTGGCGGCCAACGATGAGGCCACGCGCCTGACCTACGGGCTGCTCAACCTCACCCACCGCAATGGCCACGACGACCCCCAGCCGCTGGAGCCGGGCGAGTTCTACAGCGTGCGGGTGAAGCTGAACGACATCGGTCAGCGTATCCCGGCCCGGCACCGCCTGCGGGTCTCCATCTCCACCTCTTACTGGCCGCTGGTCTGGCCGGCGCCGGAGTCGCCGCGGCTCACCTTCCTCACCGAGGGCTGCTGCCTGGAACTGCCGGTGCGGGAGTCGGCGGCCGAAGAGGAGAATCTGCGCCGGCCCGGGCCAGCGGTACAAAGCCCCGGACCGGCGATGACGCTGCTGCAGCCGCGCGATTACGGCTGGACGGTTACCCGGGACCTGGCGTCCGACCGCTCCACGCTGGAGGTCAAAAAGGACGAAGGGGCCTTTCAGCTGGACGAGATTGGCCTCAGCATGCGTATCCGCACCGTGGAGTGGTACAGCCACACCGGCAACCAGTACGGCTCGGTGCGCGGCGAGACCCGGGCGGTGCGTGAGCTGTGGCGGGACGACTGGCGGGTGCGGGTGGAGACCCGCACCGTACTCACGTCCGATGCGGGCCAGTTCCACCTGCGTGCGGAGATGGACGCCTACGAGGGCGATGAGCGGGTCCACGCGCACAATATCTCGCGCAGCATCCCGCGGGACTTGATTTGATCGCGGCCCGGCGCGGCCTGCTCAGGGCAACCAGCGCAGCATGTCTGAGGGGCTGGCGATCAGGCCGTCCGCGCCCCAGCTGACAGGGTGGTCACCGGCCCCCAGGTAGCCGAACAGGGCGGCCAGTGTCATGCAGCCGGCGTGGTGGCCGGCCTGGATGTCCCGCAGGGCGTCGCCGGCGGTCAGGCAGTGCTGCGGGGCCACGCCCAGCTGGCTGCAGGCGGCCTGCATGGCCGCCGGGTGGGGCTTGGGCTTTGCGGCGGTGTCGCCGCAGACCACCGCCCCGGCCCGCCGGTCCAGGCCCAGGGCTGCCAGCAGCGGCCGGGTGAGTCGTTCCGGTTTGTTGGTCACGATCCCCCAGGGCAGGCCCTGCGCTTCCACCCGCTCCAGCACCGCCTCCATGCCGGGGAAGGGGCGGGTCCGCTCGGCGATGTGCGCCTCGTAGTGCTGCAGCATGCGCTCATGCAGCCCCGGCATGTGGGGGTCATCCGGGGCCAGGGCCAGGGCGTGGCAGAGCATCACCACGGCACCGTGCGACACCGTGGGCCGGATACGGGCATCGGGCAGGGGGGTGCGGCCTTCCTCCACCAGTACACGGTTCAGGGCATCGGAGAGGTCTGCGGCCGTGTCCAGCAGGGTGCCGTCCAGGTCGAACAGGACCCCTTCTACCTCGCGACCCCGCATCACGCCCCGGCCCCGGCCGGTGCCGGACCACGCTGGTAGTGGGCCAGGTAGTTGACGCTGGTATCGTCGGTCAGCCGGTACTGCCGGGTCAGCGGGTTGTAGGTGAGCCCCTTCAGTCCGCAAAGCTGCAGGTCTGCCTGGCGGGCCCAGCTGTCCAGTTCCGACGGGCGGATGAAGTGCTGCCAGTCATGAGTACCCTTGGGCAGCAGTTGCAGCACATGCTCGGCGCCGACGATGGCGAAGAGATAGCTCTTGGGGTTGCGGTTTAGCGTGGAGAACACCACCTGACCGCCCGGCTTGACCAGGTGGGCACAGGCGCGCACCACGGAGGCCGGGTCCGGAACGTGTTCCAGCATCTCCAGGCAGGTGACCACGTCAAAGCGCGGTTCGTCCGATTCCGCCAATTCCTCCACGGTGATCTGGCGGTAATCCACCTTCACTTCCATCTCCAGCGCATGCAGCCGCGCCACCTGCAGTGCGGGCTTGGACATGTCGATGCCGGTGACCTCGGCCCCCCGCCGGGCCATGCCTTCGGCTAGGAGGCCGCCGCCGCAGCCCACGTCCAGGATGCGCCGGCCCTGCAGTCCGCCCAGGCACTGGGCGACGTAATCCAGGCGCAGGGGGTTGATGTCGTGCAGCGGCTTGCATTCGCCTCCCGGATCCCACCAGCGCGAGGCGGCGGCATCGAACTTGGCCACCTCGTGGGCGTGGACGTTGCGTCGGGTGGTGTTGGTCACCGATTCAGTCATGGGGGGCCTCCGGGGCGATTCGGGCCTGCCAGGCCCGGGTGCGTGCCAGGATGTCGGCCTCGTCCAGGGTGGTGAGGCGGCGCTCATTGAGCAGCAGCCGGCCCGCCACCCAGACGTGGCTGACTTTGTCCCGCTGGCTGGTGTAGACCAGTTGCGAGACCGGGTTGTAGAGCGGTTCACTCTCCAGGCCGGAGAGGTCGATGGCGCACAGGTCGGCGTACTTGCCGGGGGTGAGCGAGCCGATCTCCTCGTCCAGGCCCAGGGCGCGGGCCCCGTCCAGGGTCGCCATGCGCAACGCCCGGTGGGCGGGCAGGGCGGCCGCATTGCCGCTGGCCGCCTTGGCCAGCAGGGCCGCGGTGCGCACCTCGCCCAGCAGGTCCAGGTCGTTGTTGCTGGCCGCACCGTCGGTGCCAATAGCCACGTTGATGCCGCGGTGCTGCATCTCGTGCACCGGGCAGAAGCCGCTGGCCAGCTTGAGGTTGGACTCGGGGCAGTGCACCACGTGGACACCGGTTTCCGCGATGCGGTCCAACTCGTCGCTGTTCAGCTGGGTCATGTGTACGGCGATCAGCGACGGGTTCAGCAGGCCCAATCGGTCCAGCCGCTCCAGCGGGCGCTGACCGGTGGTGGCGACGCTTTCCATCACCTCGCCGGCGGTCTCATGCACGTGCATGTGGATGCGGGTGTCCAGCTGATCGGCCAGCACGCGGATCCGCTCCAGCCACTGCGGCGAGACGGTATAGGGGGCGTGGGGCGCGAACACGGTGCTGATGTGCGGGTGATTGCGCCAGGCGTCGTGCAGGGCCAGGCCCTTGTCCAGGTAGTCCTCCGGGCCACTGCCGTAGGGCGTGGGCATGTCGATGACGATCATGCCCAGCACCGCGCGCATCCCCACCCGGTCCGCGAGCCGGCCGGTGACTTCCGGGAAGAAGTACATATCGGAGAAACAGGTGGTGCCGCCGCGCAGCATCTCCGCCATGGCCAGCTCGGCACCGTCGTGCACGAAGTCCGCTGAGACGTGCTTGCCCTCCGCCGGCCAGATATGGTCCTGCAGCCAGGTCATCAGGGGCAGGTCGTCCGCCAGGCCCCGCATCAGGCTCATGGCGTTGTGGGTGTGGGCGTTGACCAGCCCGGGGATCAGCGCGTGGGTGGCCAGCTGCTGGTGCCGATCGGCCTGGTACTGCTGCTCCGCCTGCGCGGTGGGCAGGCAGTCGATGATGCGCCCGTCGCGGATGGCCACGGTATGGTGGGACAAGGTGGTGCCTTCCGGCTCAACGGGGATCACCCAGCGGGCGGAAACCAGGCTGTCGACCTTCTGCATCGTGTCTTTCTCCGGGTGTCGCGTCGGATGCCGGCTATTGTGGCACCAACGGGCCGCCCCGGGAAATTGCCGAACCCCGTTCGTCCGCCAGCCGAGGCGATACCCAGCCCAGGCGATACAATGGGCCATCAAGGATGCAACCGAATCGGAGTGCCCATGCCCCGCAACGACACCGTACGCGCCCTGGACTGGCAGGGTGACCATCTGCGGCTGCTGGACCAGCGCCGCTTGCCGGTGGAGACCACCTGGCTCGACTGCCGTACCGCCCCGGAGACGGCCGACGCCATCCGCGACATGGTGGTGCGGGGGGCGCCGGCCATCGGCATTGCCGCCGCTTACGGTGTGGTGCTCGCGGCCCGCTCGGCGCTGCGCCGGCAGCCGGAGGACTGGCGGGGGGCCATGGCCAACGACCTGACACGCCTGCGCACTGCCCGGCCCACCGCGGTCAACCTGTTCTGGGCCCTGGACCGCATGCAGCGGATGATCGACAGTGATCCGACCGACCCGCTGCAGGTGCTGGAGGCCGAGGCGGTCGCCATTCACCAGGAGGACCTGGCGGCCAACCGCCGCATGGGCCACCTGGGGGCCCAGCTGATCCCCGCGGGTGCCCGCGTGCTGACCCATTGCAACACCGGCTCGCTGGCCACCGGGGGCTACGGCACCGCGCTGGGGGTGATCCGCAGTGCCTGGGCCGGCAAGGGCCTGGCCGCTGTGTACGCCGACGAAACCCGCCCCTGGCTGCAGGGGGCAAGGCTGACCGCCTGGGAACTGGTGGCCGACGCCATCCCGGTGAAGCTGATCGCCGAGGGGGCGGCGCCGCTGCTCATGCAGCGTGGTGAGGTGGACTGGGTGATTGTCGGCGCCGACCGGGTGGCGGCCAACGGCGATACCGCCAACAAGATTGGCACCTACGCGCTGGCCCTGGCCTGCAAGGCGCACGGGGTGAAATTCATGGTGGTGGCCCCCTCCAGCACCATCGACCTGGACTGCCTGAGTGGGGAGGATATCCCCATCGAGGAGCGCCCCGCGGAGGAACTGCTTTATATGAACGGGCGGCGGGTGGCCGCCGAGGGGGCAGGGGCCTGGAATCCCGTGTTCGATATCACTCCCGCGGAGCTGATCGACGTGCTGGTCACCGAACGTGGCGTGGTGAGCGATTTCGTCGGCAAGGGGGTCAGTGCGCTGTTCGATATCTGACGCGCCCGGAACACCGGTCGCCGCCCCTTGGCTACACTCCGGGCAACAGCCGGCAAGGGGAAGGTATTGCCATGAAGGAGCAGCAGTTCGATACCGTCGTGATCGGTAGCGGGCCCGGCGGTGAAGGGGCGGCACTGACGCTGTCCAAGGGCGGCAAGCGAGTTGCGGTGGTGGAGGCCCACTCGGAGGTGGGGGGTGGTTGCACCCACTGGGGCACCATCCCGTCCAAGGCGCTGCGGCACAACGTGCGCCGGATGATGGAGTACAACACCAACCCGCTGTTTCACGACGTGGGCGCCCCGAAGCGGCTGTCCTTCCCCCGGGTGCTGCGTTTCGCCCAGCAGGTGGTCAACCGGCAAGTGGGGCTGCGGGCGAACTACTACAGCCGGAACGATATCCCGGTGATCCACGGGCGGGCCCGGTTCATCGACGAGCACACCCTGGAGGTGCAGGGTGCCGAGGGCAAGGTGGTGCGCCTGCACGCGGAGCGCTTTCTGATCGCCACCGGCTCCCGTCCCTACCGCCCCGACGGCGTGCCCTTTGACCACCCCCGGGTCTGTGACAGCGACAAGGTCCTCTCCCTGGCGCACACCCCGCGGACCATCGCCATCTTCGGCGCCGGCGTGATCGGTTGCGAGTACGCCTCCATTTTCCGCGGGCTCGGGGTCAAGGTGGACCTGATCGACAACCGCGAGCGGCTCCTGACCTTCCTGGATAACGAGATCTCCGATGCGCTCAGCTACCACCTGCGGGAACAGGGCGTGATCATCCGTCACGACGAGTCCTTCACCGGGGTGGATGCCCACGACGACCACGTCCGTGTCCATCTGGATTCCGGCAAGCAGATCAAGGCCGACATCCTGCTCTGGGCCAACGGGCGCAGTGGCAACTCGGAGGACATGGGGCTGGAGGCACTGGGAATAGAGCCGAACAGCCGGGGGCAGCTGCAGGTGAACGAGAACTACCAGACGGCCCAGGCCCACATCTACGCGGTGGGCGATGTCATTGGCTACCCCAGCCTGGCCAGTGCGGCCTTTGACCAGGGGCGCTTTGCCGCCTCGCACATGCTGAATGGCCGCTGCGATTACCGGCTGGTTCAGAATATTCCCACCGGTATCTACACCATCCCGGAGATCAGTTCGGTGGGCAGCACCGAGCAGGAGTTGACTGCCGCCAAGGTGCCCTACGAGGTCGGGCACGCCTTCTTCAAGGACCTGGCCCGGGCGCAGATCGCCGGCCAGAACGCGGGCATGCTGAAGCTGCTCTTTCACCCCGAGACCCTGGAACTGCTGGGCATCCACTGTTTCGGGGACCAGGCCGCGGAGATTGTGCACATTGGCCAGGCCATCATGGCCCAGCCCGGAGAGGCCAATACGCTGATGTACTTCCTGACCACCACCTTCAACTACCCGACCATGGCCGAGGCCTACCGGGTGGCGGCGCTGAACGGCTACAACCGCCTGCGCTGATCAACGCCGGTCTGCATCCGCATCGGCTGGTCGTACCTGCAACGTCAGGCCCTCGGCGTCGACGATGCGCACTTTCGCCCCGCGAGGGATCGGGGCGTTGTCGATACTGCGGGCGCGCCAGCTCTCGCCCCGAATATGCACCCGCCCGACGGGGGCGAGCGCGGTGCTCACCCGGGCGGTACCGCCGATCAGGGCCTGCCCGCCGTAGGGGGCGTCGTGATCCAGTGCCGGTCGGTACAGCGGGTAGAGCAGCACGTCCTTAACCAGCCAGACGAGAAAGAGCGTGCCGGCGGTCCTGCCGCTCACCCAGCCGGCGGACCAGGCCCACCACCCCAGGCAGGCGATGAGCAGCAGGCCGGGGAGTTGCAGCAGCGTGTAACGGACCAGGGGGCTCATGCACGGTACTCCCACGGGTGACTTCGCGGCAGGGCCTGGGGCAGAGTGTCGGGTAGCTGCCGAGCCACAGGGGGTTCAATGGAGATCACCTACCGCGACGATGCCAGGCCCACCCCGGAGCAGGCAATCGCGCTCTATCGCCGCACCACGCTGGGCCCGCGCCGGCCGGTGGACCGCCCGGATATCTTCCGGGGCATGTTGGACAACGCCAGCATCATGATAACCGCCTGGTGCGGCGATCGCCTCGTGGGGGTGGCCCGGACGCTGACTGACTACGACTACGTGGCCTACCTGGCCGATCTTGCGGTGGACGAGGCCTTCCAGGGTCGCGGCATCGGTCGGCGCCTGATCGACGAGACACGCCAGCGTCTGGGGGCCGAGTGTCAGATCGTGCTGCTCGCAGCGCCCCAGGCCAATGACTACTATCGAAAGTTAGGGTTCGAGCACAATCCGAGAGCCTGGATGCTGCAGGGCGGAGACAATAACGGCTGATCGCCGGGAGGGGATATGGACCTGGGGCTGCAAGGCCGCAACGCCATTGTGCTGGGTGCCGGCCGGGGGCTGGGGCGGGCGATTGCCCTTGCCTTGGTTCGTGAGGGAGCGAACGTGCTGGTCTGTGCCCGCCACCAGGAAAGCCTTGAGAAGACGGCGCACACCCTGCATGAGACGGGCCCGGGGCGGGTGGCCGTTCACGCCGCGGACCTGGGCGAGCCTTCGGCGGCGACGGCCATCCATTCCGCCGCGGCGGAGCAGTTGGGGCCGGTGGATGTCCTGGTCAACAATAGCGGCGGTCCGCCCCCGGGGCCCATCGCGGATGCGGCCAGGGCCACTTGGCAAGCACAGTTCCAAGCCATGGTGTTACCGGTTTTCGAGCTGACGGCGCTGTGTCTGCCGGACATGCGGAGCAGGGGCTGGGGGCGAGTCCTTACGGTTGTGTCCAGCGGTGTCGAGCAGCCCATTCCCAACCTGGGGCTGTCGAACGGGCTGCGCAGCAGCATCGTGGGCTGGAGCAAAACGCTGGCCAACGAGGTGGGTGGCGATGGCATTACCGTCAACTGCCTGGCGCCGGGCCGGGTGGCCACGGACCGGACGCGGCAGATTGACCAGGCAAACGCCGAGCGGCAGGGCCTGCCGTTGGAAACGGTGCAACGCCAGTCGCAGGCGCAGATCCCGTTAGGCCGCTACGGGGCCCCGGGGGAGTTCGGTGACACCGCGGCGTTCCTCGTCTCCGAGCGGGGCGGTTACATTACCGGCAGCGTCATCCGGGTGGATGGCGGGCTGGTCAAATCGGTGTAGCTGGAGGAGGGGCACCCTATGCGGTTCCAGAATCCGTTCACGTCGCGGCGCAGCCCGGTGCTGGCGGACAACGTGGTGGCCACGTCCCACCCTTTGGCCGCACAGGCCGGGCTGGACGCCATGGCCCGTGGCGGGAACGCGGTGGATGCGGCCCTGGCCGCGGCCATCACCCTGACCGTGGTGGAGCCCACCGGTAACGGAGTGGGCAGCGATGCCTTCGCGATTGTGCACGATGGTCGAAGATTACACGGCCTCAATGCCAGCGGCCGCGCCCCGGCGGCCTGGAGCCCGGAATACTTTATCGGCCACGATGCCATGCCCGCCGTGGGCTGGGACTCGGTGACCACCCCTGGTGCGGTATCCGCCTGGGTGGCCTTGTCCAAACGGTTCGGCGCCTTGCCCTTCGAGCGGTTGTTCGAGCGGGCGGTGGTGCTGGCGGAAGAGGGCTTTCTGGTCTCACCGGTCATCGCCACCCTGTGGGCCAACGGGGCTAACAGGTTGGGTGACCAGCCCGGCTTTGCCGGGGCGTTTCTCCCGGACGGGCGGCCGCCGCGCGCGGGGGAGCGCTTCCGCCACCCGGCGCTCGCCGACACCCTGCGCCATATCGCCGAGTCGGGCGGTGAGGCGTTCTACCGCGGGCGGCTGGCCCGGCGCATTGCCGGTGCCGCGCGGGAGCACGGCGCGGCGCTTACCGAGGCGGACCTGGCGGGTCACCGGCCGGAGTGGGTGGACACCCTGGCTGTCCGCTACCGGGGGCGTCAGGCCCACGAGCTGCCGCCTAACGGGCAGGGCCTGGCGGCCCTTATCGCCCTGGGTATCCTGGAACGGACCGAGATGCCGGAAGTGGCCCCGGACAGCGTGCCCGGGCTGCACCTGCAGATCGAGGCCATGAAACTGGCCCTGGCGGACACCCAGGCCTACGTCGGTGATCCGGCGGCCATGACGGTGCCGCCCGAGACCCTGCTGGGCCCCACCTACCTGGACCGTCGCGCTACCCAGATCGACCGGCGGGTGGCAGGGGACCCGGGGTACGGTGTGCCGAGCCCCGGGGGGACGGTCTACCTCACCACCGCCGATGCCGAAGGCCGGATGGTTTCGTTCATCCAGTCCAATTTCCTCGGGTTCGGCTCCGGGGTGGTTGTGCCGGGCACCGGGATCAGTCTGCAGAACCGGGGGGCGGGGTTTGTCCTGACGCCGGGCCATCCTAACCAGGTGGGGTCGCGAAAACGGCCTTTTCACACCATCATCCCCGGTTTCCTGACCCACCCCGACGGCACCCCGCTGACCAGTTACGGCGTGATGGGCGGCCCCATGCAAGCCCAGGGGCATGTCCAGATGGCGGTGCGGCTGGTGGACTTCGACCAGAGCCCCCAGACCGCTTGCGATGCCCCGCGTTGGCGGGTGTTGGGCGGCCGCCAGGTGGCGGTGGAGGCCACGCTGCCGCAGCGGACCGTGCGGGGGCTGACGGAGTTGGGCCACGAGCTGAGTGTGGAGGCGCCGGAGGCCGCCTTCGGTTTCGGCGGGGCCCAGATCATCCAGCGCCTGGGCGACGGTTACGTGGCCGGCTCCGATCCGCGCAAGGACGGTCAGGCCGTCGGCTTCTGACCCGCGACCCGCCTGAGGCGCTTTACCCTGCAGCATCAGCGCTGGGTGCCAGCGGCCGGGCCTGCAATACGCGCCCGGTGCGCCAAAGGCCCCAGCCGGCCAGCGCCAGTACCGGCACCGCGACCGCCCACCCCACGCGCTCATCCGGATACAGCACGACCACCAGGCTCAGCAGGCCCAGCCCCAGACGAAAGCCCCAATCCCTGGCCCGGCTCCCCTCGAAACGGCCCTGGAATGTGAAAATGACCCCCAGTGTGCCGATCAGTAGCAGGCCGAATGCGGGCAATTGCGCCACGCCCGGTTCCAAGACCAGACCGGGCCGGGTGAACACCCCTACTATCAGGATGAGCAGCGGCACGCAGAGCCCCAGCGCCGAGATCATGGTCTGCACGAAGGGCGCTTCGGCAATCCGCGAGGTGACGGCGGCCACCAGGGAGGTCGGGGGCGACAGCTCGCCGAAGGCCGCGACCAGGAAGGCGAAGAAGTGCGCCACCCAGGGGTCCACCCCCGCTCGGATCATGAACGGGGTCACCACCACGGCGACGATGATATACGTGGGGGCGACCGGCAGCCCCATGCCCACCAGGTAACCGAACGCGAAGGCCACCAGCACCATCAGGGACAGGTGGGCACCGGCCGTCTCCATCAGCAGGATACCGACCTTGGTGGGGACCCCGGTGATCGTGAACGTGGCGGTGAGGATGCCCAGGGTGGCCAGCAGGACGGTCAGCTCGGCGGTGTTGGTGGAAAAGGTCTCGATCAGCCGGATGAAGGGCCGGAACAGGGTCCGGAGCCGCTCCAGGGTCAAAAGCCGCCCGAACTGCCTCCGCAGTGCCCAGAAAAAGCGCGCCAGGAAGAGGCTCGCCAGGGCCAGGAACAGCCCCATGAACACCAGCTGCGCGGATGACATGGCCGCGCGCCGCTCCACGCCCATGAACCAGATCAGCCCGATCACGGCGAGCGCGTAGGCTGAGAGATTGACGATGTCCACCCAGTTGATGGGCTCCTTGCGTGGAGCGACTTCCCGCTGCATGTAGCGTCCAGCCAGCAGGTAGACGGCCACGCTGACACCGATGAAGTAGAGGATCGCCGGGGCGAAGCCCCGCGCCACCACGTCGAAGTAGCTGACGCGCATGTACTCGGCCATCAGGAACGCACCAATGCCCATCAGCGGCGGCATCAGCTGCCCCCCCAGGGACGAGGCGGTCTCGACGGCGGCCGCCTTTACCCGCGGAAAACCCGCCCGGATCAGGACCGGGATGGTGGCCGAGCCGGTGGTCGCCGCATTCGCGGCGCCGCTGCCGGATACCGCTGCCACCGAGAAGCTGCCTATCACCGCAGCCTGCGGCAGCAGCCGGGGTGCGCGGGTGGCCAGTCGCGAGCTGCCGGCCAGTATCGACTCGATACAGCCGAAGGCCCGCAGGGCGGCGAGCACCAGCATGAACGAGCCGATCAGCGTCAGGCCGAGCTGTGGCAGGCGTTCGAACACCCCCGTGGAGATCTCCAGGCTGGTGGCCGTCAAAATGCGGTTCCAGCTCATGCCCGGGTGGTTGAACATGCCGGGTACGAACTGCCCGTAGGCGGTATACAGGATGAGCAGTGCGATCACGATGGCCAGGGCCAGGTAGCGTCGGCGGGTGTACTCCAGGGTTAGCGCCACCACGATGCCACCGGCCACCTTGTCGGCGTCATTCCAGAACCCCACCCGGTAAACGCGGATCTGCTCGAACTCGGTGACGAGGTAGTATGAGGCGTAGACCAACGCCCCGGCGTAGACGATACCGATCAGGGTGGCGATCAGCGGCGGCAGCAGGGGGTAGAGATTGTCGTGGCGCAGGTCGTTGATGAAGGCGATCGCCACCGCGATCGGCACCATGGTGACGGCCAGCAGCGTGGCGCCCCCCGCGCCGGTGAAGTAATAGATGCTGAGATAGCCGAAGAAATAGAGCGACAGGCCGTAGAACAGCAGTTGGGAAAGGATGTGGCAACCTTGGTGCACCGGGCTCCGCCGGCGCGAGGCGTCGACTTGAGGGGGTGCGCCCGCCTTGCTCGTCGCTTGCTGTTGGCTCATTGCCTGGCCCGGTCCGGGAAGGCCCGCCGCGCTCCACCAGCGGAGGCGACGGGCAGAGGGATGAATGGTCAGGCAACGGGCGGCGCTAGCCGCCCGTCCGGTTCAGCCCGGCAGGGTCGGCGGGCCTTACCGGTAGACCCAGTCGTCCCACTCTTCTTCCCAGGCATCGTGTTCCTGCAGGAAGCGGGCAAGGCCGGGGTGTATCGGTACGCTCCCGCCACTGGCGGCCACGCCCCGGTGCTGCAGGCCTACCATGTCATCGTCCACCTGGGCGAAGGATTCGTTGGCCTCCCGCAGCTCCCCGGCCTTCTCCTTGATGATCGTCAGCATCTCGTAAAGGTCATCCTCGGGGACGTCGGGGCCCAGGTGAAAGCCGTAGAAGAAGGGTACGAAGTGCGCCTCGTCGACGCCGATGTCGGTGTCAAAGCGGTCCGCCGCGACGGTGACCACCTCCATGCCCGCGGCCTCAATGGCCGCCCGTTCCTCCTCGGAGGGGTTGAGGATCCCGGTGTCGGCGGACAGCATCGCCTCGTTGACCCAGGGGGCGACACTGGTCTGGCCGCTGGTGTAGGCGATGAAGGCGTCAATGGTGCCTTCGTTGAGCGACGACCCGGCAATGCTCAGGTCGATCTCGGTGTACTCGTGGCCTACGTCCACGGCGCCCATGGCGCGCTCTAGCTGGGCGCGCACGTCCCACGGAGCTGGTCCGGTGAAGACCGGCGCGCCGGCCAGGTCTGCCCAGCCATCGTAGTCATCGAGTTCGTCCGCCCGGACAGCCAGGCCGACTTCCATGGTGTAGGCCCAGAAGGACTGGACCGGTTCCCGCTTCATCTGGTCACGGAAACCACTGAAGCGGCCCGAGTCATCGGCCAGTTCCGCAAACGCTACGTCGGCCCCGTAGTAGCCGTCGAATTCCTCGAGCGCGTAACCGCGCACCGAGGCCACGGCACCCGCGGTGGGCAGAACGGTGATGTTATAGCCCTCCCATTCGCGGTTCAGGATGGTCATCAAATCCACCTTCACCGCGTACCCGGCCGAGCCGGTGGCCGATGTGGCCCAGCGCAGTTGGGTCACGTCCTGGGCGGTGGCGGCGGAGGTCAGCCCCCCGATCAGGGCCAGGGTTCCGGCGGCAGCAACCGTCTGGATGGTTCGACACCTCATGGCTCTCCTCCATCTGTGTTTTAAATCGTTCTTCTTGGGGCTGGCCCCGAGGGCAACCCGCGCCCTGGTGCCGTTATCAGGGGTGTCCTTCGCGCCCCGTTACGCGGGGTCTCCTGAATTCAGTCTTGTAGCCCTTTGCAGGGAGGTCAAGGTGGCGTGTTTCCGAAGTGCAGCATGGGGCGGCCGGCGACAAGCCCCCGGCCGGGGGCGCACTTAAGTGCCGGCGAGGCTGTGAGGGGAACGGGTGGGGGTGATGACGTCCATGATGTCGTCGGCCCAGGTCAGCGCCTGGAGATAGGCCTTGGCAAGGCTGCTTTCTGCCGGTGTGGAATCCAGTGCGTGCCAATGGCCCTGCTCGTAATCGCAGACGCACTGCAGTACCCGGCCCAGCGGGCCCGCCCGGTGCAGCAGGGCCTCCTTGATCTCGTCGGTCAGGGGCAGCGATGACACCACCTCCTCCATGGGTTGATTAAGCAGGCTGTCCAGCAGGGAGAGCAAGCCGGCGGTGAAGCAGGCCGTAGGGCTTGCCGTCCGGAACTCGCGTGCCAGCAGTTCGCACATGCGGGCCCGCGCCAGGGCAATACGGCACAGCTCTGGCGGCTTGTCGTCCACCGCGGACAGCGAGATCAGCAGAATCCAGGTGCGCACGGTGCGAGTGCCCAGCATCAGCAATGCGTTGCGCAGCGATTCGATGGGGCGACGGGGGGCGACGGCGGCGGAATTGGCGCAGCGAAGCAGCCGGTAGACCAGCACCTGGTCCTGCGCGATCAGGGTTTCCAGTTCGGCGAAATCGGCATCCTCATCGTTGAGCTTGGCCAGCAACGGCATCAGTCCGATCTTGCTGTTGGCGTGCCGTTTGCCAGAGACGAGGTTGGGGCGGCTGAAGTAATAGCCCTGGAAGAAATCAAAGCCCAGATCGCGGCAGATCCGAAACTGCCAGTCGGTTTCGATCTTTTCCGCCAGTAACTGCACGTTAAAGCGCCGCATCTGCGCCACCGTCCGTGCCAGCTCGGTCTCCGAGGCCTGTTGTACCTCCAGCTTGACCAGGTCCGCGCAGTCCAGCACCGGGTCGAACTCCGGCCGGTAGTCGAAGTCATCCAGGACGATCAGGTAGCCCTGGTCGGACAGCTGCCGAATGCCCTCGACGAGCGGTGGATCGGGTCGGATGTCCTCAAGGACCTCCAGCGCGACCTGGCCGGGAGGGAAAGGGAGTTCGTATTCGCCGGTCAGGTAGGGCCGGGTCAGGTTCACAAAGGCGGGGACATCACCCACCAGGCGCTCCAGGCCGATCTCGGTGAAGGTGTTTACCAACACCTGACTGGTGGCCTGGTCGCCGTCCACTACACCGGCGTGTCCCGGCTGGTCGCCGCGGTAGAGCAACTCATAGGCGACGACTTCCAACTCGCGGTTATAGATGGGCTGGCGGGCTACGAAGATGTTGTCCACCGGGGCCGGGCCTCTGATCGGGGGTGAGCGGTTCGACTCTCAAGTATTGTCTGGTGTGAATGCTATTCAACAAAAACAACGGAATCTTGGTTGTTTTTGCCCTCGGGCGCGCATGCACCCATGCCGTCACCGCTAGCTTAGCTTCAGGCCGACCTTTACGATGCGGTTACCCTCCATTTCCCGCACCGTAAATTGCAGGTGGTCCAGCCGGACCCGGTCGCCGACCACGGCCTTGCCGCGGAACAGGTGCAGCAGGTAATCGCTCAGGGATTGGCCGGGCTCCACCCGGGGCGGGAGGTTGAAGCCGTAGACCGCGGCCAGGTCGCCCAGCCGGGTGTCGCCGTCCAGGGTGAATTCACCGAAGAAGCGCTGCTCCTCCAGGTGCGCCGGACCCGCGGGGGCGACGAACATGCGGTCCAGTGCCGGCAGGTCCTCGGGCAGGCTGAGCAGGTAGATCTGGTCACCGGGGCGCAGGATGTCGCCCTGCTCCTCGTGTACCGGCGTGCCGCCCCGGAACAGGGTCAGCACGCGGGCGCTGTTGGGGAGCCGAAGGTTGTGCACGGGTTTGTACAGTGCCGGGCTATCCGCCTTAATGCGGTAGGAGACGAACTCGTAGTCCGCCTGTTGCGGCACATCCAGTTCCACCCGCTCCGTCTGGCCGGCATCCGGCGGCAGTTCCAAGCGGAGCAGCCGTGCCACCGGCGCGATAGTCCAGCCCTGGACCACCAGCGAGAGCAGCACCACGAAGAAGGCCACGTTGAAGAATTGCTCGGCCCCGGCAAGCCCGGCCACCAGTGGGAAGATGCCCAGGATGATGGGGACGGCACCGCGCAGGCCCACCCAGGCGATGAACAGCTGCTCCCGCCAGGGGAAGCGGAAGGGGGCCAGGCAGGTGAACACCGCCAGGGGCCGGGCCAAGAAGATCAGCGCCAGGCCCACGATGGCGGCTTTCGGGGCGACCGGCAGCAGCTCGGATGGGGTGACCAGTACCCCCAACATCACGAACATGGTGATCTGCGACAGCCAGGCCATGCCGTCGTTGAAGCGCTGGATGTTCTGTGCTGCCTGGATGCGCCGGTTGCCCACGATCAACCCGGCCAGGTAGACGGCCAGGAAGCCGCTGCCCCCGGCCACGGCAGCGGCGCCGAAGATCACCAGCCCGCCCCCCAGGGCGAGCAATGGATACAGGCCCGGGGTCAGTTGCAGGCCGTTGATGGTGTAGGCAAGTAGGAAGCCGCCCAGTACCCCGATCAGCGCCCCCAGGCCCATCTGCTGGACAAACTCCAGGCCCATGCCCCAACCAAGACTCGCGTGCTGGCCCATCAGCAACTCGATGAGTGCCACGGTGAGGAAGATGGCCATGGGGTCGTTGCTGCCCGACTCGATCTCCAGGGTGGCGGCCACCCGCTGCTTGAGCTCGAGCCCCTTGGAGTGGAGCAGGGAGAAGACCGCAGCGGCGTCCGTGGAGCCGACAATGGCGCCGATCAAGGCTGCCTCCAGCCAGCCGAGGCCAATGGCGTAGCGGGCCACCAGGGCGGTCAGCCCGGCGGTAATCACGACCCCTACGGTGGCGAGGGCAACCGCCGGACGCAGCCCCACCCGGAAGCTGCTGGTACGGGTGCGCAGACCGCCGTCGAACAGAATAACGGCCAGGGCCAGGCTGCCGATCAGGTGTGCGGTCTGGAAGTCGTCAAAGCCCAGCCCCCCCAGACCCTCTTCGCCCAACAGCATGCCGATGACCAAAAAGACCAGCAGCAGCGGTGCACCAATCCTGTTGGATATGACGCTGGCGATTATGCTGATCAGCAGGAGCAGGCTGCCGAAAAATATGACCTGGCTGGTGAAGTCCAAAAGGGCCTTCCGGTTAGCTTGATTGGTGCGGCATCCGGCCGCAGTCTAACGCAAGCGGCAGGCGTCTGCGGCTGCCAAGCGCGTGCTGCTGGGGTATTCTAAGGGGTCACGCGGTTTAGAGAGAATCATAATGGCACTGCGCGCAGCCGGTAAGGTGATTACTTTCATGTTTTTTATCGGTCTGTCCGTTGCCGTGGCGAAGGCCGTCGGCGGCGAGATGGATCACCCGGATAGTCAAAACCAGCAAACGGAGACCCCCATGGTTGTATTCGAGACCAGCCACGGAAAGCTCACCCTGGAGCTGTTCCCCGAAGAGGCACCCATCACCGTGGAGAACTTTCTCCAGTACGTTGATGACGGCTTTTACGATGGCACTATCTTCCACCGCGTGATCCCCGGCTTCGTGGTTCAGGGGGGTGGCTTCGACGAGGACTTCCAGCAGAAGCCTACCCGTGATCCGATCAAGAACGAGGCTGATAACGGTCTGAAGAACGAGCGCGGCACCCTGTCCATGGCCCGCACGCAGCAGCGCGACAGCGCCACGTCGCAGTTTTTCATTAATCTGGCCGACAACGCCTTCCTCGACCACGGCACGCGCGATTTCGGGTACGCGGTGTTCGCGCGGATCACGGACGGCATGGACGTGGTGGACAAGATTGCCCAGATCCGGACCGGTAACCGTGGCATGCACCAGGATGTCCCGGAAGAGGACATCGTCGTGCAGCGGGCCTACCGCAAGGGCGCCGAGTAACCACCCCCTCTGCAGGCGCGGGTGCCCCCCGCTCCTGTGCTAGAATGACCGCCTTTACGCGGGCGCGCAGCCTGCCCCCGGCCACTCGGGCCGCGGGGTGGCGTTGTGCGCCTTAGACCTGTTTTGCAGCGAGTCGAGATCCCGGATGGCGAGCGTCGCTAGAGAGATACTGCCCGTAAACCTGGAAGACGAGATGCGGCAGTCCTACCTGGATTACGCCATGAGCGTGATCGTGGGCAGGGCGCTGCCGGATGTGCGAGATGGCCTCAAGCCGGTGCACCGGCGCGTGCTTTACGCCATGCGTGAGCTGGGGAACGACTGGAACAAGTCGTACAAGAAGTCCGCGCGCGTGGTCGGTGACGTGATCGGTAAGTACCACCCGCACGGCGATTCCGCGGTCTACGACACCATCGTCCGGATGGCGCAGCCCTTCGCCATGCGCTACATGCTGGTGGACGGTCAGGGTAACTTCGGGTCCATCGACGGTGATGCGGCCGCCGCCATGCGTTACACCGAGGTGCGCATGGCCCGCCTGGCCCACGAGCTGCTGGCGGACATCGAAAAAGAGACCGTTGACTACCTCGACAACTACGACGGCTCCGAGAGCGAGCCGACGGTGTTGCCGACGCGGGTGCCCAACCTGTTGGTCAACGGGGGCTCCGGCATCGCGGTGGGCATGGCCACCAACATCCCCCCGCACAACATCGCCGAGGTCATCGATGCCTGCGTGGCGTTGATCGATGACGACACCCTCGACATCGACGGGCTGATGGAATACCTGCCGGGGCCCGATCTGCCCACCGCGGGCATCATCAACGGCACCGCCGGCATCCACGAGGCTTACCGTACCGGCCGCGGCCGCATGGTAATGCGGGCTCGGGCCGAGATCGAAGAGGACGACAAGTCCGGCAAGCCGCGCATCATCGTCACCGAGTTGCCCTACCAGGTGAACAAGGCGCGGTTGCTCGAGAAGATCGCCGAGCTGGTCAAGGAAAAGCGCGTCGAGGGCATCACCGAACTGCGCGACGAGTCCGACAAGGACGGTATCCGCGTGGTCATCGAGCTGCGCCGGGGCGAGGTGGGCGAGGTGGTGCTCAACAACCTCTACCAGCACACCCAGCTGCAGACGGTGTTCGGCATCAACATGGTGGCGCTGGTGGATGGCCAGCCCAAGCTGCTCAACCTGCGCCAGATCCTTGACGCCTTCGTCCGCCACCGCCGCGAGGTGGTCACCCGCCGCACCATCTTCGAGCTGCGCAAGGCGCGCAACCGCGCCCACATCCTCGAGGGGCTGGCGGTGGCGCTGGCCAACATCGATCCGGTGATCGCCCTGATCAAGGCCTCGCCCGGCCCGGCGGAGGCCAAGACCGCACTGATGGGCCGGGTCTGGGCGCCCGGCATGGTCACCGACATGCTCGATCGCGCCGACGCCACCACCCCGGACGACCTGGAGCCCGGCGTGGGGCTGGGAGAGGACGGTTACCGCCTGAGTGCGGCCCAGGCGCAGGCGATTCTCGAGTTGCGCCTGCACCGGCTGACCGGTCTGGAGCAGGACAAGATCCTCGAAGAGTACCGCGGGCTGCTGGATCAGATCGCCGAGCTGATCCATATCCTGGAGAGTGGCGACCGCCTGATGGAGGTCATCCGCGAGGAGCTGGTGGCCATCCGCGAGCAGTACGGTGATGAGCGCCGCAGTCAGATCATGCCGCAGGCGCTGGACCTGACCCTGGAGGATCTGATCACCCCGCAGGACGTGGTGGTCACGCTCTCGCACAATGGCTATGCGAAGTCGCAGCCGCTGGACAGCTATCGCGCCCAGCGTCGCGGCGGGCGGGGCAAGAGCGCCACGGCCATGAAGGAAGAGGACTTCGTCGACAAGCTGTTCGTGGCCAACACCCACGACACGCTGCTCTGCTTCTCCAGCCACGGCAAGTGTTACTGGCTCAAGGTCTACGAGCTGCCCCAGGGCAGTCGGCAGAGCCGCGGCAAGCCCATCGTCAACCTGCTGCCGCTGGAGAAGGACGAGCGCATCAACGCCGTGCTGCCGGTGCAGGAGTTCGATGAGGCGCACTTCGTCTTCATGGCCACCCGCAACGGCACGGTCAAGAAGACGCCGCTGTCCCACTTCTCCCGGCCGCGCAGCAACGGCATCATCGCCCTGGATCTGCGGGGCGACGACTGGCTGGTGGATGTGGCCATCACCGACGGCAGCCGCGACGTCATGCTGGTCTCGGACGCTGGCAAGGCGATCCGCTTCGAGGAGAGCGAGGTGCGCGCGATGGGCCGCACCGCCGCCGGTGTCCGTGGCATCCGGCTGGATTCGGGTCAGCGGGTGATCGCGCTGCTGATCCTCGGCGAGGGGGATATCCTCTCGGCCACCGCCAACGGCTTTGGCAAGCGTACCCCGGTGGAGGAATACCCCCTGCGGGGTCGCGGCGGCATGGGCGTCATCTGCATCCAGACCAGCGACCGCAACGGCGAGGTGGTCGGTGCGGTGCAAGTGGTGGATGAAGACGAGATCATGCTCATCACCCGCCACGGGACCCTGGTCCGCACCCCGGTGGCCGATATCTCCCGGCTGTCCCGTAACACCCAGGGGGTCAAGCTGATCAGTCTGGACACTGACGAGACCCTGGTGGGCCTGGCGCGCATTGAGGCCCTGGGCGACGAGGACGATGACGAGGCCGCTGAGGCCGGGCCTGAATCCGGCAGTGCGCCGGAGCCCTCGGAGTGATATGGCCCTCTAATCCCTTTCGGATCTGACACACAGCACCAGAAGGAGACTGCCGATGTCCCGCGTGTATAACTTCAGTGCCGGCCCCGCCATGCTGCCGGAAGAGGTCCTTTGTCAGGCCAGGGACGAGATGCTGGACTGGCAGGGCTCCGGTATGTGTGTCATGGAGATGAGTCACCGCGGCAAGGAGTTCGTCAGCATCGCGGAGCAGGCCGAGGCGGACCTGCGGGAGCTGATGGGCATCCCCGACAACTACAAGGTGCTCTTCCTGCAGGGGGGCGCCACCGGGATGTTCTCGGCCATTCCGCTGAACCTGCTGCGCGGCCGGAACAAGGCGGACTACATCAACACCGGGGCCTGGTCGAAGAAGGCCATCGCCGAGGCGAAGAAGTACTGCGAGGTCAACGTCGCGGCCAGCGGCGAGGCCAGCGACTTCATGAGCATTCCCGCCCGCTCCGGTTGGCAGCTGTCTGATGACGCGGCCTACCTGCATTACACCCCCAACGAGACCATCAGCGGGGTGGAGTTTCACGCGGTGCCGGAGGTGGGAGATACGCCCCTGGTGGCGGACATGTCCTCCACCATCCTCTCCCGCCCGGTGGATGTTTCCCGGTTCGGGCTGATTTACGCCGGGGCCCAGAAGAACATCGGCCCGGCCGGCATCACCCTGGTGATCGTGCGCGAGGACCTGATCGGCGAAGCCCGCCCCGACACCGCCATGGTCTGGGATTTCGCCAAGCAGGCCGGGGCGGACTCCATGCTCAACACCCCGCCGACCTACGCGCTGTACATCGCCGGTCTGGTGTTCCAGTGGTTGAAACGCCACGGCGGGTTGGAGGCCATGGGCGAGATCAACCGTCGCAAGGCGGAGAAGCTCTACCGGGCGATCGATGACTCTCCCTTCTACAGCAACCCCGTGGACCCTGACTGCCGTTCCTGGATGAACGTCCCCTTCGTGCTGGCCAAGCCGGAGCTGGATGCCACGTTCCTGGACGAGGCCAAGCGGCAGGGCCTGACCACGCTCAAGGGGCACCGCTCGGTCGGCGGTATGCGTGCGAGCATCTACAACGCCATGCCGGAGGCAGGCGTCGACAAGCTCATTGAGTTCATGCAGGACTTTGAACGGCGCAATGCCTGAGGGGGTGTCCCATGTACCGGATCCTGACCTTTAACAACATCTCGGTGAAGGGGCTGGAGCGGTTTCCGCGCGATCAGTATGAGACTTCGTCCGATATCGCCCATCCCGATGCCGTCATGCTGCGCTCGCACAAGCTCCAGGAGAGCGAGGTGCCGGAGGCCGTGCTGGCCGTCGGGCGCGCCGGCGCCGGTGTCAACAACATCCCGGTGGAGGCGATGAGCCGCCGGGGCATCCCGGTGTTCAACGCCCCCGGCGCCAATGCCAACGCGGTCAAGGAGCTGACCATCGCCGGGCTCTTCCTGGCCGGGCGTCATATCTGCCAGGCCTGGGCCTTCGCCCGTGACCTCGACGGGACCGATGCCGAGATCAACGCGGCGGTGGAGCAGGGCAAGAAGCGCTTCACCGGTTTCGAACTGCCCGGCCGCACCCTGGGCGTAATCGGGCTGGGCGCCATCGGGGTGGAGGTGGCCAACACCGCCATCGCCCTCGGCATGAACGTGGTGGGCTACGACCCCGAGATCACCGTCCGCCGCGCCTGGCAGCTCTCCAGTCGGGTGGACCAGGCCCACAGCGTGGACGAACTGATGAGCCGGGCGGACATGGTCACCGTTCATGCGCCGCTCAACGAGGCCACCCGGGGGTTGATCAACGGCAGTCGCCTGGCCGCGGCCAACCCGGGGTTGGTCCTGCTCAACTTCGCCCGCTCCGAGGTGGTGGAGGAGCAGGCGGTGCTGGAGGCGCTGGACCGAGAGCACCTGGCCGGCTACGTCTGCGACTTCCCCAGCAACGCCCTGAAGGGGCGCGACAACGTGATCGCGCTCCCGCACCTGGGGGCCTCCACGGTGGAGTCGCAGGAGAACTGCGCCATCATGGTTGCCGACCAGCTGCGCGAATATCTGGAGACCGGCAACATTCGCAACGCGGTGAACTTCCCCGAGGTGGTGATGCCCCGGGGCGGCAAGGGTAATCGGCTGTGCGTGGTCAACGCCAACGTGCCGAATATGCTCGGCCGGATCTCCACGGCGCTGGCCGATGCCGGGTTGAATATCGAAGACATGTACAACAAGTCCCGTGACGAGCTGGCCTACACGGTAGTGGACGTGGAGGGTGCCATCCCCCCAGCGGTGGTCGAGACCATAGGCGCCGTGGAGGGGGTGCTGCGCGTGCGGGTGATCGAGTGAGGCTTTTGCAAGCATGAGTGAGGAACAGGCGCCACTGGACGATCAGGCCGCCCTGCAGCAGGTGCGGGCGCGCATTGATGCGCTGGACGATGAGATCCTCCGTCTGGTCAGCGAGCGCGCCCGGATGGCCGAGGAAGTGGCGCGGGTGAAGCGCGAGGCCGGCCATACGAGCGATTTCTACCGCCCCGAGCGGGAGGCGCAGGTACTGCGGCGGGTCCGTCAGACCAACCCCGGGCCGTTGGGCAATGAGGCCGTCACCCGCTTGTTCCGCGAGATCATGTCCGCCTGCCTGGCCATACAGCTGCCCCTGCGGGTGGCCTTCCTGGGGCCGGAGGGCACCTACACCCAGGAAGCGGCGCTCAAGCACTTCGGCCATTCCATGGGCACTGCGCCCCTGAGCACCATCGCGGAGGTCTTCCGCGAGGTGGAGTCCGGGGCCGCCCACTACGGGGTGGTGCCGGTGGAGAATTCCACCGAAGGAGTGGTCACCCATACCGTGGACCGGTTCCTGAACTCGCCGTTGCAGGTGGTCGGAGAGGTCCAGTTGCCGATCCACCATGCGCTTGCCAGCCGGGAGACGGAGTGGAGCGGGATACAGCGGATCTACTCCCACCAGCAGGGGCTGGCCCAGTGCCGGGCCTGGGTGGACACCCATCTGCCGGGCGTGGAGCAGGTCCCGGTGACCAGTACCGCCGAGGCCGCGCGCATGGCGGCCGCGGAGGGCGGGGCGGCCGCCATCGCCAGCGAGGCGGCCTGCGAGCTGTACGAGCTGCCGGTGCTGGCCACCCACATCGAGGATGAACCCGGCAACACCACCCGGTTCCTGGTGGTGGGTCCCGAGTCACCGCCGCCCAGCGGCGATGACAAGACCTCGCTGGTCATCAGCCGGGCCAATCAGCCGGGCGGGCTCTACCGGTTGCTGGAGCCGCTGGCCCGGCATGGCCTGAACATGACCCGGATCGAGTCGCGGCCGGCGCCGCAGGGGGTTTGGGAGTATGTCTTCTTCGTGGACCTGCTCGGCCACGCGGAGGATGAGGCCGTGCGCGCTGCCCTGGCGGAGATCCAGGAGCAGGCCAGCCTCTGTCGAGTGCTGGGCTCCTACCCCAGGGCGCTGTGACCCCCCGGGGGAGCCGGGTCGTTACACCACGACAAGCCCTGTCTGCGGGGTGCCCGTGTTGGCACCCTGCGCGGCCAGGGGAGAGGATCAGATCATGAGCGACAACCGGACCGATTGGACCCGCCTGGCCGTGTCCGGCGTACGGGCCTTGGCGCCCTACGAGCCGGGCAAGCCCATCTCGGAGCTGCGCCGTGAGTACGGTGTCAGTGACGTCATCAAGCTGGCCTCCAACGAGAGCCCGCTGGGGCCCTCGCCCAAGGCCCTGGCCGCGGCCAGGGAGGCGGTGGCCGAGGTGCACCGCTACCCGGATGGGAACGCCTTTGAGCTCAAGGCGCGGTTGGCCGCCCAGCACGGGGTGGCGCCGGAGTGCATCACGCTGGGCAACGGCTCAAACGACGTGCTGGCACTGATTGCCCAGGCCTTTCTGGGCCCCGATCGCGAGTCGGTCTTCTCCCGGCATGCGTTCGCCGTCTACCCCATTGTTACCCAGGCGGCGGGTGCGGTGGCGCGGGTGGCGCCGGCGCTGGGGGGTGACAGCGGGCAGCCCCACGGGCACGACCTGGCGGCCATGCAGGGCTTGATCGGCGAGCGCACCCGGGTGGTGTTTGTCGCCAACCCCAACAACCCGACCGGCACCTGGGTGGGCGAGGGTGCGCTGCGCCGCTTCATCGAACAGGTTCCGACGGATGTCCTGGTGGTGGTGGACGAGGCGTATTTCGAGTACGCCCGCGCCCTCTCTGACGATATCCCGGACGCGAGCCGGTGGCTGGACGAGTTCCCCAACCTGATCGTCAGCCGTACCTTCTCCAAGGCATACGGGCTGGCCGGCCTGCGGGTGGGGTATGCGTTGAGCCACCCCGACGTGGCGGATCTGCTCAACCGCGTGCGCCAGCCCTTCAACTGCAACGGCGTGGCCCAGGCGGCGGCCCTGGCGGCGCTGGACGATGCGGCGCACCTGGAGCGGTCGATCGCGCTGAACACCGAGCAACTGCGCCTGATGGAGCAGGAACTGCAGCGCATGGGGCTCGCGGCTCTGCCCTCCGCCGGCAATTTCCTCTGCTTCGACGTGGGCGGCGGTGCCCAATCGGTCAACGAGGGGCTGTTGCGGGCCGGCGTCATCGTGCGCCCGGTGGGGGGGTACGAACTGCCGGGATACCTGCGCGTCTCCGTCGGGCTGCCCGAAGAGAACCGGCGTTTCCTGGATACCCTGGATCAGCTCATCACTGCGCCGGCATGACTGATCGTGCCTTGATTCATCGCCTCTGTGTCATTGGCGTCGGCCTGATCGGTGGCTCCCTGGCCCGGGCGCTGCGCCACGCCGGAGCCGTGGACCAGGTGGTCGGTTGCGGGCGCAACGCCGATACCCTCCAGCGCGCCGAGGCGCTGGGCGTCGTGGACCACTACACCACCGACCCGGCGCATGCGGTGACCGGTGCCGACATGGTGGTGGTCTGCGTGCCATTGGGGGCCATGCGCGGGGTCTTCGAGCAGATCCGCGGCCACCTGGCGCCGGACGCGGTGCTGACCGATGGGGGAAGCGCCAAGGCATCGGTCATCGAGGATGCCCGCGCTGCTTTCGGCGACCTGCCGGCCGGCTTTGTGCCCGGCCATCCCATCGCCGGCACGGAGAAGAGCGGCGTGGAGGCTTCCTTTTCGCGGCTTTACAACCACCGCCGGGTCATCCTCACGCCCGTGGCGGAGAGTGCCGAGTGGGCAGTGGACCGCACCCGTCGGATGTGGGAGGCAGCCGGGGCGCGGGTGACCTCCATGTCCGCCGAGCACCACGACGACGTGCTGGCCGCCACCTCGCACCTGCCCCACGCCCTGGCCTTCGGGCTGGTGGATACCCTGTCCCGGTGGGAGGGCGAGCAGGAGATCTTCGAATACGCGGCCGGTGGCTTCCGCGATTTCACGCGCATCGCCTCGTCCGACCCGGTGATGTGGCGGGACATCTGCCTGTCGAACCGGGAGGCCCTGGCCCGGGCGCTGCGCAGATACACCGAGGATCTGCAGCGGCTGACCGAACTGGTGGAACGGGGCGACGGGGCCGCGCTGGAAGACATCTTCCAGCACGCCAAGGCGCGTCGCGACCGATTCGTCGCGCTGCTAGAAGACAAACACTAGTTTCTGGAGAACACCGTGGAATTTCATGTGCAACCCGGCGGGGCCCTGCGTGGCAGGCTGCGCGTCCCCGGCGACAAGTCCATCTCCCACCGCGCCATCATGCTCGGCGCCCTGGCCGATGGAGCGACCTGCATCAGCGGCTTCCTGGAGGGCGAGGACGCCTTGGCCACCCTCCGCTGTTTCCGCGCCATGGGGGTGGATATCGACGGCCCTCACCAGGGGCGGGTCACGGTGCAGGGGGTCGGCTTGCGCGGGTTGCAGGCGCCCGGTGCCCCACTGGAACTGGGTAACTCGGGCACGTCCATGCGTCTGCTCTGCGGTCTGCTGGCCGGGCAGTCCTTCGACGCCACCCTGACCGGGGATCACTCCCTGTCCCGCCGCCCCATGCGCCGGGTGATCGACCCGCTCACCGCTATGGGGGCGGTGATCGAGAGTGCCGGGGCGGGTACCGCGCCACTGACGGTGCGCGGTGGGCAGCCGCTGCACGGCATCGACTACGAACTGCCGGTGGCCAGTGCCCAGGTCAAATCGGCGCTGCTGCTGGCTGGGCTGTACGCCAGTGGGCGGACCTGCGTCACCGAGCCGGCCCCCACCCGGGACCACACCGAGCGGATGCTGAGCGGTTTCGGTTACCGCGTGGAGCGGGACGGCAGCCGGGTCTGTGTCGAGGGCGGTGGCCGGCTGCAGGGGGGCGAGATCGAGGTGCCGGCGGATATCTCCTCGGCTGCCTTCTTCCTGGTCGGGGCCAGCATCGCCGAGGGCTCCGATATGACACTGGAGCACGTGGGCATGAACCCGACTCGCACCGGTGTGGTGGACATCCTCCGCCTGATGGGTGCGGATATCCAGGTGCAGAACGAGCGGGTCGTGGGCGGTGAGCCGGTGGCTGACCTGCGGGTACGCAGCGCGCCGCTGAAGGGTATTGCCATCCCGGAGCACCTGGTGCCGCTGGCCATCGACGAGTTTCCGGCACTGTTTATCGCCGCCGCCTGTGCCGAGGGCGAGACGCTGCTGACTGGCGCGGAAGAGCTGCGGGTCAAGGAGAGCGACCGGATCGCGGTAATGGCCGACGGTCTGAACACCCTGGGCGTGACCGCCGAGCCGCGGCCGGACGGCATGCGCATCGTCGGTCAACCGGAGTGGGGCGGCGGCCGGGTGCACAGCCACAGCGACCACCGGATCGCCATGGCCTTCACCATGGCTGCCACCCGGGCCCGCGACGTCATCCACATCGAAGACTGCGATAATGTGAACACCTCGTTCCCCGGCTTTGTTGAACTGACCCGCGAAGCCGGGGTCGCCGTGGCCCGCCAATGAGGCACCCGGGAAGGAGCGAACCAACATGACAGGACAGGCTGACAACAAGGCCCCGGTGCTCGCGATCGACGGCCCATCCGGGTCCGGGAAGGGGACCATTGCCCGGGCCGTGGCCGCCGAGCTGGGCTGGCACCTGCTGGACAGCGGAGCGCTCTACCGCCTGACGGCACTGCACGCCTGCCGCCAGGACGTGCCCCTTGACGATGAGCACGCCCTGGCCGATCTGGCGGCAGGCCTCCCGGTTGCCTTTCTGCAGGATGAGCAGGGCGAGCCGCATATCCAGCTGGCCGAGGAGGACGTGACCTGGCAGATCCGCACCGAGCAGGTCGGCGATGCGGCCTCCCGCGTGGCCGCCATCCCCGTCGTCCGCGAGGCGCTGTTGCAGCGCCAGCGCGATTTCCGGCAGTCCCCGGGGTTGGTAGCCGACGGTCGTGACATGGGTACGGTGGTCTTCCCCGACGCGCAGGTAAAGATCTTCATGACAGCCAGCGCGGAGGAGCGGGCCCGCCGGCGCTACAATCAGTTGAAGGAGCAGGGGGTGGGTGTTACGCTTGCGAGTCTTTCGGAGGAGATTGCCGAGAGGGACCGTCGCGATGCCGAGCGCAGCGCCGCGCCCCTGCGGCCCTCCAGAGACGCCCTCGAGCTGGACACCACGGGCGTGCCCGTGGATGAAGTGATAGGGCGGGTGCTGGCGCAGGTGCGAGCGCGTCTCGCCGGCACATGAAACGCAGTGGAGTATCGCGATAATCCGATATCGCGGTCGTTAAGGGGGAAGGCGTGGTCCAGACCGGTTCAGGGCCGGGTGACCAGGCCTTTCGTGGTTTTCAGACAACCGAACGGTCCGTACGCGGTCCGGGACACATCGAGCAATGACCGAAAGCTTTGCAGAACTGTTTGAGGAGAGCCTTGCCAACACCGATATGCGCCCCGGCGCAATCGTCAAGGGCATGGTCGTGGCCATCGACGGCGATCACGTGGTGGTCAACGCCGGGCTGAAGTCCGAGGCGGTCATCCCCGTCTCCCAGTTCTACGACGAGGAAGGCAACCTCGAAGTAGATGAGGGTGATGAGGTTGAGGTCTCCCTGGATGCCGTGGAAGACGGCTTCGGCGAGACGCGTCTCTCCCGCGAGAAGGCCAAGCGGGCGTACGCCTGGCGCTACCTCGAAGACGCCTACGACAAGGGCGAGGCCGTCAAGGGCCAGATCAGTGGCAAGGTCAAGGGCGGTTTCACCGTCGATCTGGGCCACATCCGCGCCTTCCTGCCCGGCTCCCTGGTGGATATCCGGCCGGTGCGCGACACCACCTACCTGGAAGGGCGCGACCTGGAATTCAAGGTCATCAAGCTCGATCCGCGCCGTAACAACGTCGTGGTTTCCCGCCGTGCCGTGGTCGAGGAAGAGTACTCCGCCGAGCGCGAGCAGCTGCTCGAGAAGCTCCAGGAAGGCCAGGTGCTCAACGGCATCGTCAAGAACCTCACCGACTACGGGGCGTTCGTGGACCTGGGCGGCATGGACGGCCTGCTGCACATCACCGACATGGCTTGGCGCCGGGTCAAGAACCCCTCCGAGGTGGTCGAGGTCGGCCAGGAGATCGAGGTCAAGGTCCTCAAGTTCGACCGCGAGCGCAACCGTGTCTCCCTGGGCCTGAAGCAGCTGGGCGCCGATCCGTGGGAGAACATCGGTGGTCGTTACCCCGAGGGTGCCCGCGTCCCGGGCCGTGTCACCAACATCACCGAATACGGTGCCTTCGTCGAGATCGAAGAGGGCGTCGAGGGTCTGGTGCACGTCTCCGAGATGGACTGGACCAACAAGAACGTCAACCCCGCCAAGATGGTCGCCATCGGCGACGAGGTCGAGGTAATGATCCTCGACATCGACGAGGAGCGTCGTCGCATCTCGCTGGGCATGAAGCAGTGCCTGCCCAACCCGTGGGACGAGTTTGCGGCCACCCATCAGAAGGGCGATCGGGTTGCCGGCCAGATCAAGTCGATCACCGACTTCGGTATCTTTGTCGGCCTCGACGGCGGCATCGACGGCCTGGTGCATCTGTCCGACCTCTCCTGGGGCGAGGCCGGCGAGGAAGCCGTGCGCAACTACCGCAAGGGCGAGGAAGTCGAGGCGGTGGTGCTCTCGGTGGACCCTGAGCGTGAGCGCATCTCGCTGGGCATCAAGCAGCTGGCCCAGGATCCCTTCGGCTCCTGGCTGGCGGACCACCCCAAGGGCTCCATCGTCAAGGGCACGGTCAAGGACGTGGAGGCCAAGGGTGCCACCGTGTTGCTCGAAGGCGACATGGAAGGCTACATCCGCGCTTCCGACATTGCCCGCGACCGCGTCGAGGACGCCCGCACGGTGCTGAACGAGGGCGAGGAGATCGAGGCCAAGTTCGTGGGCGTGGACCGCCGCAACCGCATGGCCAACCTCTCCATCAAGGCCAAGGACCAGGCTGACGAGCAGCGCCTGGTGCAGGATCACGCCCGGCCCACCGGTCCCGCCGGTACCACGGCCCTGGGTGACCTGCTCAAGGAGCAGCTGGGCGAGCAGAACGACGACCGCTGATCGGTCGTCCCGCAACGTTGACGGGTGGCCACCACGGCCGCCCGTGCGCTGCATTGTCGTCGGTGGGGCCTTGGTAACCGGGGTCCCGCCGTTTTTGCTTCAGTACCCGGGATTCAGGCAGACAGCCAATGACCAAATCCGAACTGATCGAAGTCATTGCGAGTAAACAGCATCATCTGGCTCACAAGGATGTCGAACTCGCCGTAAAAACCTTGCTCGAGCAGATGAGCGAAACCCTGGCCGGTGGTGAGCGGATCGAGATCCGGGGTTTTGGCAGTTTTTCCCTCCATCACCGTCCCCCGCGTATCGGCCGGAACCCGAAAACCGGCGAACCGGTGGCACTGCCTGGCAAATACGTGCCACACTTCAAACCAGGGAAGGAGTTGCGCGACCGTGTAAACGAGGGTCGGCACAACCCCATTCAGTCCTGAACGGCATCGAATACGCCAGGGTAGGGTAAGACACCATGCGAAAGCCAATAATAATAGTCTTTGTTCTCATCGTGGCCGCCCTGGGGCTCAGCTTTGCCACCCTCAACGCCGACGACGTGGTGGTGGACTTCTTCTTCGGCGAGGCCGATCTGCCCCTTTCCTTTGTGCTTGTCGTCACCCTTATCCTCGGGGCGATCCTGGGTGTGCTGGCTAGCCAGGTGGTGGTCTTCCGCAAACGGCGCGAGATCCGGAAGCTCAAGCGCCAGGTCAACGACGCCCAGAAAGAGCTCAACGAACTGCGTCGCCTGCCGCTGAAGGAAGGGCGCTGAGCAAACCCCATGCTGGAGTTGCTATGGCTGCTGCTGCCCGTGGCGGCGATGTCCGGGTGGTTCGCTGGACGTCGGAGCGCCACCCGTGGCTCGAGCACCAACTCCCGGCAACTGCCCGAGGCCTATTTCCAGGGGCTCAATTACCTCCTTAACGAGGAGCGCGACAAGGCGCTGGAAGTCTTCACCCGCATGGTGGAGGTGGACAGTGACACCGTTGAGACCCACCTGGCCCTTGGCAGTCTGTTCCGACGGCGCGGCGAGGTGGATCGCGCCATCCGCATTCACCAGAACCTCATTGCCCGTCCCGCCCTCAGTCGTCAGCAGCGGACCTACGCGTTGCTGGAACTGGGTGAGGATTACATGCGGGCAGGCCTGCTGGACCGGGCGGAGACCCTGTTCGAGGAGGTCATCGAACTCAACCACCACGTGGAGCCGGCCCTGCGCCAGCTGCTGGCCATCTACCAGCAGGAGAAGGAGTGGGACCAGGCGATCGGTGCGGCACTCCGCCTTGAGAAAAGCGTGTCGCAGAACATGCACCCGCAGGTGGCGCACTTCTATTGCGAGATGGCCAGGGAGGCGCGGGCCGAGGGCGACCTCGGCCGCGCGCGTGCCCTGTACAAGCGGGCCTTGACGCATGACCCGCGCTGCGTGCGTGCCAGCATCGAGTCCGGGGCGCTGCACCTGGAAATGGGTAACCCGAGACAGGCGGTGCGCCTGTACGAACAGGTACCCCAGCAGGCGCCGGAGTTTATCGGCGAAGTCCTGGAGGGGCTCCACGCGGCCTTGGCGAGCCTGAACCAGTTGGAGCGGTACCCGGCCTTCCTGGACCGCCTGCTGGCCACCAGCCAGGCGCCCGCGCCGGTGGTCTTGGCAAAGGTCGACTGGCTCTGTGCCGAATCGGGGGCCGACGTGGCCGCGAAGTGGCTGGCCGGGCAGTTGCACTCGCAGCCCTCGGTGCGAGGGCTGCTCCGCCTGGTGGAACTTACCGAGGGCGCCGAGCGGCCCTCGGAGGACCAGCGGCTGGAACAGGCGGTCGAGCACGTGCTGTCAGCCCTCCTGGCGGTACGGGCCCAATACCTGTGCGGCCAGTGCGGGTTCACCGCCCGGACGCTGTTCTGGCAGTGCCCCGGCTGCAAGAGCTGGGGCAGCATTCGCCCCCTGCGCGGGGTAGAGGGAGAGTGATTGGTGTCTGACCCGAAGTTGATCATTGCCCTGGATTACCCGGAGGCGGGCCCGGCATTGGCATTGGCCGACCGGCTGAGCCCGGCGCGTTGCGCGCTGAAGGTGGGCAAGGAGCTGTTCGTCGCCGAAGGGCCCCGGCTGGTGGAGCAGCTTGTCGGGCGAGGGTACCGCGTTTTTCTCGATCTCAAATTTCATGACATCCCCAACACCGTGGCGGGTGCCTGTCGCTCGGCCGCGCGACTGGGTGTGTGGATGGTCAACGTCCATGCGCTGGGCGGCAGCGAGATGATGCAGGCAGCACGCGAGGCCTTGGGAGATTCCAATGACCGCCCGCTGCTCACGGCGGTGACGGTGCTGACCAGCCACAGCGATGCGACCCTTCACGAGATCGGACTGGCAGGCCCTGCGGACGGGGCGGTGCGGCGCCTGGCCGGCCTGGCCCAGGGCGCACGGGTGGACGGCGTGGTCTGCTCGGCACAGGAGGCGGGTCTGGTTCGGGAAACCTGCGGAGGGGCGTTCCTGCGGGTCACGCCGGGGATCCGGCCCCAATGGGCCGCCCGCGGGGACCAGACCCGGGTGCTGGGGCCGGCGCAGGCGCTGGCCCGTGGCGCGACCCACCTGGTAGTGGGGCGGCCGGTCACCCAGGCCGACGATCCCATGGCCGCGTTGCACCGCCTGGAGGCGGAACTGCGCGGCGACCCGCCGGCATCCTGATGCCCGCGCCCGTCGATCACCCCTACGCAGCCCTGGGGCCCGGCCAGGTGCTGGACGCCATCGAGGCCCTCGGTTTCCTGCCGGACGGGCGGTTTCTGGCACTGAACAGTTACGAGAACCGCGTCTACCAGGTGGGCCTGGAGGAGGCCGCGCCGTTGGTCGTGAAGTTCTACCGGCCGGAGCGCTGGAGTGACGAGGCCATCCTCGAGGAGCACGCCTGGTGTGAGGAACTGGTCGCGGCCGAAATCCCGGTGGTGCCCCCGATGCGGATCAACGGTCGCACGTTGCATTGGCACGAAGGCTTCCGTCTGGCCGTCTACGAGCGCCGCGGTGGCCGGGCACCCGCTCTGGATAACCCGGAGGTGCGCCTTCGGTTGGGGCAGTTCCTTGCCCGCATCCACACCGTCGGAGAGGCCGCCGACTTCCACCACCGCCCGGCGATCCGGGAGACCGGCGTGGCCCGCGACCATCGGGATTGGTTGCTCCAGGCGGGGTGGATACCGGTGCACATCCAGGAGGCCTACCGGGGCGTGACCGACCACCTGCTGATGCTGTTGGAGGCCCGGTTCGCCGATGCCGGTGCCTGGCGCGCGATCCGGCTGCACGGTGACTGCCACGCCGGCAACATTCTCTGGCGCGACGGCGAGGGCCCGCATTTCGTGGACATGGACGACTGTCTCACCGGCCCGGCGCTGCAGGACCTCTGGATGCTGCTCTCCGGTGAGCGTGCGGAGCGCACGGAACAGCTCTGCGACCTGCTGGAGGGGTATGAGCAATTCCGCGACTTTGATCGGCGGGAGCTGCACTTGATCGAGGCGCTGCGCACCCTTCGGATTATGGGCTATGCCGTCTGGCTGGCGCGGCGCTGGCACGATCCGGCGTTTCCGCAGGCCTTCCCCTGGTTTGGTAGCGATCGGTACTGGGAGGAGCACTTGTTGGCGCTGCGGGAGCAGGTGGCGGCCATGGAGGAGCCGCCGTTGATGGTCTGACCTCAGGCCACCAGTTCCAGGACCGAGACCACCATGCCCAGCGTGACCAGGGCAATCACCGCCAGCCGCCAATGCCGCGCGCCGCTGGGCAGGCCCTTGCGGAGGCGGCGCCGCCCCCACAGCCAGCCGAGCCCCGCCAGTAGCACGGCGGCCGCCAGAAACGGCAGCGCTGCTCGGCCCGCCTCGCCCAGTGCGGCCTCTAGCGACGTGCCCGCGCCCAACCCCAGCCCCAGCCAAACCACTGCCCACAGGGGGGCGGAGAGCAGATTGCTGATGAAGAACAGGCGCCGGTCCATGTCCAGCATGCCCGCCACGGCGGGCAGGGTAGAGCGCATTGGCTTGGCGAAGCGGCAGACGATGAGGCTGAGCGCGCCATGGCGGGCGAGGAAGGCCTGGTTGCGCTCCAGCAGCCCCGGGTGGTGGCTGAAGGGCCAGAGCCGGGGCGTTCGGTCACGCAACCGGTAACCGAGCGCATAGTTCGCTGCCCCGCCCACCAGGGCGCCGGAGGCCGCCCCGGCGAAGGCGGGGAGCAGCAATAGGGGGTCGGATGCCGCCAACGCACCGACCACGAAGACGATGCTCGCCGCGGGGATCAGGTAGCCGATCACCAGCAACGACTCCAGCATCACGATGACGAACAGCCCGGCGGCCAGCCATAACGGGCTGTCCGCCAGGGCTTTGACCAGTGGCCCGAGGTCCATCGGTCAGCTACCCAGGTGGGCCAGCAGGCGGATGCGCCCCACGTAGGGGATATGTTCCGCGCGCTCCTGTAACTGTTGTTGCAGGGCGGGCAGCCGACCGGCCTGTGGGGCATCATCGAGGCCCGTGATGATCAGGTCTACGTCCAGGTGGCCATCGCGGTAGTGGAGGATCGCGCGGTTGTGGGGGTAGTCATCCAGCAGCTGCCCCCAAGCGCTGCGGAGCTCGGCCTCGGCCCGCCGGCGCAGCGGCAGCTTGGCGCTGCGCCGGGCCTCGGGGAGGCCTTCGTGGTCCACGTGTACCAGCACCTCGGCCACGTGATCCACCTCCCGGCACAGTCGGTAGAGGACGGCATCGCTGATGCGGTGGCCTTCCGAGACGCTGATGTCCTGGGCGACCCGGATATGCACGTCCACCAGGGTGTCGGAACCCATGCGGCGGGTACGTAGATCGTCGTGCCCCTCGACCCCGTCTACGCTGTCGATGATTCGGCCTATGTAGGCCAGCTCATCCGGGTCCAGCCCGGTATCCACCAACTCGCGGGCGGAGTGCCAGGCCAGCCGCCAGCCGACTGCCCCGATCATCAGCGCGACCACCAGCGCGGCCAGGGCGTCGAGCCACGGGACGCCAGCCATGGCCCCGGCGACACCGATAATCACGACGACCGAGGACAGGGCATCGGAACGGTGGTGCCAGGCGTTGGCGTGGATCAGGTCGGAGCGGACCACGCGGGCGACGCGTTTGGTGTAATGGTAGAGCCCCTCCTTGGCGAGTACCGAGAAGACGGCGGCCGCCAGTGCGATCCAGCCCGGGGTGAGCAGGTCCTCGGGGTTCATCATGCGGATGGCGGCATCGTAGGTGAAGCCGCCCGCCACCAGCAGCAACAGGGCGCCGACGCCGACGGTGGCGGCGGTCTCGATGCGGGCGTGGCCGTAGGGGTGATCCAGGTCGGCGCCGTAGCTGCCCACGCGGGCAGCCCAGAGTACCAGTGCGTCGCTGACCAGGTCGGAGAGGGAGTGGACGCCGTCCACGATCAGGGCCTGTGAGTGCCCGATAACACCGGCGATGATCTTGCCGATCGCCAGCAGCACATTGACCAGGGAGCCGACCAGCGTCACCCGGCGCTTGGCCTGGTAGTCGTCCCCGTTCAACAGCGATTCAGCGCTCATTGCCGTTGCGGCGCTCCCGGATGGCTATCGTCACGGCAGTGGGGGCATACCGCGAAGAACTCCATGCTGTGACTGATGTCGCTGTAGCCGCGGGCGCGCAGTTCTTCCTCCAGCCAATGGGGCGGGCAGACATCCATCGGCTCCTTGCCGTGGCAGACGCGGCAGACCACGTAGTGCCGGTGGTGGCCGGTCTGGTCATTCAGTTCGAAACGCGCGTTGCTGTCACCGAACTCGTGGCGCTGCACCAGGCCCACCCGTTCAAAGTCGGCCAGGCAGCGGTAGACCGTCACCAGGTCGCAGGCCTCCGCGCCCATCCGGCTGTGGATCTCCCGGCTGCTCAGGGGCTGCTCGGCCACGGCGAGGACTTGCAACACATGGCGTCGCGGGCGGGTATTACGCAACCCGCTGTGCCGCAGCCGCTCCTGTCGGCGCTGGCTGTCCGCGCTGTTCTGGCTGCCCTTGTCGCTGGTCATGCCGGTTCCCCGTCGCCTTGGGCGATCAGCCTTGCCCGCCTCCGGCCTCGGTCCGGGCGAAGGCCGCCTTCTCCGCGGGCGTGGCCTCGCGCTGATAGCGGGCCTTCCATTGGTCGTAGGGCATGCCGTAGACGATCTCGCGCGCCTGGTCGTAGTCCATGTCGAGCCCGCGCTCCTCGGCGGCAGCCAAGTACCACTTGGACAGGCAGTTGCGGCAGAACCCGGCCAGGTTCATGAGCTCGATGTTCTGCACATCGGTGCGCTCGCGCAGGTGCTCGACCAGGGCGCGGAAGGCAGCGGCCTCCAACTCGGTACGGGTTTTCTCGTCCATAGTCTTGTGTGCTGGCAACCTGAGTGTTGTTTGGGAAATACCATGCGTATCCGTACATCTTACCACTGAGCAGCGGACCGTGTGCCGGGCGGGAGGGGCTGGGCGGGTTCGGGGGCTAGGGGGGCGGTACGGCGGGTCCCGGTCGGGGGTGACCGGGACCCCGATGGTGGTCAGCGGGCGGCGCGCTTGCGCTCGTGCTCCTTCAGGAGTTTCTTGCGCAGGCGGATGTTCTCCGGGGTGACCTCCACCAGCTCGTCATCGTTGATGAACTCCAGCGCCTGCTCCAGGGTCAGGTCGATGGGCGGGGTGAGGATGAGGTTCTCATCGGAGCCGGCCGCCCGGACGTTGGTGAGCTGCTTGGCCTTCAGCGGGTTCACCACCAGGTCGTTGTCGCGGGCGTGGATGCCCACGATCATGCCCTCGTAGACCTCGACCCCGTGGCCAAGGAAGAGCTTGCCCCGGTCCTGCAGGTTGAACAGGGCGTAAGCCAGCGCCTTGCCCTGGGCCATGCTGACCATGACGCCGTTGTGGCGGCTGCCGAAGTCGCCCTGTTTTACCGGGCCGTAGTGGTCGAAGACGTGATACATCAACCCCGTGCCGGAGGTGGCGGTCATGAACTCGGTGCGGAAGCCGATCAGCCCACGGGCCGGGATGATGAAGTCCAGCCGGACGCGGCCCTTGCCGTCGGGCACCATGTCCTGCAGCTCGCCGCCGCGCTCGCCCAGCTTCTCCATGACGCCGCCCTGGTGCTGCTCCTCCACGTCCACGGTGAGCTGCTCCCAGGGCTCCTGCTTGACGCCGTCGATCTCGCGCACGATGACCTCGGGCCGGCTGACACCCAGCTCGTAGCCCTCGCGACGCATGTTTTCGATCAGCACGGACAGGTGCAGTTCGCCCCGACCGGAAACGCGGAAGCGGTCCGGGTCGTCGGTCGGGTCGACCCGCAGGGCCACGTTGTGGATCAGCTCGCGCTCCAGCCGCTCGCGGATCTGGCGGGAGGTGACGTACTTGCCCTCGCGGCCGGCAAAGGGCGAGGTGTTCACCTGGAAGGTCATGCTGACGGTGGGCTCGTCCACGGTCAGCGGGGGCAACGCTTCGGGTGCCGCCGGATCGGTGAGGGTGTCGGAGATGTTGAGCCCCTCGCAGCCGGTGAAGGCGATGATGTCACCGGCCCGCGCCTCTTCCACCTCGACCCGCTCCAGCCCGTGGAAGCCGAGTACCTGCAGGATGCGGCCGTTCCGCTCTTCGCCATTACGGCTAATGATACGAACCGGCGTGTTGGTCTTTACCTTGCCCCGGGTGATCCGGCCGATGCCGATCACGCCCACGTAGCTGTTGTAGTCCAGAGAACTCACCTGCATCTGGAAGGGGCCGTCGGCGTCCACGTCGGGGGCCGGGACGTACTCGGTGATGGTCTGGAACAGCGGGGTCATGTCACCGTCGCTGGCGGTGCTGTCCTCGCTGGCGTAGCCCTGCAGGGCAGAGGCGTAGACGATGGGGAAGTCGAGCTGGTCGTCGCTGGCGCCCAGCCGGTCGAACAGGTCGAAGGTCTGGTCCACCACCCAGTCGGGACGGGCGCCGGGGCGGTCGATCTTGTTGACCACCACGATGGGCTGCAAGCCGCGCTCCAGCGCCTTCTGGGTGACGAAGCGGGTCTGGGGCATGGGGCCGTCGACGGCGTCCACCAGCAGCAGCACTGAGTCCACCATGGAGAGCACGCGCTCCACCTCGCCACCGAAGTCGGCGTGGCCGGGGGTGTCCACGATGTTGATGCGCCAGTCGTTCCACTGGATGGCGGTGTTCTTGGAGAGGATGGTGATGCCCCGTTCCTTCTCCAGGTCGTTGGAATCCATGATCCGTTCAACCGCGTCGCCGCGGCCGTCCAGCGTGCCGGATTGTTGCAGGAGCTTGTCGACGAGGGTGGTCTTGCCGTGGTCAACGTGGGCGATGATGGCGATGTTGCGAAGGCGTTCGGTCATGGAGTCCGTGGGGTCGTTGCTGATTTGGGGGCGCTATCATCGGGTAGTTGGCGCCCGGTGTCGAGGGTTTATTGCCGGTCTTTGTTACTATGTGCGGTTTTCGGGCGCCGGGAGGGGCACCGCCCGCGCCCCGCACCCGTCGAACGGGGGCAACCGCCGCGCCGTATTCCAATCTTGCGAGGTCTCGTCATGGGCATGGGTCTGAAAACCCTGCAGAAGCGTCTCGGTCATCTGACCGGTACCGCCATCCGTGATTACCGGATGATTGAGGAGGGCGACCGGATCATGGTCTGCCTGTCCGGGGGCAAGGACTCCTATGCGCTGCTCGATACCCTGCTGCGGTTGCAAAAGCGGGCGCCGGTGCGCTTCGAACTGGTGGCGGTGAACCTGGACCAGAAGCAGCCGGGTTTCCCGGAGCACGTGTTACCCGAGTACCTGGAATCGGTGGGCGTGCCCTATCGCATTCTGGAGGCGGACACCTATTCGACCGTGGAGCGGGTGATCCCCGAGGGCAAGACCAAGTGCTCCCTCTGTTCCCGACTGCGTCGGGGGCTCCTCTACGGGGCGGCCGAGGAGATGGGCTGCAGCAAGATTGCCCTGGGCCACCACCGGGATGACATCCTTGAGACCTTCTTTCTGAACCTCTTTTACGGCGGCCGCCTGGCGGCCATGCCGCCGAAACTGCGCTCCAACAGCGGCAAGCACGTGGTGACCCGGCCCCTGGCCTACGTGCCGGAGCCCTACCTGGAGCGGTACGCCGAGCGCATGGCCTTCCCGATTATCCCCTGCACCCTGTGCGGTTCGCAGCCGGACCTGAAGCGTCAGATGATCAAGGCGATGCTCAAGGAGTGGGGCGAGATCGAGCCGCGGCGGCTGGCGAATATCTTCAGCGCCCTGCAGAACGTGCAGCCCTCGCACCTGGCGGACAAGAATCTGCACGATTTCGTGAACCTGGTGGGCAGCGTGCAGCCGGGTGAAGACCCCGTCTCGGCGCTGGAGACGCCCCACGGGGGCGGCGAGGGTTTCCCGGCGGTGGACGTGCCGGTGAACGAGGTCCGTACCGCCGACTCCGGCCCATAGCTCCCACGATCACCAGAGGGGCGGTGGGTTAGGGCTCGCGGGCGCCCAGCAGAAAATCGTCCACCTCGTTGACGGTGCTGGCGTCCATGGCCAGGCCCACCGCCGCCTGCAGTTCCAGGTAGCTGAGCAGGTAAGCGTAGCGGGCGGCGGTCAGGTTGCGCGCCACGGCGTAATGACGCTGCTTGGCCTGCAGCAGGTCGGCGGTGGTGCGCATGCCGGCCTCCAGGCCCTCCGCCACGGCCTCTTCGGTGCTGCGTGCGGAGCGCAGGGCCTGTTCCAGGGCCATGATGCGCTCGCGCCCGCTATTCAGGTTGCGGCTGGCCTCCTGCGCCTGCAGCCGGGCCCCGCGGCGGATCTCGGTCAACTCCTGCCGGGCGGCATCCCGCTCCGCCTCGCTCTGCCGCACCCGTGAGCGGGTGCGGCCACCGGTATAAAGTGGCATGGAGAGCTGCACGCGGACGCTGGCGCCTTCCACGTCCAGCCGGTCACCGACGCCCAACGGCCCCTCGTCCTGCCAGCTGCGGCTGTACCGGCCCACCAGGTCCACCTGGGGCTGATGGGCTGCGCGGCTGAACTGAATCTCCTGGCGGGCGATTTCCAGGTCGCGCTGGGCTACCTGCACCGTGAGGTTGTAGCGCTCGGCCAGCCCCGCCCAGTGGTCCGGCTGCGGCGGGTCCAGCGGTGAGGGGCGGAACTCGGGGTTGATTGGGGCCAGAGGGCCAGGCAGCGGGCCTGCCAGCTGCTGCAACTGCTCGCGGGCCAGGTCCCGGTCGTTGTGGGCACTGACCCGCTCGGCGCGGACCTGGTCGCGGCGGGAGCGTGCCTCGTCCACGTCGGTGCGGCTACCGATGCCCGCCTCCAGGTTGCTGCGCGCCCGCGCCAGCTGCGCCTCCACGGCCTCCAGTTCGGCTTCCACCAGGCGCACGGTCTCATTGGCCAATTGGAGTTGGAAGTAGGCCTCGGCTACCTGCAGGATCAGGTTCTGATGCGCCAGGTCCAGCCCCAGCTCCGCTGCGGAGACCTGGCTGCGGGCCTGCTCCAGGCGAGCGAAGTTCTCCCGCCGGTAGAGGGGCTGGACCACCTGCACCGCCCCCTGGCGGGTTTCGTAGCCGCTATCGAAGCGGTCGGAGATGCCGATCTCGTCGGTGATTCCGGAGGCGGGGCCGATACCCGGTATGTCGGTGTCATCCAGCCCGAGGTCCAGGCGGGTCCGCTCATCGGTGTAACCCCACTGGGCCTCGATACCCACCTGGGGCAGGAACGCCGAGCGCGCCTGGGGCAGGGCCTCGCGGCTCGCGCGCAGGCGGTCTTGCTCTGCGGCAAAGCGGGCGTTGTACTCCAGGGCATTCTGGTAGATGTCGACCAGGCTGGCGTCGTGCTCGGTGGCGTGGGCCACCGGCACGGTAGCCAGCAGGGCCGCGATCAGCAGGTTTCTCAATGGACGCTCTATCCCTTTCGCCGGGGCTGCTGTTTGGCCCATTGTAACCACAGCCGCCCGTTATTGCCCGGGCGGTGGCGCCAGGGAAGGCTGTCGCGGGGTCAGCGTCGGGGCTCGCCGGTCTTGTCGTGCTCGATCTCGGCGAAGGCAGAATGGTTGTGAATGGACTCGAAGTTCTCGGCGGTGACGTTGTAGGCCAAGACCCGGTCTTCGTCATTCAAGCGGATGGCCACGTCGCGCACCAGGTCCTCGACAAACTTGGGGTTCTCGTAGGCCCGCTCGGTGACGTACTTCTCGTCCGGGCGCTTGAGCAGCGCGTACAACTCGCAGGAGGCCTCTTCCTCGACCAGGTCGATCAGGTCCTCCACCCACAGCAGGTCGCGGGTGCGGGCGGTGACCGTGATGTGCGAGCGCTGGTTGTGGGCCCCGTAGCGGGATATATCCTTGGAGCAGGGACAGAGGCTGGTGACCGGGACCACCACGCGGATGCCCAGTTCCGGCTCGCCTTCGTGGATCTCGCCGATGAAGGTCACCTGGTAGTCCATCAGGCTCTGTACGCCGGTGACCGGCGCGGACTTGCGCACGAACAGCGGAAAGTCCATCTCGATGTGGCCGGACTCCGCCTCGAGCCGCTCGGCCACCTCGTGCAGCATTTCGCGGAAGGACTGCACCGTGATCTCGGTGTCGTGCCCCTCGAGGATCTGCACGAAGCGGGACATGTGCGTGCCCTTGAAGTGCTGAGGCAGGTTCACATACATGTTGAAGGTTGCAACCGTATGCTGCTCCTCGCCGTCCCTGACGCCCACCCGGACCGGGTGGCGGACATCTTTAATGCCCACCTTGTTGATCGGGATGCGGCGGCTGTCCTGACGGGCCTGCACATCCTCAATGGAGCAGGTGGCGAGCTTTTCTGCCTCGGGCATGATGTTACGTCCTCGGATTCTTGACTATCCGCGTCGGTTGATAGATGCGAACGATAGTATATCGCGATTTCAATGGTCGCGGCCAATGCAGTACTCGGCGATGCCGCGCAGTACATCGGCGCGCTGATCAAGTGCGGAGAGCGACTCCAGCGCATCCTCGATCAGCCGATCGGCGGTCTCGCGGGCCTCGGCCATGCCAATCAGCGCCGGGTAGGTGGCCTTGTCCTGGCGCTGGTCGGAGCCCTGGGATTTGCCCAGGGCCTCGGTGTTGCCCTCCACGTCCAGGATGTCGTCGCGGATCTGGAAGGCCAGGCCGACGCACTTGCCGTAGTGGTCCAGTTGCTGCAATAACTCCTCGTCCACCGGGCCCGCCGCCAGTGCGCCCAACTGCACGCTCGCGCGGATCAGCGCGCCGGTCTTGTGGATGTGCATGTCCTCCAGCTGGGCGATGTCCAGCTGCCGGCCGGTGGCGGCGAGGTCGATGGCCTGCCCGCCCACCATTCCGCGGGAGCCGGATGCCAGCGACAGGGCCTCGATCATCCGCAGCCGGGCCCGGCAGTTCTGGGTGCCGGTGCGGTCGTGGGCCAGTATGTGGAAGGCAAGGGTCTGCAGGGCATCACCGGCCAGGATGGCGGTGGCCTCGTCGAAGGCCTTGTGGCAGGTGGGCTGACCGCGGCGCAGGTCGTCGTCATCCATGGCCGGCAGGTCGTCGTGGATGAGCGAGTAGGCGTGGATGCACTCCACGGCACAGGCCGGCCCCTCCAACTGCGACAGCTCTGCACCCACCGCCTGCCCGGTGGCAAACACCATGATGGGGCGCATCCGCTTGCCGCCCGCCAGAGCTGAGTAGCGCATTGCCTGGTGCAGGCGGGCGGGGTGAGTCTCTGGTTCGGGCAGCCAGTAGTCGAGCGCCTGTTCCACCCGCGCGCGCCAAGTGGGGGCGACCCGCTCAAGCGCCGCGATGTTCGGGGTCTTCGAAGGCTTGCTCATGGGCGTCCGCCCCTTGGCCGATAAGGGTTTCCACTTTCTGCTCTGCGTCCTGCAAAGCCTTCTGGCAGGCGCGGGTCAACTCCACGCCGCGTTCAAACTGGCGCAGGGACTCCTCCAGCGAGAGCTCGCCGCGCTCCATGCGCTCGACCAGGCCTTCCAACTCCTTGAGCGCAGCCTCGAAATCGAAGGATTCGGTATCAGATGAACCAGAGGGGGTATCCATGGGGCTTCCTGCAGGGCTTGCGAAGCGGTGTAGCGCCGCGCCATCGCGGCCGTTGAGACGGCTAAAGCTAACCCGGCGGTCCCCGCGCGGTCAACGCGATGCTATTCGCGCCGGCCCGGTGGTGGCGTTACACTCCAGCACGCTTGTCGTTTAACAGGAGGCAACGCCCCGTCCATGAGCAACCGTTACGACGCCGCGGATATCGAGGTCCTGACCGGGCTGGAGCCGGTGCGCAAGCGCCCCGGCATGTACACCGATACCACCCGTCCCAACCACCTGGCCCAGGAGGTCATCGACAACAGTGTCGACGAGGTTATGGCCGGCCACGCCACCCGCGTGGACGTGACGCTGTTCCGGGACGGCAGCCTGCAGGTGCGGGACGACGGCCGGGGCATGCCGGTGGATGTGCACCCCGGGCAGGGGCGCCCCGGGGTGGAGGTGATTCTCGGCACCCTGCACGCGGGCGGCAAGTTCTCCGGCAAGAACTACCAGTATTCCGGTGGCCTCCACGGGGTCGGTGTCTCGGTGGTCAATGCGCTCTCCCGAAGGCTCGAGGTGCGGGTCCGTCGTGGCGGCGTCGAGTACATGATGAGCTTCGCCCACGGGGACAAGACCTCGGACCTGACCGAGGTGGGCAAGGTGGCCAAGAAGGACACCGGCACCACGCTGCGGTTCTGGCCGGACGCCAAGTACTTCGACTCGCCAAAGTTCTCGGTGCCGCGCATGCGCCATGTGCTGCGGGCCAAGGCGGTGCTCTGTCCGGGGCTAGTGGTGCGCTTCTACGATGAGGCCTCGGAAGAGGAGACCGTCTGGTGCTATGAGGACGGCCTCAAGGACTACCTGTGCGGTGCCCTCGAGGAGTGGCCGACCCTGCCCACCGACCCCTTCGTCGGCCGGATGACCTCCGAGCACGAGGCCGCCGAATGGGCAGTGACCTGGCTGCCGGAGGGCGGTGAGGCCGTCACCGAGAGTTACGTCAACCTTATTCCGACGGCGCAGGGGGGGACCCACGTCAACGGGTTGCGCTCCGGGCTCACGGAAGCGATCCGCGAGTTCTGCGAGTTCCGCAACCTACTGCCGCGTGGCGTGCGCATTACCCCCGAGGATGTCTGGGAGCGGGTCAGCTACGTGCTGTCCGTGAAGCTGGAGGACCCGCAGTTCTCCGGCCAGACCAAGGAGCGGCTCTCCTCCCGCGAGTGCGCCACCTTCGTCTCCGGCGTGGTCAAGGATGCCTTCAGTCTCTGGCTGAACCAGCACGTGGAGGACGCCGAGGCCATCGTTCAGCTGACCATCTCCGCCGCCCAGCGGCGGATGCGGGCCTCGCGCAAGGTGGCCCGCAAGCGCGTCACCCAGGGGCCGGCCCTGCCGGGCAAGCTGGCGGACTGCACCGCCCAGGACCCGGGCCGCACCGAGCTCTTCCTGGTGGAGGGGGATTCCGCCGGAGGCTCCGCCAAGCAGGCGCGGGACCGGGAGTTCCAGGCGGTCATGCCCCTCCGCGGCAAGATCCTCAACACCTGGGAGGTGGCGCCCGAGGAGGTGATGGCCTCACAGGAGGTGCACGACATCGCCGTGGCCCTGGGGGCAGACCCCGGCTCCGAGAACCTGTCTGGCCTGCGCTACGGCAAGATCTGCATCCTGGCCGATGCCGACCCCGACGGCGCCCACATCGCCACCCTGCTGTGCGCGCTGTTCCTCAAGCACTTCCCCGCCGTGGTCCGGGCCGGCCACGTGTTCGTGGCCATGCCACCGCTCTACCGCGTCGACGTGGGCAAGCAAACCCTCTACGCCCTGGATGAGCACGAAAGGCAGGGCATCCTGGACCGTATCGCTGCCGAGAAGCTGAAGGGCAAGGTGGCCGTCACCCGCTTCAAGGGCCTGGGTGAGATGAACCCGCTGCAGCTGCGCGAAACCACCATGGCCCCCGATACCCGCCGGCTGGTGCAATTGATGGTGGACGACGACGAGGCCACCGAAGCGCTGATGGCGCAGCTGCTTGGCAAGCGGAACGCCTCGCAGCGGCGGCGGTGGCTGGAGGAGAAGGGGAATATGGCGGAGCCGATGGTTTGAATGAGCAGGTTCCCCATCCTGCTCTGCCTAACCACGGTCATTATGAGCTGTTGAATTTGAATGGCTGAACGCCATTTTAAGTTGCAATGTCCGGGATGAGTAACATCCGGGCGATGAAATGGCAGTAATTGTGGATATTGGGACAATCCCGCATTCTTTCCAGTGAGTGTGTCCACAGGTCGGGGTTGGGGTGCTGAGTTCAGGTCCGGGACATCAGGGTGGGTAGGTAAAGGCACGAATGGGCGCACCTGCTACCTTTAAAAGCATAAGGGGAAGAAAGCGGTCGTGAACATTCCGGCCAAGGAGTGTGAATTGGACACCCCACACCCTGCCCAACAGGAGCTGCCCTTACCCTTCCCGGAACTTTCCGGTGACCAGCCCCTGTTGCCGGCGCGCATGCTGAACGAGTTTGTCTATTGTCCTCGCCTCGCGTACCTGGAATGGGTGCAGGGCGAATGGGCGGAGTCCGCCGACACCGTTCAGGGTCGGCATGTGCACCGCCGGGTGGACCAGCGTAAAGGCAAGCCCCTGCCCGAGGCCGATGCTCTGGACAAGGAAGAAAAACTGCATGCCCGCTCGGTGACCTTATCCTCCAACTCCCTCGGGCTGATCGCCAAAATGGATCTGGTGGAGGCGGAAGGGGGAACGGTTGTTCCGGTGGACTACAAACGGGGTCGGCGGCCCCATGTGGCAAAGGGAGCCTACGATCCAGAGCGGGTGCAGGTCTGCGCCCAAGGCATGTTGCTGACAGAACACGGTTACACCTGCGACCAGGGGATGCTCTACTTCGCGGGCTCCCGCGAGCGGGTCAACGTGGTGTTCGATGAGGAACTGGTGTCTTTGACCCGGTCATCCCTCAGCGGGTTGCGGCTACTGGCCGATTCCGGGCGTATTCCCCCTCCGCTGGAGGACAGCCCGAAGTGCAGCCGTTGTTCCCTGGTCACCCTCTGCCTGCCTGATGAAGTCAATTTCTTGAAACGGGGGCTGGGGCAGTTGCGCCCCATTGCGGTGGCCAGAGAAGAAGCCCTGCCGCTCTATGTACAAGCGAACAAGGCAAAGGTTTCAAAGCGGGGCGAGACCCTCGAAGTGAAAGTGGATGACCAGCCTGCTGCGGTCGCGCGGTTGGTGGAGACCTCGCAGGTGGTTCTGATGGGCAACGTCTACCTCACCACGCCCACCTTGCACGAACTGCTGCGACGGGAGATCCCCGTGACCTGGCATTCCTATGGTGGCTGGTTTCTGGGCCATACCGTGGGCACGGGCCACAAGAATGTAGAATTGCGAACGGCCCAGTATCAGGGCAGCTTCGATGAACAGGTCTGTTTACGCGTGGCCCGTGGATTGGTACGCGCCAAGATACTCAATGCTCGCACCCTGATGCGTCGCAACTGGAGGGTAGACGAAGAAGACCCCAAACCGGTTCTGAAGGATATGCGCCGTTTGGCGGATCAGGCTACACGTGTGTCCGGGTTGGATAGCCTCCTTGGCGTCGAGGGTGCCGCTGCCTCGGCCTACTTCGGCCATTTCAACCGGCTGATAAGGCGAAAGGATGAGGGGGATACGTTCCGATTCGAGTTCAGTGGCCGGAACCGCCGCCCGCCCACCGATCCGGTCAATGCGTTGTTGTCGTATGCCTACAGCCTTTTGACCAGGACCTGGAGCGTAACCCTGACGGCGGTGGGCTTCGACCCCTATCGGGGTTTTTACCACCAACCCCGATACGGCCGACCAGCCTTGGCTCTGGACATGATGGAGCCCTTTCGGCCCCTAATTGCCGATTCAGCGGTGTTGACCGCAATCAATAATGGAGAAGTCCGACCCACTGATTTCTTGAAGGCAGGCAGTGCCATAAACCTGACCCCGGATGGCCGGAAGCGGTTCATCGCCGTCTATGAACGTAGGCTCTCGCAGGAGATCACCCATCCCTTGTTCGGCTACCGGATTAGCTATCGGCGGCTATTGGAGTTACAGGCGCGCTTGCTGGGCCGCTTTCTCTTGGGCGAGATACCCGATTACCCGAACTTCATGACCCGATGATGGGAGGGCCGCGCGATGAGTGAACACCTTTACATTGTGGCGTACGACATTTCCTGCCCCAAGCGGTGGCGTCGGGTTTTCAAGCTCATGAAGGGGTATGGGGAGTGGCTACAGTTATCGGTCTTTCAGTGCCGGTTATCTCGGCAGCGTCATGCAGAGCTGGTGGCCCTCCTTGACGGCATTATTCACCACGAGCATGATCACGTGGTGACCATGGAAGTCGGCTTGGCGGACAAGATCAGCCCCAAGGTTACGAGTCTGGGCAAGGATTACGAGCCCGTAGCCCGCGAACCGGTTATTGTCTGAGCGCTGTCCATGGATCTGAAGTTGCCTGTTGTCGCCAAGGCTGTGCTGCCCGGGACGAGCGAGCGGTTCGGTTATGGACGTCACGCCGGGGAGCGCTCGAATTGGCGTAGATCATTAAAAATATGGGAGTTTTTCCTGTCCGGTCGAGGGTTGGCCGGCATTGGCCCTAACGCCTTCGCAGTAAACGAGCGAACCCCTCGCACTGAGGCTCCAAGAGCGTTGCCACACAGCCAGCGCGAGGGGCGCTGATTCCACGGCTGAAATGCCGTGGCCTCATTGAAGCTGCCGCTCCTTCCAGGCGCCGATCTGCTCCCGTTGCAGATTCCACGGCTGAAATGCCGTGGCCTCATTGAAGCGGTGGTGATCGCCTTGCCCTTGTCCACGTCGCCGCCTGGATTCCACGGCTGAAATGCCGTGGCCTCATTGAAGCAAGACCATGGTCATGGTCTTCTCGCGCCTGTCGGAACTGCGATTCCACGGCTGAAATGCCGTGGCCTCATTGAAGCCTCCGGGCGGACGGTCCAGGGTGTTTGTATCATGGTGGATTCCACGGCTGAAATGCCGTGGCCTCATTGAAGCACGGCCTACGCGGCGTTGACGCACATCATCGCCCGCTGGATTCCACGGCTGAAATGCCGTGGCCTCATTGAAGCACGGCCAAGTCGTACAGCTTAGTCGCCATAATCAAAACGATTCCACGGCTGAAATGCCGTGGCCTCATTGAAGCGCCAGAGGGGGGTGGCGATACCCTACCGGGCGATTATGATTCCACGGCTGAAATGCCGTGGCCTCATTGAAGCCATGGGCATTCGGGTCCTGGAGGGAGTACCGGGACTAGATTCCACGGCTGAAATGCCGTGGCCTCATTGAAGCTGCTGCATGTTCTCCAGCACTCTGCGCTCTCCTTCAGTGATTCCACGGCTGAAATGCCGTGGCCTCATTGAAGCATCTGCTCAATCAGTTCTCGCACTTGGTCGCGACTGAACGATTCCACGGCTGAAATGCCGTGGCCTCATTGAAGCGATATATAGGGGGGGGACAAGCGGGCACGGTGCCAGGGATTCCACGGCTGAAATGCCGTGGCCTCATTGAAGCGTTGGCGGCGAGCTTGGCGTCGGCCACCGCCTGGTCGATTCCACGGCTGAAATGCCGTGGCCTCATTGAAGCCTCCCACGCAACCGTGCGGTAAGAAACAACGTATGCCTGATTCCACGGCTGAAATGCCGTGGCCTCATTGAAGCGTTACGCTCTCTTCCTTTTGGCTCTTGTTCTCGGGTTGATTCCACGGCTGAAATGCCGTGGCCTCATTGAAGCATGGCTGGGTGGAGTGGAGTGGTAACCCGTCCCGGTGGATTCCACGGCTGAAATGCCGTGGCCTCATTGAAGCGTTTTGTCGCCTGTATCGAGACATTTCAACTAAACAGCGATTCCACGGCTGAAATGCCGTGGCCTCATTGAAGCGCTCCCCCTGCTCATCGAGCGGGACCGACTCACCGGGATTCCACGGCTGAAATGCCGTGGCCTCATTGAAGCACTACACCTACGTGGCAGTTCCTCGGCCAGCCCCGGGCAGATTCCACGGCTGAAATGCCGTGGCCTCATTGAAGCGATGACGCCCTCTGCCACTACCCAATTGGGGTTATCGATTCCACGGCTGAAATGCCGTGGCCTCATTGAAGCCCTGGAGGCGCACCCGCTGGGCATCTACCGCCACGGGCGATTCCACGGCTGAAATGCCGTGGCCTCATTGAAGCTTCGCGGGCGTTTCACCCACCGCCTCCTCCTCGGCTTGATTCCACGGCTGAAATGCCGTGGCCTCATTGAAGCGTCGCGGCCGGGCCATATATTTACGGCAAGCGTAGCGATTCCACGGCTGAAATGCCGTGGCCTCATTGAAGCGGGCCCCTCGAACGCGACAATGCTGTTCACGTCCACGGTGATTCCACGGCTGAAATGCCGTGGCCTCATTGAAGCGCCACAGTCTCCAACGTCCCCATGTCCATCCCCTCGGATTCCACGGCTGAAATGCCGTGGCCTCATTGAAGCAGTGTTGGAGGCGACAAAGTAGTGATTATCGCCGGCCGGATTCCACGGCTGAAATGCCGTGGCCTCATTGAAGCGAGACGCCGGATCGGTGGGACTTGGTGCCGATCCGCTTGTACTGATTCCACGGCTGAAATGCCGTGGCCTCATTGAAGCCTAAATTCTTTAAACGGAATGTCGTACTCTAATGAGGATTCCACGGCTGAAATGCCGTGGCCTCATTGAAGCCACTGAGTCTGACCTGGTCATCATCGACCCCGACGCCCAGATTCCACGGCTGAAATGCCGTGGCCTCATTGAAGCATAAATCACGTTGTCCGATACGCCTAGCGATTCGCGATTCCACGGCTGAAATGCCGTGGCCTCATTGAAGCCTTCACCCGGGCGCGGTCTACTTCGATCCGATGGACGATTCCACGGCTGAAATGCCGTGGCCTCATTGAAGCCGCAGACGCGCCTCGTTGAGTCGCACCCGTGCCATTAGAGATTCCACGGCTGAAATGCCGTGGCCTCATTGAAGCGAGCTGCTGGACGATCCGGTGGATCAGCGCTTCCAGGATTCCACGGCTGAAATGCCGTGGCCTCATTGAAGCCCCACTCTGCCTGACTACGAACAGGCCGTGCTGAACGGTTCCACGGCCGAAATGCCTTGGCTCGGTGAAGGTTCGGGGATGGGGTTCATCGTAAGCCGTCGCACCGGCCCGATGGCCCGACGCCGGTTACGGGGTGCGGCCCACCGACATCTTCGCAACTTTAAAATAGTATATATCAGGGCTGTGAGGTGATGGGTGAGGCAGTATCACCATCCCGAGTGCCAGTTGCAGCTGGGCGTGCACGTGTGTGCTGTTACGTCTGATCTTCGGTGGCCCGGAATATCCCTAGCCCGTAATGACAGCCAAATCCCAATGCCAATGGTCCTTCCACCGTGCTCGGAAAAGTGATCTGCAGGAAATGCCCACGGGTATCGGGCTGGGGCAGTCGCTTGCGGGTGGACCGGAAGCGGTGAAAGTGCACAGGGCGATACTTCATTCCGCCGACGTTCACACGGGGCACCACGGATACGTCCTCCGGTTCAGGCAGGCCTCGCTCGCGGCATTCACGGGCGAGCTGTTCCGCAATGCCGAAGCGCTTCTTGGCGTGCCATGGATGAAGGTAAGGGGTTACCGAGTGCCAAACATGCCCTCTGCCCAGGTATATAGAATCGGAAACACCGGCCACCGTCCCAGCACCCTCGAACAGCACCTGCCAGTCGCCACCATCCCGGTCCCAAAGCCGAGTAATACGGTCCAGAGCCCGGATGGCCTCTGCAGAAAGACCGGCAGGGGCATGGACCAGGATATGGTCGATGTGGCCGTCCCCGTCAGCGTCCTCTGGCAGGTAGAAGGCGTGGCCATGGCGGTTGTTCGCGGGAAGGTTGTGGCCGGAGAGAACGGGGGGAATGTGGCCAGCGTTAACTTGTTCCGCTTTCTTGATGGCAGCCAGACGGCTGATCTCGCTGATTCGGATGGCGTCGACCAGACGAGGGAGTGGTTTGCCGGCCAGCGCCAGACGGGCGGTGGTGGCTGCTGTCCGGCGTTGGCGCTGGCGCCGCGCAGCGGGGGTCGGCGCGAAGGTGGCGTAAGGTCGCTGGTAGGTAACGTATTGTGCACCAGGGGGCAGGCTCCAGCCTGCCTGCTGGAGGTCGCCGGTGTCCACCCGCAACGCGCCGGCCAGCGTTTCCGGCAGGGAGTCCAGGATCCGTTGCTGCGGCTTCTTAAGTCGCTGGGCGTTGAGGCCATGGGCGGTGACCACCTCAGACCGCCAGGGGCCGTACTCGGCAGGCGAAATCGGCGCGAGCAAGCGTACCGGTTCCAACGCCTCGCCAGTCTCGGGGTCCACTGCCAGCGCCGAAGGTCGGCAGTTGGGTGTTTCATTCGGGGCGTCGAGCAGCCGTGCCTCCACCCAGCTCTCCGCACGGCCCAAAAAGCCGAGGTCGCCAAGCAGCCCGTCAAGCAGGCTGCGCTGCTCGTCGGTGAGTGACACCGACCAATCCACAATCAGCTCGGCCTCCGGACTGAGACGGGCGAAGGCGTCGAAGATCAGTGAGGTGTCCTCTCGGCCACCCTTAAGGCGACCCTGAGGCATATAGTGGCGGCTATGGGCGCGAATGGCGGGCGGCAACCGGTAGGTGGGTAGCTTATGGGACAGCGCCTCGATGAGAGCGTCTAGTTGCTCCACTGGATAGCGCTCTTCCCAACCCTTGCGGTGGAAGGTCGCTAACAGGGCACGCAGGATGCGCCAAGGTGACGGCGGCCACTCCACCTCGGCCTCGTTGACGTGGCGCCCCCAAGGGGTAGCGTGATAACGCCCAGCCGGGAAGCGAAAGGCAATGGCAACCATGGTTACTTCCTGTAGGTCACTTCGGTGATCCGCGGCTCGTTAAACAGGCCTACACCAGCTGCGGCCTCGATGAGCCCCGGCAGTTCACCCTTCAGATCGGTCAGTGGTGGCACCTCAAATCCTTCCGGCCGGGTTACCCGCAGTTCCTGGCACTCCAAGTCGCAGGCGGTACGCAGCCGAAGGCCAGTTTCGAGGAAGCGTCGGATTTTGAACAGTGCCAGCGTTATCAGCAGGCGTTCAGCCGCTTCGCCCAAGCGGAAGGCACGGATCTGCGCCAGATCCAGGTTGAAGTAGGCGGTGATGCTCGGGGCGACGTACTCGTCGCGGGCGTAAGGGACGTTGCCGAAGCCCTTGGAGGTGTCACCGCTGGGGGCCACCGTATCGACTTTTACGCCCCCGCTGGGGGCAACCTTTACATCCTCTGCCTCAATGAAGGCTGACAGGGCGCGGGGCAGGCGCAGGCGGCCGCCGGCGAGTTCTTTCTTGGCGAGGAAAACCCCGTGCAGGGCGGCGTTGGTATCTACCCGCACCAGGGTTTCGGCGAGCTTTCGGATATCCACCCGTCCTTGCTCCATTCCGGCCAGTTCGTCCTTGAGCATGTTCAGGACGGTAGTGTCTTTGCCCTCCAGGATGTACGGCGAGTTCAGACGATGTGCTTCGAGCACGGAGGTTGTGAGGGTCTCCCCGTTGCTGTTCTGCACCCGCACATAGGGCAGCCCTTGCAGTGGCCCAACCCAGTCCTCACTGGCATCGTCCCAGCAGACTGCCTCCAGCCGGTTGGCCATGCTCTGGGCGGATTCCACCAGTAGCATACGGCCGTTGCCATCGGGCGCAGGGTATTCGGCGGCGCCAAGATCAGGGAAGCCGGTGGGCTGGAAGCGACTGCCTTGGATCGGTTTCAGGTCCGCCTCTATAAGTAGGCGGGGTGCGTTGGTGAGGGCATTGAGCTTCACGGCCATGGTGTAACTCCTGTCAGGCGTTCTCGGTGATTTGAGGGTGTGTAGTCTCAGCTCTGTTGGAGGACAACAGGGCTCTGAGTGCGGTGTCGGAAATGGGCACGATGAGCGCCGCCAAAAGGCGGCGGCCGTCGGTTGTTCCCGGCGCGACACGCTGGAAGCCGGTGCCGATGCTGGCGGCACGACGTCGACGCCGGCCCAGTTCCAAGGCGCCGGCGACATCATCCGCTTCCAAGCGCCGGAGTAGGTCGGCCTTCAGCGGCAAGGTCCGTTCCGGTGGCAATACTCCGGCTCGGTGGAGCTGTTCGTTGGTGCAGAAGAGCGGCTTGAGTAACCGGTAGGCGGCAGGGAGCGGGGCATCCCGTGGCGCCGAGTGGCCCCACGCGGGATTCGCACCAGCATTAGCCCCGGCAGCAACTTGGAGAGCCGTTGTTCATCCAGGTCGCTGGCGAGCCAAGCGGCCACGTCGGCCAAGGGGGCGGTGCGCGAGGGGAATAGGGGTTTATCCGGAAGCTCCCGTTGGCTGGTCTGGAGTAACCGGCGGTGAAGGGTGGCGGCGAGGTTGTCGGCTAGCGGGGCACCGGCGGCCCAGGTGACCGTGTGAGTGTCGTCTGCAGCCCAGGTCGGATAGCGTCCAGGTCGTTCGGGCGCCAGGTGTGCGCGCATGGGTATTCGGTAGTCGCCGTACCTGTTGCGGCCGTGCAGCCCGGCCAGAGCTGCGGCCACGGCTACCTCGGGGCTGTCGTCATCGGCCCGACGGAACCAATCGGCGGAAAGCGATGGCACCGGCGGACACCCTCCCTTGGACACATCCCGCGCACTGGGGCTGCGTGCCAGGTAGAGTTGGATTTCTCCCAGGATTTCCAGTAGGCGACGAACCACGGGCCCGTGGTCGCCTCGGCGGGTGGCCAGTTCGAAGATGGCGTCTTCCAGTCGCCGAGCCAGAGAAACGACCCGGTTGGCGCCGTCCCGCCGGCCGTGACGACGGAAGCGATCCAGCCAGCCATGGACATCGAGCTCGTCGATCAGGTCTGCGGCGGGATTGCGTTCTACTGTGACGCGGTTCAGGGGTGTGGCGAAGTATGCTTTACCGGAGCGCATCAGGAAGGCGTAGCGCTGGAAGCTTGAAAGGCCGCGCTCCACGCCCAGGTGTGAGACCGCTCGAACGAACTCCAGTCCATCCCTTACGGGGCGGCGATTCAAGGTGACCCGGCCTTCGGCCAGGACACCGTGCAACTCGCGAAGGCCCACCGGAGCCTCCCAGAGAGGTGCCCAGAATTCGGCGCGGGCGTTTCCCTCATCCTCAAGTGCAGCGCCACCACTGCCCGCGCCGGTTACGCGAACGGTGAAGGGGTAGCTCAGGGTGCCCGCTCCTGCGGTTTCCAGCCGCTTTGTCGCCGTGGCGGCAAAGAGCAGCGCGCCTTCCAGCATCAGAATGAAATCCCAGGGGTTGACCAACGGCTTGTCGATCTCAAAGCCGCTGGTCTGGTTCGGCCCACCAGCCTCTCCAGGGGAGAACTGTCCAAGCTTGGCAGTTGGGATGCCTGGTTGACGGGTGGCGAAAAGTGCTTCGTCCAACCACTCGGTTGCCCCTGGGCGGGGTGCACCGGTTTCAGGGTTCACCACGGTAACCAGCCGCTGCATGAAATTATTGGTAAAGTCCAGCCTGCCGTCGTTGCCGCCAGTGCCCAGAAGGGGCGGGTACCGCGGATGGTCTTCGGTCAGCAGCACAGCGGAGTCCAGCCATCCCACAGCGTTATCGGTGAGCTCGGCCCTTAATTCTCTTAAAAGAGCGGCTTTATCCTCGCCGGCTGGTCGTTCCTCGTGTTCTCCTCTGCCTAGGATTCCGCGAATGGTGTTGATGGTGTCACAAACCGGTTGCAGGCGACGTGCCTTCGCTTGGGCAAGAGGATCAATGCCGGCCTTGTTGTCCTTGGGGTAAAAGCCGCTTCCGCCGTTCCAGGGTGCTAGGACCGGGGTTGGCTCATAGGCTTCCAGAAAAAAGTGCCGCAGGCCCTCCTCATCCAGGCTGCTCTCCAGCAGGAACTGTTCGTTCTGCCAGCAGCCACGTGCATCCGGATCGGCCTGTTCGGCCACCAGCCGCAGGATGCCCAAAGCCTTGAGGTAGCCGGCCAGGGGAATGGGGGTGCAGCCGGATAGGTGCAACGGTGTACTCATTGGTAGCCCCCTTGCTGTTCCTCTCGCGAGGCCCGCCAGTCTGCGATGCGTACCAGGGCTTCCTCCCATGCGAGTCGGAAGGGCCCGTGATGATCGAGAAGGCGCCGAGTGCGTTCGGCCCATGAGGGCCCTTGTACGCCGGTGCCCAGCCGCATGAGGTCGAGGCGCAGTTGAACCGGCTCCATACGGATGCCATCGAACTCTAGGGCAGGCAGTCGGTCACCGGCCCAGACGCCCCGGGCGTAGAGGGTGCTTGGGTCCGGCGGCTCTTTTTCGCCCGGAAGTGCCCGCAGTCCAAGCCGGACGCGGCCGTGATGGGCTGCGATCAGATAGGCAATACGGTCCCTTAGCGCTGGCTCCAATTCCGGCCCTCCCGCTTCCAGCCAGGCCAGGGCGGAAGCCAGTTCGTGGCGAAAGCCGGGTCGCTCTTCACGGCTACCGTCAGCCTGCACAAGGTGATAGTCGGGGCGACCGCCATGATCGGATTTTGCCCAAGGGCCGTCGGGTGAGTCCGGGATGAACCCAATGCCGCGCTGAAAGGCTTCGTGCGCCTTGCCAACGTCGTGCCAGCGTGCGGCGGGGACGAGGGCCTCGCGTTGTGCCTGAGGGAGATCAAGTGCCTCAGCGAGCGCCGTCATGGCAGCGGCGACGTCTGAGAGGTGTTTTCGCAAGGTGACCCGGCGGCCGATAGCGGTCATGCGTTCGCTACCGAAGCCTTCCTCGGCCTCGCTGCGCTGCCTTGGTGCGAGTGCCACCGGCCCAACAGCACCGGGCAGGAAACCTTGCTCCAGGTCGTAGCCGCCGTCGGCAGCATCCAGCATGAGAGTCTGCCCAGGCCGGGTCTCTTCGGCGGTGCGGATCCGGACCCATGCCCCTTCACGGTGGTTGCCTCCCAGTGGGTCGAAGCGCCAGGCCAGTGGTTTGTCCCGCCCCGAGGCCTTGCGGCGTGTGGCGGGCAGGTTTTTGGTCAAGTGCGCTCGCACTTGCGTGATCGAGGCGGGGCACAGTTCCCCGCGTTCGGGAGCGGGCTCGTCTGCTGCATCCGTGCCCTCCAGATCGCGCCAGAAGACCTGGACCTGGGGGGTGCCGGCATCTCGAATGTAAGGGGAGACATCGACGTCAAAGCCGGATAAGTCAGGGTCGGTGTTGAACAACTCCAGCAGGTCGCGGCGGCGCAGTACTTGGCTGAGAGGGCGCGGTTCGGTGACCGGTGGCAGATCCCCTGGGCTGGCGGAAGGGGTGGCTTCCAGTTGCACGCGCGCGGCCGCTAGCGCTTCCGCACTGTAGGGAAGGGCCAAGCTGCCAACCTCTTCGGCCATATCGATCCACCGGATCTGTGCGTTTTCGAACAGCCCGGCCCGGTTGCAACGGCCGAAACGCTGTACCAGCGAGGCCCAGGGGGCCAACTCGGTAAACAGGACTCGGCTGTCCAGGTCGACCCCGGCCTCCACGGCCTGGGTGGCCACGACGATGCGGCCCTCAGTACCAGGCGTTTCTTGGATGCGATGCTCCAGCGCGGAGCGTTCCGCGGGGCGGAAGCGGGCGTGCAGGAGAAGCCGTTCTGCGTCTGACCCTGCCAGCGCATCGTACAGCGCTTGGGCGCGCTCCACCCGGTTGACGATGACCAGTGTCTGCTCCCCGGGGTGGTGTGCGCTGAGGATTTCGGCGGCCAGGCTCTGGATGTACTCCTTATGCCCCTTTTGCGTTCCGTCCGTTAGTCGGGTGGTGGCCGCTTGCAGCGTCTTGGGGGCGTATGCACGGGCGTGAACCCCGGATGACTGCCGATCCTTCTCGTCGAGTTCCAGCCGCTTCAGCCCGGTCTTGCAGTGCGGCCGGAAATCCACAGTCTCTAGCCACTCATTCCGCAGTGTTGCGGAGACCCATACACTGTGTGACGGTGCGGCAGTGCCGATATCGCGGCGGAAGGCTTCAAGCTGGGTGGTCGTAGGTAGTGCCGGGCCCATGAGCTGCACCTCGTCGAAGACCCAGAGGGCATCGTTGTGCAGCAGGGCATAATGCACGGGCCACTGGTAGCGGCTCATGCCGTACCCCCGCATCAGTGCCCGGGAGAGCAACATGTCCTGAGTGCCAATCAGGATCGCCTCTTGTTCTGGATGTGCGGCCCAGGCCCCTCGTGCAAGGTCCGGTTCACCGCCCATTACGGTGTGAACCGCAATCTTCCCCGTCTCACCGGATTCTCCCAATAGGCCGAGTCGATGCAGCCAGGTGCGAACGTTAGTGACGGTCTGCTCAACCAGCACCCGCATGGGCAGGCACCAGATCAGACGCCTGGGTGCATCCGGGTTTGGCGCCACGCGGACGCCATCGGCACGAATACCCCGCTGATAAAGCCATGCCAGGGTGAGGCCCGCAGTTTTTCCCAAACCGGTGGGAATGTGCACAACCTCCGGCCATGGCTCCGTGGCCAGGCGGGTTTGGTAGGGGTAAGGGTATTTGAGCGCGGTGGCTTGGTGGAACAGTGAAGTGAAGTCCTGCATTATCAAATTCCGTGGGGTTCACTAAGTCGTGTGCAGGAAATTAATGCAGCACAACCCATCCTTGGATGTCGGTTTCGGGCTATCAGCTACACCAATTTTGGTAATTTAATATGTGAAACGCTAGTCCCTTTTCTGCCATCTTTCAATATCCGAAGAATTGACTAGCCTGATCGGACGCGAAGTGGCGTTTAGAGGAGCATGCCAGATGACAGGATTCAGTATCGGGCTCGATGAGCAACTCGGCACTTACCTGCAGAACGTCGGGGTGCGAGAGGACGACGTACTGATCCGCCTGCGCGAGGCCACAGCGGAGCTGCCTAACGCCCAGATGCAGAGCGCGCCGGAGCAGGGGGCGCTGATGCAGTTGCTGCTGCGGCTGATGGGCGCGCGCCGGGTGATCGAGGTGGGCACCTTCACGGGCTATGGCGCCCTGTGGATGGCGCGGGGCCTGCCGGCGGACGGGCGGCTGGTCTGCTGCGAAATGGAGCAGCGCTACATCGATTTCGCCCGACCCTATTGGCAGGAGGCCGGTGTCGAGGGGCGTATCGAGGTCCGCCTGGGGCCAGCGCTGGAGGCCCTGGACGAGCTGCTGGCGGCGGACCAGGCCGGGGCCTGGGACATGGCCTTCATCGACGCCGACAAGGCCGGCTATGTGGACTATTACGAGCGCTGTCTGCAACTGGTCCGGCCCAATGGGCTGATCCTGGTCGACAACACCCTCTGGTATGGCCGGGTGGCCGACCCTGAGGTCAAGGATGAGAGCACGGAGGCCATCCGGCATTTCAATCAGTACGTGGCCGATGACGACCGGGTGGATCTGGTGCTGGCGCCCGTTGCGGACGGCCTGACCTTCTGTCGCAAGCGGGCCGCCTGAGAGGGCAGCGTGTCCAGCCGGGCAGGCAAGGGCGTGCTGAGGCGCAGCGGCGGGCTCTGGCTGACCCTGCTCTGTGCCGCACTGGTGGTGGCCGCGTGGCTCTGGGTGCCGCCCTTTCCCCAACCGGAGGCCTACCACGACTTCGCCGACCGCCGGCAGGTGCTGGGCATTCCCCATTTTGGCGACGTGGTCTCAAACGGGGTGTTCCTGCTTGTGGGGCTGTACGGCCTGGCCCAGACGCGCCGGCTTCAGGCCCGCCACGCTTTCCGGCCCGCCACCGACGCCTGGCCCTATTACGCGCTGTTTCTGGCCACGCTGGGTGTCGCCTTCGGTTCCACCTATTACCACCTGGACCCGGACCATTGGCGGCTCTACTGGGACCGGTTGCCGATCAGCCTGGCCTTCATGGCGATCTTCTCGGCGGTGCTGGGGGAGCGTCTGCCGGCGCGGGCCACCCCCTGGCTGTTACCGTTGCTGCTGCTGACCGGTGCGGCTGGTGCGACCCACTGGTTGATCACGGAGTTGGCGGGGCAGGGTGATTTGCGCCTTTACCTGCTGGTGCAGGCGGTACCCATTCTGGTGGCGGTCGTCTGGATCGGGATGCGGGGCGGGCGCTACACCCGCGGTGGCGATGTGATCGCCGCCGCGGGTTGGTACCTGCTGGCCCTTTTACTGGAGAACATGGACGCACCGGTGTTCGAAGCCACCGGCGGTTGGGTAAGCGGCCATACCCTCAAACACCTGCTGGTGGGTGTAGCGCTGTACTGGCTGGTTCGGATGCTGCGCCTGCGCCGCCGGCGTGGCGCGATCGCCTGAGCGCTTACCAGCCGCCACCCTCGGCGACGAACGGAGCGCTGCTGATCCGACTCACGTACCGCTCACCCGCTGCGCCGCCACCGCCGTTCATCACCCGGGTGATCCCGACGTTGTAGGCGCGTAGCGCGCAGTCCCAATCGCTTTCGCACAGGTGGTAGTAGTTGGACAGCACCCGGGCGCCGGCGCGGATGTTCTCGCCGGGATCGTTCAGGTTGTACCCCAACTCGCTCCAGTACTCCGGGCGAAGTTGCGCCGGGCCCACGGCGCCCACCGACGAGCGGACGTCTACCCGGAAGGACGATTCCACGGCGATCACAGCCGCGAGCAACTCCGCCGGTACTTCGTAGGTGTCCGCAGCGCCCTCGATCCAGCCGGCGAATTGCCGGGCGCGCTCCATGCCCATGGGGTAGTGCTCGGCGATCAGGTCGTAAAGCGGCTTGGTCTCTGCCGGCGGTGTTTCCTGGCTCTCGGTGCCGGACAGGGTCTCGTGGCGACCGGCGGCCCAGAGCCGGGCCAGGTTTTCCATGGGGGGCTGCAGCCAGGGGTAGGTCTCCCAAAGGTGGCCGGAGGCGCTCAGCAGCCCCGTCTCGTCCGCCACCGCCAGGCCCGGATGAGCGGAGCGCCCGTCTTGTTCAAAGGCGAGAATACCCATCAGCGTGATGGCAGCCGCCAGCAGGCCGCTGACCAGAAGATCTGACAGGCTCAGCGCGTGTGGATTGTATGAATGCATACGGACCTCCCGGCACATTCTTGGTGCGCTGCAGCATAGCGCGCAATTTGCTGCGGCGCAACAATCTGCTTTTGCCCGTTTTTTGGCGGTGTTGGCGTGGCCCTGGTGCCCAAGCCGGTTTGCCGTGTATCCGGTCAGCGGGCAAAATGAAGCGCCCCACGGGCGGGTCCGAATGCCAGCCCGCCAAATACCCGACGTTAACGTCGCCCCGGATACCAGCATCCAGCCGGGCCATACCGTTGTTTCAGGGAGACGCGCATGGCGAGCAGCGCCGACAGTCTGGACTTTGAAACCCGACCGCTCCGAGAGTTCACTGAAAAGGCGTATCTGGACTACTCCATGTACGTCATTCTAGACCGGGCACTGCCGAACGTCGGTGACGGGCTCAAGCCCGTGCAGCGACGCATTGTCTACGCCATGTCCGAGCTGGGCCTGTCCAATCTGGCCAAGTACAAGAAGAGTGCGCGCACCGTGGGTGACGTGCTGGGCAAATACCACCCGCACGGCGATTCGGCCTGCTACGAGGCCATGGTGCTGATGGCCCAGCCCTTCTCCTACCGCTACCCGCTGGTGGACGGTCAGGGCAACTGGGGGAGCGCCGACGACCCCAAGTCCTTCGCCGCCATGCGCTACACCGAGGCGCGCCTGGCCCCCTACGCCAAGGTGCTGCTGCAGGAGCTGGGGCAGGGCACCGTGGACTGGGTGCCCAACTTCGACGGGACCATGGAAGAGCCGGGGCTGTTGCCGGCCCGGGTGCCCAACGTGCTGCTCAACGGTGGTACCGGGATTGCGGTGGGCATGGCCACCGACATCCCGCCCCATAACCTGCGCGAGGTGGTCGCCGCCTGCATCCACCTGCTGGATGAGCCGGAGGCCGACATCGATGCGCTGATGGACCACGTGCTGGCACCCGATTTCCCCACCGAGGCGGAGATCATCACCCCGCAGGCGGACATCCGCCGTATCTACGAAACCGGCAACGGCACGCTGCGCATGCGCGCCTGCTACGAGCGCGAGAATGGCGACATCATCGTCACCGCCCTCCCATATCAGGTCTCCGGCAGCAAGGTGCTGGAGCAGATCGCAGCGCAGATGCAGGGCAAGAAGCTGCCCATGGTCGAGGACCTGCGCGACGAATCCGACCATGAAAACCCCACGCGGCTGGTGATTACGCCGCGGTCCAAGCGGGTGGATGTGGAACGGGTAATGGAGCACCTGTTCGCCACTACCGACCTGGAGAAGAACTACCGGGTCAACCTGAACGTGATCGCCCTGGATGGCCGGCCCAAGGTGCTGGGGCTGCGCGAGCTGCTGCTCGAGTGGCTGACCTTCCGCACCGACACCGTCCGCCGCCGGCTCAGCTGGCGGCTGGAGAAGGTGCAGGACCGGCTGCACATCCTCGAAGGTCTGCTGATCGCCTATCTGAACATCGACGAGGTGATCGCCATCATCCGCGAGGAGGATGAGCCCAAGCCGGTGTTGATGGAGCGATTCGGGCTCAGCGAGCGCCAGGCCGAGGCCATCCTGGAGCTGAAGCTGCGCCATCTGGCCAAGCTCGAGGAGATGAAGATCCGCGGCGAGCAGGGCGACCTGGAGCGGGAGCGCGATGAACTGCAGGCCATCCTCGGCTCCGATGAAAAACTGCGCGATCTCATCAAGGAGGAACTGCAGGCGGATGCCGAGCGGTACGGCGATGACCGGCGCTCGCCCTTGGTCACTCGCTCCGCCGCGCGGGCCCTGGATGAAACCGACCTCATGCCCAGCGAGCCCATTACCGTGGTGCTGTCCGAGAAGGGCTGGGTGCGGGCCGCCAAGGGGCACGATGTGGATGCGCCCGGGCTCAACTACAAGGCGGGTGACAAGTACCGCGATCACGCCGCCGGCAGGACCAACCAGCAGGCGGTCTTCCTGGACCAGACCGGGCGCAGCTACTCACTGCCCGCCCACACCTTCCCCTCGGCCCGGGGGCAGGGCGAGCCACTCACCGGGCGGCTCTCCCCGGCCACCGGCGCCCGGTTCGAGCAGGTGCTCTGTGGTGATCCGGACAGCCTCTGGCTGCTGGCCACCGATGCCGGTTACGGGTTTGTCTGCGCGCTCGCCGACATGTACGCCAAGAACCGCTCCGGCAAGGCGTTGCTCACCGTGCCGCAGGGGGCGCAGATCCTGGCGCCGGTGCCGGCGGGGGATGACGAGGGCGCGGAGCTGGCGGCGGTTTCCAGCAGCGGGCGCCTGCTGGTGTTCCCGCTGGAGGAACTGCCCCGGCTGGCCAAGGGCAAGGGCAACAAGATCATCGGTATCCCGGCCGCAGCGGTAAAGTCGCGCGAGGAACTGCTGACGGGGCTTGCGGTGGTGCGACCCGGGCAGGGGCTCAGCCTGACCGTGGGTAAGCGCGGCATGACGTTGAAGCCGGACGACCTGGCCGCCTACCGGGCCCCGCGCGGCCGGCGCGGCGCACTGCTGCCCCGCGGTCTGCGCCGGGTGGATGCCATCGAGCCGGTGGATCTTTGACGGACTGGGGCGGGCACGTCGTCGGGGCGTGCCCGCCACCAGGCAAGTCTTCTTAGCGGCCGCCCGCCGGCAGGCGCAGCGCGGCCACCGCGGCCAGTAGCGCCACCAGTACCGGCGAGAAAGGCAGGTCCGCCCCCATGGCCAGCACGAAGGCGGCCAGGTAACAGACCACCCCCAGCCCCATCGCCCAGGCGATTGCCCGGCGCCAGCTCGCCGCCCGGCGGTAGGCCACCCAGGCGGGAATGAAGATGAGGGCGAAGGCGGACATGACGCCCATGGCGGTGGCCGCCACCGCGATGCCGGCTGCGGCCAGTGCCTCGAAGGCGAGTACCGTGCGCAGGACCGGTCGGTGGTTGGCGCGGTCATGGCCGGGGAAGATCCGTTCCCGCAAAAGCCGGGGGGACAGCCAGGGCAGGGCGATGGCGCCCAGCACCGCCAGGCCCAGCGCCAACTGCAGGTGATCCACGCCCGTGAAATAGAGCTGGCCGTCGATCAGCGCCTGGCCGGTCAGCTTGGCGTGATGGCTCAGTGACGCGCCCAGCAGCATCGCACTCCAGCCCAGCACGATCAGCAGGGCGTAGACGTCGTTGCCGGCACGGCGCATCAGTCCTTTCACGCCCACCGCCACCAGGGCGGTGAGCAGGGCCGCCGGCAGCAGCGGGGCAGCGACCAGGCTACCGGCCACCGCCCCCGCCCCGGCCACGTGGGCGAAACCCAGAGCGGCCAGCCACTCCTCGCGCAGGCGCAGGTAAAGCCCCAGCACGGGCAACAGGGCCGAGAGCAACAGGCCGGTGAAAAAGGGCATCCGGAAGAGCGGGTCGAAGAGCAGTTCCATCATGGCGCGGAGGCCTCCATGTCCACGACCCGGTGGCAGACCCGTTCCACCAGGTGCTGCTCGTGGCTGACCATGAGCACGGCCCGGTCGGCGGGCAGTGCGGTCAGCGCGTCGGCCAGCAGTTCCGTGCCCTCCCGGTCCAGGTTGTTGCCCGGCTCATCCAGCAGGATCAGCCGAGCGCCGCTGTAGAGGACTGCCCAGACGGCCAGGATCTGGCGCTGGCCGCCGCTGAGCCGGTCGATCCGGCGGCGGGTCAGGCGATCCAGCCGTGGCGGCAGGCCGCGGCCGTCATGCCCCATCAGCCGCAGCAGCTCGCCGCCGGTGAGCGGGATCTCGCCGCGGGTGGCCGGGCTCTGCGCCTGCAGGGCGATGCCGGCGGCGGTGTCGCGCTCGATGTGACCGTCGAAGATGCGGGCCTCGCCGGTCACGGCCTTCAGGACGGTGGATTTGCCGCAGCCGTTGGGGCCGGTGAGGCCGATGATCTCGCCGGCGCGGGCCTGCAACGAAAAGGGGCCGACTACCGGAGTCCGGTAGCCGGCCCGCAGGTTGCGGATGTCGAGTAGGGGTTCGCTCATGCCGCTTAGGGAACCATGGCCTCCACCCAGCGATCAATCAGTGCCAGGTAGTCCTCCTGATCCCCGTCCACCGGGACGCCGGTGGGCAGGGCGTGGTGCGGCCAGCCCAGTTGCTCGGCCATGAAGGCGGGGCCGCGCTCGGGCTGGAACTCGGCGCGCAGGATGACGCCATCGCTGCCCTCGAGCTGCCGGACCAGGTCCCGCAGGTGGGAGGCGGTGGGCTCCACGCCCGGCAGGGGCTCCACGTAGCCGAGCAGCTCCACGCCCAGACGCTCCAGCAGGTAGTCGGCGTCCTCGTGGTAGAGGAGGGCGCCGGGGCTCTGCGCCGCCTGGGCCTCCCAGTCGTCCATACGGGCCGCCACGGCGTCGGCGAACGCTTCCGCATTGGCGGCGTAGGCATCGGCATTGGCCTCGTCCAGCTCGCCCATTCGCTCGGCCAGCACCTCGGCGATGGTCGCCATGCGCACCGGGTCCAGGTAGACGTGGGGGTTGCCCTCCGGGTGCACGTCACCCTGGGCGCGGTCGGCCACGACGTCCGTACCGATACGGTCCACCTGGGCGGCCGCCTCGAAATAACCGCTGCGCCCGGGCCGCACGGCCGGGTTGGCGGCGCCGTCGATTGCCGGGGGCAGCCAGCCGATCTCCAGCTCCGCACCGACAGAGACCACCAGGTCGGCCCGACGCAGGTGGGTCATCATGTTGGGGCGGACGGACAGGTAGTGGGCGTCGCGATCCGGCGGCGCCAGCACCGTGACGTTGACGTTCTCGCCGCCGACGGTGCGGGCGAGCATGCCCATGTTGCTGGTGGTGGCGACCACGTTCATACCGGCTTGGGCAAGACCGGCGAATAACAGCAGGGCAATTGCGAGTATCCAGCGGTACATTCTGTGTCTCCTCGCGTTGGAAGGCGTTGGGATGCGGTTGTCCCGACGGGCGTGGCAGCCCGCCGGGGCAACAGATCAACCCGGTCTGATCAGAAGGGGTGGGCGCCGTGCACGCCGAGGCTCAGGTTGTACTGCAACATCACCTCGGCACCCCGGTTGGTGTGCCCGTTGTCCTTGGCGAAGTCGTTGTAGTTCACCTGCGCCCGCAGGGCGGAGAAGTGGGTGGGCCGCCAGGTGGTGCTCAGCCCGTAGCGGTAGCTGGTATCAAAGCTCTCGAACTCGCCGGCGTCCCGATCTGGGACCACCGAGTCATTGGTGAGACCAAGGGCCTCGAAGCGCGCCCCGACCTCCCACCGGGGGGCAAAGCCGTACACGGCTTGCATGTAGAGCCCGTCCTGGCGGCGACGGTCGGAGAATTGATCGGCGACTTCCCCGCCATCACGGTTCCAGCCTGTTGGCACGACGTTGGTGTATTCCAAGTCGAGTTCCCGCATGAAGTATTCTGCTTGCAACTGCAGGTTGCCGTGACCGTAGGCACCCCCGCTGTCGTGCTTGTAGACGGCGTCGAGGCCGGCGAACCAACCATCGCCATCCCAGACATCGGCGCGCCCGCTACCGTGGGTCTCCACGTTCTGGAAGGTATCAACGTAGCCGTAGGACAGACCGAACTGAGCGGCGTGGTCGTAACCCAGGTCCGGGGCTACCTTGAAGAAGCCAGTGAAGAGACGGGGGCCGGATTTGTCTTCAAGGCCGAAGTCTACCTCACTGCGCTGACGTCCCTCGCCGGGGTCACTTGCGCCGGTGTCATATCCGGTGATGGTATGGCTACCCGAACCCTCGTAGTTGGCAATCCCGCTGGATTCGCCCTGCAGGATCTCCACACCGAACCGGGTGTAGACCGGCGTGGCCGGCGTCCAGGAGATCTGCACACCCTTCTCCTGCAGGCCGTGGTCACCGAAAAGGAACTCGTTGACCAGCGGGCGATCGACGAAGTCCCAGTCGTGCGGGTGCTGCTTATTGATGTAGCCGATGTCGGAGAGGAACTTGCCCGCCTTCACCTGCAGGCCCGCCGGCAGGCTCTGCGTGGTCAGATAGGCCTCTTCTACCTCGATACCGGAATCGCCTTCCAGGGCGAGGATGACCATGGCATCGAAGTAGTTGTCCACCGATGCGGAGAAGGCGAGCTCCGTCTCGCGCAGGTTGAAGCCCTCGTCCAGATCGTGGTCGTGCCCATGGCCGTGGCTGTGGCTGTGTCCGCTGTCGAAGCCGGCTGGGCTATCCCACTCCCCGCTTATCTCCGAGTAGTACACGCCGTCGAGGATTACCGACAGCGCCGGGTTGAAAGCGGTGCCGGAATCCACCTGGTCACGGCTGCCGCCGAGGGGCAGAGCCTGGCTGCGCAGGCCCGGCTGGTCCAGCGGGTCCCGCTGCATCTGTGACGTCGTCTCATCGCCTCCGGCCGAATCCGCCAGCACGATGGACGGGGCCAGCACCGCTGCGCAGGCGAGGGCGCCGAGTGCTTTTCTGATCATCATCATGGATCCCCCCAAATGGATGATGGTGGTGGGACGTGCACGCCAGCGCGTGCGAGAATGCAACAGTGTTGCGTTAAGCTCATGCAATTTATTTGCATTAGATGGGAGTGTCAAGCGCGCCGCTGTGACGATGGGGGGATTCCGTTAAACTGGGGGCCAAGCGCTGGTGCCGCCTGGCACTGGTTTTGCAGCTAATACCGCAAAGACGGATTTCTGTCGGGAGGACAGGCAGTCGATGGCAAAAGCCGTAAGCAAGCAGCAGGGGATGTCCAAACTGGTGGTCATCCTGCTGGCGTCGATCCTGGTGGTGTTGTTGGCCGTGGGGGGTGCGGTGGCCGCGTATCTCACCGGCATGATCGGAGGGCCAGGAGACGATGAGCCAGCGGTGGAGGAACCACTGGAAGAGTCCGTCTATATCGAGCTCGATCCGGCGCTGACGGTCAACTTCGAGCGCAGCGGCCGCATCAGTTACCTGCAGGCGGAGGTGCAACTGGAGACCCGGTACGCCTCCGTGGAGGAGGCCATTGAGCGGCATATGCCGGTGATCCGGAATAATCTTCTCGATCTTTTTGCCGATCAGGACTGGCAGGAGATCAACACCCGCGCCGGCCGGCAGGCACTCCGCGAGGAGTCCCTGGACGAGATCAACCGGGTGCTGGCGGATCGCGGTGTTGAGCAAGAGGTGGAGGCGGTCTACTTCACCCGCTTTGTCATGCAATAGGGGTAAACCCGATGGCCCAGGACATACTCAGCCAGGACGAAATCGATGCGCTGCTCCACGGCGTGGATGATGGCGCCGTCGATACGGAGGACGATGCCGACCCTGGCGAGTTGCGTTCGTACAACTTCACCGCCGAGGAGCGGATCGTGCGTGGGCGGATGCCCACGCTGGAGATGATCAACGAGCGCTTCGCCCGGCTGTTCCGCATCGGCCTGTTCAACATGCTGCGCCGCACGCCGGAGGTTTCGGTGGTGGGCGTGGAGATGATGAAGTTCGGCGAGTACGTCCACACCCTGTTCGTGCCCACCAGCCTGAACCTGATGCGGGTCCATCCGCTGCGCGGCACGGGGCTGTTCATCATCGATCCGAAGCTGGTCTTCATCGTGGTGGACAATTTCTTTGGGGGGGATGGCCGTTTCTTCGTCAAGATCGAGGGGCGCGAGTTCACGCCCACCGAGCTGCGGGTCATCCGGATGATGATCGACCAGGCCTTCGAGAACCTGGAGGAGGCCTGGAACCCGGTGATGAATGCCGAGTTCGAGTACATGCACTCCGAGGTGAACCCGCAGTTCGCCAACATCGTCAGCCCCAGCGAAGTGGTGGTGGTCAGCAAATTCCACGTCGAGCTGGACGGCGGTGGCGGGGATATCCACGTCACGTTGCCCTACACCATGATCGAGCCGATCCGCGAGCTGCTCGACGCCGGGGTGCAGTCGGACCGCAACGAGGTGGATGAGCGCTGGACGCGCTCGCTGCGCGAAGAGATGAAATTCGCCGAGGTGGGGCTCTCCAGCCTGCTCACCGAGGTGGACGTGAGCCTGCGCGATGTCCTGAACATGAAGGCCGGTGACATCATTCCGCTGGAGCTCCCCGAGCGGGTCACGTTGTACGCCGAGGACATGCCGGTCTTCCGAGGCCGGTACGGGGTGCGCAACGGTAACGCCGCGATCAAGATTACCGAGCGCGTCGAGCCCCGTGGTGATCAGGATGCCATGCCCTGGCTAGAGGAAGAGGACAAGGCGGAGAGAAGCGACGAGAAGGCGCCAGCCGGCGGGGCGCAGACGGACGAGAAAACCAAGCCGGAGCGGGATGACTACTCGGAGTCCAGGCGCGCCGGCGAGAGCGGGACGGCGCGGCGTCGGACGGACAGGAAGACGCGAAGCCGTAAGAAGGGCGGTGAACAGCCATGAGTGACGACAAGCAGGATCAGAACAGCGTGGATGCGGCCTGGGAGGATGCCCTGGCAGAGCAGCACGGGAGCGAGGCCGGCCGCAAACCGGAGGCGTCGGATGAGGAGGGCGCTGCCGGCGCCGAGGCTGAACAGGACACCGGGCAGGGCGATGCGTCCGACGGTGACGTGGACCAGGACGCCATGGCCGAGGAGTGGGCCAGGGCCATGGAGGAGCAGGGCGACGAGGAAGGTGTGTCGGATGGCGGCGCTGCGGCGGAGGCCTCCGACGCCGGCGACGCCGACGCGGCGATGATGGAGGCGGAACAGCAGCGCGAGGCCGAACGCCAGGCCCGCCGGGAGGCTGACGAGGCTCGCCGCGAACAGAACTGGCAGGCTGAGAAGGCGGAGCTGGACGAGTTGCAGCCCGACGCCGGGCCCAACCTCGGGGACGAGGAGGCCAACCTCGAAGTCATCATGGACATCCCCGTCACCCTGTCCATGGAGATCGGCCGCACGCAGATCAGCATCCGCCACCTGCTGCAGCTCAACCAGGGCTCGGTGGTGGAGTTGGACCGGTTGGCCGGCGAGCCACTGGACGTGATGGTAAACGGCACGTTGATCGCCCACGGTGAGGTGGTGGTGGTCAACGAGCGCTTCGGCATCCGCCTGACGGATGTCATCAGCGCTGCCGAACGGGTGAAGAAGCTGCGCTGATGGTTTTTCGTCGCTCGCCTCGCGCCCTCCTGTCCGCCGGGTGTCGGAAACTCGGCGTTGCCGGTGTCGGGCTAATGGCCTGGCTGCTGCCGGGCCTGGCCTGGGCGGAGGAAGGGGGCGTGCCCAGCGTGGATATCACCGGTCTGGCCCGGGTCATCGTCGGGCTGCTGGTGGTGCTGGCGCTGATTGGCGGGCTGATGCTGGCACTGCGCCGCATGGGCGGTGTCGGCGGGTCGGCCAACGGGCAGATGCGGGTCCTCGGCGCCCTGTCCGTGGGCCAGAGAGAGAAAGTCGTACTGGTAAAGGTCGGTTCCACCCAGCTTCTCGTGGGGGTGGCTCCGGGGCGGGTACAGACTTTGCATGTGCTGGATGAGCCCCTTGAGGGGCTGGAGGCGGACGCCAAGCGCGCCGCTCCGGACATGCAGGGTAGCCCGTTCGCGGAGCGGCTGCGTCGGGTGATGCAGCAACACCACCACGAGAAGAAATGATGGCGCGACGTACATTCCTGATCCTGATCGCCCTGGCCGGGCTGCTGGTACCGGCCGTGGCCCTGGCGCAGCCGCCGGGCCTGGAGGCGTTGACCATCACCGAGGGTGAAGACGGCCAGACCTGGAGCCTGAGCATCCAGGTGCTGGTGCTCATGACGCTGCTGACCCTGCTCCCGGCAGGGTTGCTGATGATGACCAGCTTCACCCGGATCATCATCGTGCTGGCCATCCTGCGCCAGGCCATGGGCACGGCGTCCACGCCCTCCAACCAGGTGCTCATTGGACTCGCGCTGTTCCTGACCCTTTTCGTGATGGCCCCGGTCTTTCAGGAGGTCAACGACACGGCGCTGCAGCCCTACCTGGCCGAGGAGATGGCCCCGGATGAGGCCCTGGAGGCGGCCAGCGAGCCCATGCGCGATTTCATGGTCGCTCAGACCCGAGAGTCCGACCTGGGGCTGTTCCTGCGGATTGCCGGCTACGACCAGGTGGAGGGGCCCGAGGACGTCCCCTTCACCGTGTTGGTGCCCGCCTTCATGACCAGCGAGCTCAAGACGGCCTTCACCATCGGTTTCATCATCTATCTGCCCTTCCTGGTGATCGACCTGGTGGTGGCCAGCACGCTGATGTCCATGGGCATGCTGATGCTCTCGCCCATGATCATCTCCCTGCCCTTCAAGATTCTGCTCTTCGTGCTGGTGGATGGCTGGTCGCTGTTGATGGGCACCCTGGCCGCCAGCTTCTTCATATGACCGCTGCCACAGTACCGACGCGGAGGACTAAGCCATGACGCCGGAACTCGCCATCGAACTGGGTAAACAGGCGCTGACCGTGGCCGTGCTGCTGGCCGGTCCCATCCTGCTGGCGGCGCTGATCACCGGTCTGCTGATCGGTCTCTTCCAGGCTGCCACCCAGATCAACGAACAGACACTGAGCTTCGTGCCGAAACTGGGCGTGATGGCGTTGGTGCTGTTCATCATGACGCCCTGGATGCACACCATCCTCACCGACTTCACCGAACAGCTGTTCCGGGGCATCCCCGGCTTCATCGGCTGACCACCAGGGTAGCGCGGCGTGGAGCTCACCATCGGCGAGATCACCGCCTGGGTCGGCAGCCTGATGTGGCCGCTGATGCGCGTGGGCGCCATGGTGATGGTGGCGCCGGTCTTCGGCAATGACCTGATGCCGGTCCGTATCCGCGTCTTCTTCGGCCTGGCGCTCACGGTCGCCATCCTGCCGGCCGTGGGCGAGGTGCCGGCGGTGGATCCGCTCTCCGCCGAGGGGGTGATGATCAGCGTCCAACAGGTGCTGATCGGTCTCATCATGGGGTTCATGCTGCTGATGGCCGTCAACGTGGTGGTCGTGGCGGGGGAGAGCATGGCTTTGGCCATGGGCCTGGGCTTTGCCACCATGGTTGACCCGCAGACCGGCATGTCGGTACCGGTGCTCTCCCAAGTGATGCTGGTCATCGTCACGCTGGTATTCCTCGGGATGGGCGGGCATCTGATGCTCATTGAGCTGACGGCCGAGAGCTTTGCCGCGATGCCCATCGCCGCCGAGGGGGTCGGGCGGGAGGCGTTCTTCGAGGTGGCCTCATGGGCCGCGCAGATGTTCGCCGGTGCGGTGCTGATCGCGCTGCCGGTGGTCACCGTGCTGCTCATCATCAACCTGGCACTGGGCGTGATGACCCGCGCCGCCCCGCAGATGAACGTCTTCTCCGTCGGGCTGCCGATCACGATGCTGGTGGGGCCGGTGCTGGTGCTGGGCCTGGTCCTTCCGGTGCTGCCAACCCGCATGGCGATGATGTGGTCCAACGCCTTCGCCGTCGTCCGCGATATCCTCACCATCACGACCTGACCGCCTCCTCCCGGCCCACGTGCTGGCAGATAAATTGCACCTACCTCCACCGGGCCCGCCGGCGACGGAATGCTGGCGGAAACGGGGCGGCCAGGCCGGGCAAGGGAGTTAGCGCACCGGCGCGGGGAAGACGGGGGTGCTCATGGCCGAGGAGAGCGAAAACGGTCAGGAGAAAACCGAACAGCCAACCCCGAAACGGCTACAGGACGCGAAAAAGAAGGGTCAGATTCCGCGCTCGCGCGAGCTGACCACCACGCTGCTGATGCTGTTCGCCGCCCTGGGGATGCTGATGTTCGGCGGCTACATGGGTGAAGGGATCGTCGGTCTGCTGGAATGGTCCTTCCAGCCTGGCCGCGAGGAGATCTTCGACCCGAAGGAGCCCATCGCCCGGGTTCACGAGGCCCTGGGCCGGGGCCTGCTGATCGTCGCCCCCTTCGCCGGCCTGATGATGCTGGTGGCCCTGATCGGGCCGGTAGCGCTCGGGGGCTGGACCTTCAGCGCCCAGCCGATGATCCCGAAGCCGGAAAAGATGAACCCGGTGAAGGGCATCAAGCGCATATTCGGCCCCAAGGCGCTGATCGAGCTGGCCAAGGGCATCGCCAAGATCCTGGTGGTGGGCTCGGTGGCGGCGCTGTTCTTCTACCTGTTCCAGCAGGAGTTGCGCTCGCTGGCGCTGGCCCCGCTGCAGTCGGCCATGGCCCACGCCATCGAGCTGTTCTTCATCGCCTTCTTCATTTTGGCTGCTTCCCTGATCGTCGTGGTGGCGGTCGATGTCCCCTACCAGCTCTGGGACCACCAGAAGAAGCTGCGCATGACCCGCCAGGAGGTGAAGGACGAATTCAAGCAGACCGAGGGCAAGCCCGAGGTCAAGGGCAAGATCCGTCAGTTGCAGCGGGAGGCCGCCCAGCGCCGAATGATGGAGAAGGTGCCCGAGGCGGACGTGGTGGTGACCAACCCCACGCACTACTCCGTGGCGCTGCAGTACGACCAGCTGAAGATGCGTGCGCCACGGGTGATCGCCCTGGGCAAGGACCAGGTGGCGCTGCGCATCCGCGAGATCGCCAGTGAAAACGGCATCCCGCTGTTCGAGGCGCCGCCGTTGGCACGGGCCTTGTATCACACTACGGACATCGACCAGGAGATCCCCGCCGGCCTGTACATGGCCGTGGCCCAGGTGCTGGCCTACATCTACCAGCTCCGGGCCGCGCGGGGCGGGCAAGGCGAGGCACCGCGCCGCCCGGCGCCGGACATCCCGGAGGAGTTCCGGCCCTACGCCGACAAGGGGGCGCCGGATAGCGGGGCGTCAGAGCGATGACGGGCCGGGTGACGGAAACCCGGCGACCAGGGCCCGATAAGGGGCCGCGAGCAGGAGCAGACCAGAGACGATGAACGCCACCCTGATGGACAACCTGCGCAGCGTCGGCCCCCTGGGCCTGGGCACGCCCCTGCTGGTGGTGGCCCTGCTGATGATGCTGGTGGTGCCGCTGCCGCCCATCGGGCTGGACCTGCTGTTCACCTTCAACATCGTCCTGTCACTGTCCATCCTGCTGGTCACCGTCTACGCCATGCGGCCGCTGGACTTCGCGGTCTTCCCCACCATATTGCTCATCGCCACGTTGCTGCGTCTGGCGCTGAACGTGGCCTCCACCCGCATCATCCTGCTGGACGGCCATACCGGCACCGCCGCCGCCGGCCGGGTGATCGAGTCCTTCGGCGAATTCGTCATCGGCGGCAACTACGCCGTCGGGCTGGTGGTGTTCGCCATCCTGATCATCATCAACTTCGTGGTGGTCACCAAGGGCGCGGGCCGGGTGGCGGAGGTGTCCGCCCGCTTCACCCTGGACGCGCTGCCCGGCAAGCAGATGGCCATCGACGCCGACCTGAACGCCGGCATCATCGACCAGAAGCAGGCCAAGGAGCGGCGCGAGGATGTGGCGCGCGAGGCGGACTTCTACGGTTCCATGGACGGGGCCAGCAAGTTCGTGCGCGGCGACGCCATCGCCGGCATCCTGATCCTGGTGATCAACCTGATCGGCGGGCTGTCCATCGGCATGCTGCAGCACGACATGATCTTCGGCGATGCCGTGCGCAACTACTCGCTGCTGACCATCGGCGACGGCCTGGTGGCGCAGATCCCTTCGCTGGTGCTGTCTACTGCCACGGCGATCATTGTTACCCGGGTGGCGGACAGCCAGAAGATGAGCGATGCGGTCACCAGCCAGCTCTTCAGCAACCCGCGGGTGCTGTGGGTGGTCGGTGGCGTGATCTTCTTCCTGGGCCTGATTCCCGGCATGCCGCTGCTCCCCTTCGCCTTCTTCGGCACCGTCTGCCTGACGGCCGCTTACCTGATCACTCAACGCCAGAAGGAGACCGCCGAGGCCGAGGCGCAAGGTAGCGCCGCCGCTGCCGGCGAGCAGGCCGAGGAGAAATCCCCGGAGCAGCGCGAGCTCAGCTGGGATGACGTGCCGCCAGTGGATGTGGTCGGCCTGGAGGTGGGCTACGGCCTGATTCCGATGGTGGACCGCAACCAGGGTGGGCAGCTGCTCACCCGGATCAAGGGCGTGCGCAAGAAGCTCTCGCAGGATCTCGGCTTCCTGGTGCAGCCGGTGCATATCCGCGACAACCTGGACCTGGGGCCGAACGCCTACCGGATCTCCATCAAGGGCGTGCCGGTGGCCGAGGCAGAGGTGCAGCCGGGGCGCGAGCTGGCCATCAACCCGGGCAGTGTGCAGGGCGAGCTGAAGGGTATCCCCACCAAGGACCCGGCCTTCGGCCTGGAGGCGGTCTGGATCGAGTCTTCGCAGCGGGATTACGCCCAGACTCTGGGCTACACGGTGGTGGACACCAGCACGGTGATCGCCACCCACCTGTCGCAGCTGGTGCAACAGAACGCCCACCGCCTGCTGGGGCACGAGGAGGTGCAGAAGCTGCTGGATATCCTCGGCCAGAGCCAGCCCAAGCTGGTGGAGGAGGTGGTGCCCAACACCCTGCCGTTGTCGGTGGTGGTGAAGGTGTTGCAGAACCTGCTGGAGGAGCGCATCCCGGTCCGCGACATGCGCAGCATCGTGGAGACGCTGGCCGAGTACGGCGCCCGCAGCAAGGACCCGGCCCAGCTTACCCAGGCGGTGCGTGAGGCCCTGGGCCGGCAGATCGTGCAGAACATCGCCGGCATGACCCGCGAGTTGCCGGTGATGACCCTCGATCCGCAACTGGAACAGATGTTGCTTAATGCAGTACAGGGCGGCGGGGAATCGTCGGGCGGCTTCGAGCCGGGCCTGGCGGAGCGCCTCCAGCAGTCGCTGGCGGACACCACCCGCAAGCAGGAGATGTCCGGCCAGCCGGCAGTCCTGCTCACCTCGCCGCAACTGAGGAATTGGCTGCAGCGGCTTATCCGCCACAGCGTGCCCAGCCTGCACGTGCTCTCGTACAACGAGATCCCGGATGACCGCCAGGTTCGCATCGTAGCCACCGTGGGCCAGCAACAGCAGGTCGGCAGTGGCCAGTAAAGGACAAGAGGGCAGGCGATGAAGATCCAGCGCATTTTCGCCGAGGACATGCGGCAGGCCATTCGCAAGGTACGCGAGGAGCACGGCCCGGATGCGGTCATCCTCTCCACCAAGCAGGTGGAGGGGGGCGTGGAGGTCATTTCGGCCATCGATTACGACAAGCAGGCGGTGGAACAGGCCGCCGACGGTGGTGAGCCGGGGCGCGGCCTGGGGCGGCCCGGCGGGTTGCCGCTGGGGGCGATCGGCGAGAACCGTGCGCGGCGGGAGGAGCAGCAGGAGGCCCCCTCGACGGGAACGGGCGGTGGGTTCCCCGATCCCGCCCGCCTGAACAGTGACAAAAACCCGGCGCCTGACGGGGGTACGTCGCCCCGCCGGAAGCTCGACATCACCGTGGGTGACGATGACGAGGACGAGTTGTTCGCCGACCTGCAGCAGGCTCACGCCGAGTCCGCGCGCGAGGCCCGGCAGCGGGAGGGCGCCGCGTCCGGAGAACGGCGGCCGGCAGCAAGGCGTACGCGCGGGGCGAGCCCCACGCCGCGGGTGGAGTGGGCGCAGGACCCGGCCATGAATCAGATGCGCGAGGAGATCCGCCAGCTCCGCGGGTTGTTCGAGAGCCAGCTGAGCCTGATGGAGTGGAGCCAGATGGGCCAGCGGCACCCGGCCCGGGCCGGGTTGCTCAAGCGGCTGGCTGACATGGGGATGGGCAGCGACGTGGCGCGCCGGTTGGCGGATCACGTGCAGGCGGAGGCCGACCCGGAGGAGGCCTGGGCCCACGCCTTGCAGATCATCGAGCGCAATGTCGCCATCGCCGAGGATGACATCCTGGAGCAGGGGGGCGTGATGGCCCTGGTCGGTCCCACAGGCGTGGGCAAGACCACCACCGTGGCCAAGCTGGCCGCCCGCTTCGCCCTGAAACAGGGTCGGGACCAGGTGGCGTTGGTGTCCACCGATACCTTCCGTATCGGCGCGCAGGACCAGTTACGGAATTTCGCCGGTATCCTGCAGGTGCCGGTCTACAACGCGGCCAGCGGCGAGGAACTCGCCGAGGTGCTGGACAGCCTGCAGGACAAGCGCCTGGTGCTGGTGGACACCGCCGGCATGAGCCAGCGGGACGTGCGGCTTGCCGAACAGTTCACGGCCCTGCGGGAGAGCAGTCGCCGGCTGCGCACCTGCCTGGTACTGTCGGCAGCCACCCAGTTGAGCACGCTCACCGAATCCATGCGTGCCTTTGCCGCCGCCGAGCCGCAGGGCTGCATCTTCACCAAGCTGGACGAGGCGACCAGTCTGGGCGGTATGCTGACCGTGGCGCTGCGCAGCCGCCTGCCCGTGACCTGGCTGGGGACCGGGCAGCGGGTACCGGAAGACCTTGAGATCGCCAGGGGTGATAAACTGGTCGAGCGCGCCGGCGCCCTGGTGGACGAGTACCAGCAGGAGGTGGACGAGGAGGCCCTGGCGTTGAGCCTGGGTGGCGCGCGACATGCTGGTGAATAACACGGGTTTCGATCAGGCAGCAGGACTGAGACGCATGGCTAATCCCAGACCGGTAAAGGTCATCGCCATAACCAGCGGCAAGGGTGGCGTCGGCAAGACCAACGTGTCCGTCAACCTGGCGGCCGCGCTCAGTGCCCGGAATCAGCGGGTCATGCTGATGGACGCCGACCTGGGGTTGGCGAACGTGGACGTGATGCTGGGGCTGTCGCCGCGGAAGAACCTCTCCCACGTGATCGACGGTACCGCCACGCTGGACGAGGTGCTGCTGCGTGCCCCCGGCGATTTCACCATCGTGCCCGCCTCGTCGGGTACCCAGCGCATGGCCGAGCTCACCCCGGCAGAGCACGCTGGGTTGATCCGCAGCTTCAGCGAGCTCAGCCACGACCTGGACTACCTGCTGGTGGACACCGCGGCGGGCATCTCCGATGGCGTTATGAGCTTCGCCAAGGCCTCCCGCGAGGTGATGGTGGTGGTCTGCGACGAGCCCTCATCCATCACCGACGCCTACGCGCTTATCAAGGTGCTGAACCGCGATCACGGGGTGGAGCGCTTCCACATGGTGGCCAACCGGGTGCGCTCGCCGGAGGAGGGGCGGATGCTCTTCCGCAAGCTCTCCGCGGCCACCGACCGCTTCCTCGACCTGGCCATCGATTACGTGGGCATGGTGCCGGAGGATGACTGCCTGCGGCGCGCCGTCCAGAAGCAGCAGCCGGTGGTTACCAGCTTCCCCGGTAGCCCGGCAGCGCGGGCCTTCAAGGACATGGCCATGCGCGTGCAGAAGTGGCCCATGCCGGCACAGATGGTCGGCAACCTGGAGTTCTTCGTTGAGCGCCTGGTGCAATACAGTGCCGGGGAGGTGTCCTGATGAACGGACATGCCATGTACGCCGAAGTGGCGGCGCAGAGCCAGAATGACCTGCTGGTGAGGCACGCCTCGCTGGTCAAGCGCATCGCCCACCACCTGGCCGGCCGATTGCCGCCCAGCGTGCAGTTGGACGACCTGATCCAGGCGGGCATGGTGGGGCTGTTGGAAGCGGCCCAGCAGTACGATGCCGGCCAGGGGGCGAGCTTCCAGACCTACGCCGGGATCCGCATTCGCGGGGCCATGCTGGACGAGATCCGGCGGTTGGACTGGACCCCGCGCTCGGTGCACCGCAAGGGCCGCTCGGTGGCCGAAGCGATCCGGACCATTGAGCACCGCACCGGGCGGGATGCCCGCGATCACGAGGTGGCCCACGAACTGGGCATCACCCTCGACGAGTACCACCAGATCCTGCAGGATGTTTCCACATCCCGCGTCTTCAGTATCGATCAGGAGGATCCGGCGACCGGCGAACCGCACCAGCTACCGGGCGACCACCCGGAGCCCTTTGCCGAGATCACCGACGAGGGCTTTCAGCAGGCACTGGCCGAGGCCATCCGCCAGTTGCCGGAGCGGGAACAGCTCATCATGGCCCTGTACTACGACGAAGAGCTCAACCTGCGCGAGATCGGCCAGGTGCTCAATATCACCGAGTCGCGCGTCAGCCAGATTCACGGCCGTATCGTCGTCAAGCTGCGCGACTTGCTCAAGGACTGGCTGAGCCGCGGCTAACGCCGCCTCTGTGTGCTAACGGGCCGGATGTAATAGGGGGACTGTCACAGCCATGAACAAGAACATGAAGATCCTCATCGTGGATGATTTCTCCACGATGAGACGCATCATCAAGAACCTGCTGCGGGATCTGGGTTTCAACAACACCGTCGAGGCCGACGACGGCAAGACGGCCCTGCCTATCCTCAAGCGCGGCGGCATCGACTTCCTGGTCACCGACTGGAACATGCCGGGCATGACCGGGCTGGAATTGCTCAAGGAAGTGCGAGCCGATCCCGATCTCAAGGACCTGCCGGTGCTCATGGTCACCGCCGAGGCCAAACGTGATCAGATCGTGGCCGCCGCCCAGGCCGGCGTGAACGGATACATCGTCAAGCCGTTCACCGCCGTCACGCTCAAGGAGAAGATCGAGAAGATCTTCGAGCGGATCGACGCCGAGGGGGCGTGAACGCATGAGCGCAGAATCCATGAGCGATGGCCAGGCCAATCACCCGCAGGAGGATAGCCTGGCGCGTTACCGCGAGGCGGCGGAACGCCTGATGCAGGCGGTTGACCGGGGGGACCAGGGCGAGGCCGACGCGGTGGTGGACGAGCTGACCCACCTGCGCGAGACCGAGCTCTTCCAGCAGCTGGGCCAGTTGACCCGCGACCTGCACGAGGCGATCAAGTCCTTCAAGCTGGACACGCGGCTGTCAGACATCGCCGCCACCGAGATCCCCGACGCCCGGGAGCGCCTGAACTACGTCATCACCATGACCGAGCAGGCGGCCCACCGCACCCTGGGCATCATCGAAGAGTCCATGCCGCTCACCGACGAGCTCCGCGACCAGTCCGCGGAGCTGGCCGAGCGCTGGCGCGCCTTCCGTCGCCGGGAGCTCTCCGCCGAAGAGTTCCGCGAACTCTCGCGGGACATCGACGGCTTCCTGGGGCGCGCCCGGCTGTCCGCGTCCGATCTGCACAATAAGCTCTCCGAGGCCCTGATGGCCCAGGACTACCAGGACATCACCGGGCAGGTCATCCGTCGGGTGATCGGGCTGGTCGAGGAGGTCGAGGAGAACCTGGTGCAGATGGTGGCCCTGTCCGGCAAGGCCCGGGGTGAAGAATCCCGGAAAACGGCCGATAAGGGCAAAGAGAACAAGGAAACCGATATGCGGGGCGAAGGGCCACAAATGCCCAGCAAGGGTGAGGATGTGGTCAAGGGCCAGGACGACGTGGACGATCTGCTGTCCAGCCTGGGCTTCTGATTGGACACGCGCCCGGCTCCTGCCGGCTGAGCAGGGCACCGCATGAATCACAGGGGGCAGGCATGGGGATCGACATCGAAGACGACATCGTTCAGGACTTTCTGGTGGAGTCCCGGGAAATCCTGGAGAACCTCGGCGAGCAGTTGGTGGACCTGGAGCAGAGTCCCGACGACCGCGATCTGCTCAACGCCGTCTTCCGCGGTTTCCACACCATCAAGGGCGGTGCGGGCTTCCTGAGCCTGGACCCGTTGGTGGAGGTCTGTCACCGCACCGAGGACGTCTTCAATCTGCTGCGCAATGGCGATCGCACCGTCACCCCGGAGTTGATGGACACGGTGCTGCAGGCGCTTGACGTGGTGGTCAACCAGTTCAACAGCATCGAGAACGGCGAGGACCCCGAGCCCGCCGACCCGGCACTGCTGCGCGACCTGGAGGCCCTGAACATCACCGACGAGCAACGGCTGGCCGGGGAGGGCGCTCCGCAGGGCGACACGGCCGCCGCCGACCCGCCGGTACAAGGGAAGAGGCAGGCCGAGGGTGCCCCTGGTCAGGGGGAAGAGGGCGACATCAGCGACCAGGAATTCGAGCAGTTGCTCGACGCCCTGGAGGACGAGCAATCCGCGCCCGCTGCAGATCCCGCCGGTACCGACCAGGGCGCCAGCAGCAGCGACGAGATCACCGACGACGAATTCGAAGCCCTGCTGGACGAGCTGCACGGCAAGGGCAAGCACGCCGGCGTGCCCGAAAAGGAGCCGGCTTCCGCCTCCACCGGCGACCAGGGTGGGACCCAGGCTGCCCCGGATCAGCCTCAGGGCAACGGCGACGAGGAGATATCCGAGGACGAGTTCGAGGCCCTGCTAGACGACCTGCACGGCAAGGGCGGCGCCCCCGGGAAGGGAGCGGCGGACGACAAGGCGGACCGCGGTTCTGCATCGGCCTCCGAGGCCCCGCCTGCCGCCCCCCGGGAGCCGACGCCCAAGGCCCGGGCGGAGCAACCCGCGCAGCCCGCCAAGCCGGCCGCGGGTGGCGGTTCCGGTGGCCAGAAAGGGGGCGGTGGTACGGGGGGGCAGTCCTCGGGCGGTGGGGGTGCCGGCAAGGCACCCGCACCCAAACCGGAAGCCACCGTGCGCGTGGATACCGCCAAGCTGGACGACATCATGAACCTGGTCGGGGAGCTGGTCCTGGTCCGGAATCGGCTGGCCACGTTGCGCGGCGTGCTGGGCGATGAGCGCATGGGGCAGGCGGTCTCAGACCTGGAACTGGTTACCTCCGACTTGCAGACCGCGGTCATGAAGACCCGGATGCAGCCGATCAAGAAGGTCTTCGGGCGCTTCCCCCGCCTGATCCGTGATCTCGCGCGGAACATGGACAAGGACATCAAGCTGGAGACCCGCGGCGAGGACACCGACCTGGACAAGAACATGGTCGAGGCCCTGGCCGATCCCATGGTCCACCTGGTGCGCAACGCCGTGGACCACGGCATCGAACCCCCGGACGAGCGTGAGGCAGCGGGCAAGCCCCGCGCCGGCACAGTCCTGCTGGCCGCCGAACAGGAGGGGGATCACATCCTGCTCACCATCGCCGACGACGGCCGGGGTATGGATGCCGAGAAGCTGCGTAACATCGCGGTGGAAAAGGGCGTGATGGACCGAGAGTCCGCCAACCGGCTGGACGAGAAAGAGTGCTACAACCTGATCTTCGCCGCTGGCTTCTCCACCAAGGAGGAGATCTCCGACGTCTCTGGGCGCGGGGTGGGCATGGACGTGGTCAAGAACAGCATCTCGCGTCTGAACGGCACGGTGGATATCGACTCCGAGATGGGTGTCGGCACCACCATGAAGGTTCAGCTGCCGCTGACGCTCGCCATCCTGCCCACGCTGATGGTCAAGGTCGGGGGGCGCAAGTTCGCCTTGCCCATGTCCGTGGTCCGCGAGATCTTCGAGCTCAACCACAAGCGGACGAACGTGGTGAACGGGCGGCTGGTGGTCATGGTGCGCAACAAGGCCATGCCGCTGTTCTTCCTCGAGCGCTGGCTGCAGCAGATGGGCGAGGGTACCGTGCGGAGCATGCACGAGGCCGGCAGCGACGACGAGCGCCAGGTGGTGACCGTGATCCTCGGCAACCAGGCCGTGGGCTTCGTGGTGGACGAGGTCATCGGGCTCGAGGAGGTGGTCATCAAACCCCTGGGTGCCATGCTCCAGGGGCTGCCCGGCCTGGCCGGGTCCACCATCACCGGCGACGGCAAGATCGCCCTCATCGTCGACATCCCCAGTCTGGTCAAGGCTTACGGTACCCGGCTCTGACCGGGTGCCGTCGGCCAATGCCCCCCGGTCCGGCCCCGCTGAGCCCGCCTGATACGGTAGACTGCGACTACCGAGACATGAACGTCCCTGCATCGGGAACTGGGAGGTAATGGGTGAAAGTACGTGCGCTGGTGGTGGATGACTCCGGCTTCTTCCGCCGCCGTATCAAGGCCATGTTGCAGGAGCATCCCCGCATCGAGGTGGTGGGGGAAGCGGCCAATGGACGGGAGGCGGTGGCGCAGGTGCAGAAGCTCCGCCCGGACGTGGTCACCATGGACATCGAGATGCCGGAGATGGACGGCATCACTGCCGTGCGCGAGATCATGCGCCAGCAGCCCACCCCGGTGCTCATGTTCTCCTCGCTGACCTACGACGGCGCCCGCGAGACCCTCGATGCCCTTGATGCCGGGGCGTCCGATTTCATTCCCAAGCGGTTCGCGGACATCTCCGGCGACATGGAGCAGGTCAAGCGCCAGTTGCAGGAGCGCGTGATCGCGCTGGGCGGTGGCCGCGGCGCGCCGGCCAGTCGTGCCCCGCGCCCCTCCGCGCCCACCAGCCCGCCGCCGGCCCGGAGCGAAGCGCAGCGCCCGGCAACCCCCGCGGCCCGGGCCGGCACGGAAAAAACCGGCGTTGCAACGGCGCGGTCGCGTGCGACAACACCATCCGCACCAGCCGCCGCGCCGGCAGAGGCCCCGCCGCCCCGTGCTGATCGCGGGCATCGGGTGCGCGCCGGGGACCTGAAGCTGGTCGTGATCGGGACATCCACCGGCGGCCCGGTCGCCCTGCAGCGGGTCATGACCCAGCTGCCGGCGGGTTACCCGCTGCCAGTGCTAATCATCCAGCACATGCCGGCGAGCTTCACGCCCGCCTTCGCCGAACGCCTCAACGAGTTGTGCCGAATCCAGGTGCGCGAGGCCCAAAACGGTGACGAATTGCGCCCGGGGCAGGCGCTGCTGGCACCCGGTGGCCGACAGGCCGCAGTGGAGGAGCGCGGCGGTAAATTGACGGTTCGTGTTTTTGACGCGTCGTCTGAGCAGTTCTACAAGCCGAGCGTGGATATCGCCTTCGCCTCCGCGGCCAAGTATTGCCCCGGCAAGACATTGGGTGTCGTGCTCACCGGCATGGGGGCCGATGGCTGCGAGGGTGCCAAGCTGATGAAGCGTGCGGGGAGCCCGATCTGGTCCCAGGACGAAGCCACCAGTGTCATTTACGGCATGCCGGCCGCTGTGGCCAAGGCGGGGCTCACCGACCGCGTCCTGCCCCTGGACCAGGTGGGCGAGGAGTTGGCCCGGCTGCGCTGAGCCCGGGGGGGTTGGCCCGCTGCTTGCATCATATGGCCTGTATTCCAGGCACACGGAGAACCGACGGCCAAGCCCATGAGGATCTGGACAGTCGCCAATCAAAAAGGCGGGGTCGGCAAGACCACCACCGCAGTCAGTTTGGGCGGCCTGCTTGCGCTCAAGCGCCGCCGTTGCGTGCTGGTGGATCTGGATCCTCACGGCTCGCTCACCGCCTACTTCGGCTACGACCCGGAGACCGTGCAGCCCAGCATTTACGATCTGTTCGACACACCGGGCAAGGCCCCGCCGGCGCGGGAGCTGTTGCACGACACCGGCGTGGAGGGCCTGAAGCTGATTCCCGCCTCCACGGCACTGGCGACCCTGGACCGTCAGCTGGGCAGCCGGCAGGGTATGGGGCTCGTGGTTCAGCGGGGTCTGGCGACGCTGGAGGATGACTTCGAGTTCGCCTTCCTGGACTGCGCGCCGATGCTGGGGGTGCTCATGGTCAACGCCCTGGCGGCCTGCGGCCACCTGCTGATACCGGTGCAGACCGAGTTTCTGGCACTGAAAGGCCTGGAGCGGATGATCCGGACCCTGGACATGGTGCAGCGTTCGCGCAGTCGGCCGTTACCCTACACCATCGTACCCACGCTCTATGACCGGCGTACCCGCGCCTCGGTGGAGTCGCTCAAGGAGATCCGCCGCGTCTACGGTGATAAGGCCTGGGAGGGCGCGATCCCGGTGGATACCCAGTTCCGCGATGCCAGCCGCGCGGGCCGGCCGCTGACGGTGATGCAGCCCTGGGCCCGCGGCAGTATTGCTTATCGCAAACTGCTGGACACTTTGGATACCGATGGGGCGGACGATGACCGGCCGGAGGTGCAGCATGGCTGACCGGCGGAACGGAGAGGACCCGGCGCTGGTGCGCCAGGACCAGGCCCTCAGCAGCTACCTGGAGGACCTGCTCTCGGCTATCCCGGAGGGCGACGAAGAGGCGTCCGGGCGGGAAGAAGCCCCGGAGCCGGAGCCCGCCCCGCACCCACCCCGACCGGTGTTGGATACCCCGGCCCGGCCGGTGACGCACCTGCCCACCGTGGCACCGCCGGAGCCCGCAGAGCCGGCGGTGAAGCCAGCCCCGGCGGAAGCCCCGCCCGCGGAGACGCCCGAGGAGCCCCCGCCAGCGGAGGTCCCTGCCGTTGATACGCCATCGGTCGCGGCCCGGCGGGCGCCGGCGCCAGAGCCAGAACCCGAAGGGCCTCATGACCCGATCCCGGAATGGGCCCGCCCCGATTTCCAGGCGCTCATTTTCTATGTGGGCGGGCTGCGGCTGGCTGTCCCCCTGGTCAAGCTGAACAGTGTGGTGCCGTATCCGCGGAAGGTTGCCCCAACGCCCGGCAAGCCGGACTGGTTCCGCGGCCTGTTCCATTACCGGGGGCGCAACGTGAAGGTGGTGGACACGGCTACCCTGGTGCTGGACCGGCACCGCAACCGGCTGTCCGACGAAGACCTGTCGCCCCGGAAGCTGCTGGTGGTAGGTGACAGCGAGTGGGCGTTGGCCTGCCGGGATGTGGGCGAGGTGATGCGGTTGAAACCGGACCAGGTGCAATGGCGCACCAGTCGCGGCCAACGCCGGTGGTTGGCCGGCACGGTGCGCGAGCACCTCTGCGCGCTGATGGACACCGACGCCTTCGCGGAATTGCTGGAGGAACACCGGACTTGAGTTTTCGGCGTGGGCGCCGACATGGTAGATATAAACCACCCGCAGCGCCGGGAATAGACAAGAACACGAGGACGTGAGACATGGCGCAGCAGCAAGAAGACGAGCAGCAATACGAGCAGGGGCCCACCAGCCAGTGGGTGACCTTCCGCCTGGACGACGAGACCTACGGCATCAACGTCATGCAGGTGCAGGAGGTGCTCCCGCTGTCCGAGATCGCGCCGGTGCCCGGTGCACCGCCCTTCGTCATGGGTATCATCAACCTGCGTGGCAAAGTGGTCACGGTGATCGACACCCGGCTGCGCTTCGGGCTGCCCGAGCGCGAACCGGACAAGAACAGCCGTATTGTTGTCATTGAGGCGGGGTCCCACATTGCCGGCATCATGGTGGACAGCGTGGCGGAGGTGGTGAACGTCGCCGAGCACGAGATCGATACCGCCCCCAACGTGGGCAACGAGGAGTCCTCGCGCTACATCTACGGCGTGGTCAGCCGCAAGGAGGGGTTGCTGATCCTGGTGGATGTCAATCGTATGCTCACGCAGGAGGAGTGGGACGACGTCGCCAGCGTGTAGTCGGCTGGCTTGTCCCGGGGGATTCGCGGTGCTAGATTAAAACTCCCACATCGGATGTGGGACCCAGGATCACCGCACGCTGGTGCGGTACAGGCCAACGGAAGAAAGGAGTTCAAAGGCCATGAAACGACATGTTGTTACCCGCTTTTTCACCGCTCTTGCGCTCTCCTCCCTGTCCGCCCTCGCCGTGGCATCGGGCGGTATTGATATCAACACCGCATCTGCCGAGCAGCTGGCTGAGCACCTTTCGGGCGTGGGCGAGGCCCGCGCACAGGCGATCATCGACTATCGGGAAGAGAACGGCCCGTTTGCCACGGCCGACGACCTGACCCGGGTCAGCGGGGTGGGCCCGGCCACCGTGGAACAGAACCGGCAACACATTCTGACCGAGTGACCCTATAGCGTTGCCGGCCCCACCGCCGTGGCGGTGGGGCCGGGGGTCGAAAGCGGTCCCTGCCTGTGCGGTAACCCGGCCGGCTTACATGTACACGCCACCGTTGATGTTCAGCTGCTGACCGGTGATGTAGGCACCCTCTGCGGCCAGGTAGGCCACGCCGCGGGCTACTTCCTCCGGTTCGCCGAAACGCTGCTGCGGCACATTGGCGAGAATCTTCTCCTGCACCTTTTCCGGGATGGCCGCCACCATCTCGGTGGCGGTGAAGCCCGGCGCCACCGCGTTCACGGTGATGTTGTTGCGGGCCACTTCCTTCGCCAGGCTCTTGGTGAAGGCGATAACCGCACCCTTGCTGGCCGCGTAGTTGGTCTGGCCGAAGTTGCCTGCCTGACCCACAAACGAGCTGATGTTGATGATTCGCCCGAAGTTGTTCTCGAGCATGGAGGGCAGGGCCGCACTGGTGACGTAGTACACGCTGTTCAGGTTGGTATTGATGACCGCGTGCCAGGCTTCGTCGGTCATCTTCTTGAACGTGGTGTCCTTGGTGATGCCGGCGTTGTTCACCAGCACATCCAGCCGGCCCCACTGGTCGAGCACCTGCTTGACCATATTGCGCGCGGACTCGGCCTCGCCGACGTCGGCCTGGATGACTAGCGCCTCGGTGCCGAGGGCCCGGATCTCCTCAGCGACAGCATCGGCCTTGTCCTTGCTGCCATGGTAGTTAATGGCCACCTTGGCACCCAGTTTGGCCAACTCCAGTGCGATGGATTTGCCGATACCGCGGGAGCCACCGGTAACCAGTGCGATTTTATCGTCGAGTCTTTGCATGGGGTAAACACTCCTCCTGTCTAGCCCTTTTTTGTGGATGATTAGCGCACCTGCAGTAAACAGTATAGGTACAATATTTTGCAAACTGCCTCCCCCGTCATCCCGGTGAGCACAATCCAGGCATGCTTGAAGAAGCGGTAAAGGAAGAAATACGCGAGGCCCTGCGCAATGTGGGGGAGAATGTATCGGGCTTTCGCAGCCGGTCGCAGCAGCGTCAGATGATCGCCGAAGTGGCCCGCACCCTGGCCGGCGACTGTGACGGGCGCCGCCTGCTGGCCATCGAGGGTCCCACGGGCACGGGCAAGAGCCTGGCCTATCTGCTGGCGGGTATCCCCGTGGCGCGTGCCGAGGGGCGCCAGCTCATCATCTCCACGGCGACGGTCGCGCTGCAGGAGCAGATCGTCGACCGCGATCTGCCGGCGCTGCAACGCAATTCCGGGCTGGATTTCACCTATGCACTGATCAAGGGGCGGCGGCGTTACGTCTGCACCCGCAACCTGGAGCAGCTGGTGGGCGGTGCGGCACAGGGGGAGATGGACCTGGGCAGCGCATCAGTAGGCCCGGCGCACTGGCCGCGTAAGCCCGAAGCCGGCGAGTTGGATGCGCTTCAGGCCCTCTACCAGGATCTGCTCGACGGCCGCTGGGATGGTGATCTGGACCGGCGGCCAGCCCCCGCCGCGGATCTACACGGCCCCATGACCACCGACCGGCATGGGTGCACCGGCCGCGGTTGCCCCCACGTCCGCGACTGCCCCTTCCACGTCGCACGCCGGGGCATGGAAGAGCAGGACGTACTGGTGGCCAACCACGACCTCGTGCTGGCGGACCTGGCCATGGGGGGCGGGGTGATTCTGCCGCCGCCGGAACAGGTCTTCTACGTATTTGACGAGGCGCACCATCTGGCAGCCCGGGCGACCGACGCCTTCCGGGCGGAGGCACCGCTCCAGGGCTCGGTCCAATGGCTGGAGAAGCTGCCGCGCCTGGCCGGGCAGGCCATCACGTTGTTGCCGGAGGACGCCGGCCGCCATCTGGAGGCGCTGGAGCGCTCCGTGAATGAGCTGTCGGCCATGCTGCATGAAATGCAGGGCATGATCCGCCGCGACTGGCGACAGAACAGCCGGGACGGCGTATGGCGCTTTCCCGCCGGTGAGTTGCCCGAGCCGATGGGCGACCTGGTGCCCGGGTTGCGCGATGCCAGTGCTGATGTGGAGAAGCATTTCGGGCGCATCGGTCAGGCCTTTGCCAAGGTCACCGCGGACGAGGGCGTCACTCCCGGTAGCGTGGCGGAACGCCTGGCGCCGGAGTTGGGCGAGGCGGCCTCCCGTGTCGAGCACCTGGCCGCCACCTGGCGGCTGGTCGCCCGCGAGCAGCCGCCGGAGGCGCCGCCGGTGGCCCGTTGGGTCACAGCCCTGGGCCACGGCCGACCGGATTACCTGGTCGCCGCCTCCCCGGTCTCCGCCGCCGCCATGCTGCGTGCCGGCCTCTGGTCGCGGGCCGCCGGGGCCGTGCTCACCTCCGCCACCCTCACGGCCCTGGGCCGCTTCGACCGGATGCGGTTGGCGTGCGGGCTGGAGGAGGACGACGGCACGCGCTACATCTCGCTGGCATCGCCCTTCGACTACCGCAACCGCGCGGTGCTGCACGTGCCGCGGATGGACTCCGACCCCCGAGACCCCGAGGGCCACACCGACGAACTGATCCGTGTCCTGCCCGGGCTGCTGGGGGCCGAACCCGGCGGCACCCTGGTGCTGTTTGCGTCCGCCCGGCAACTGGACGCCGTCTTCGAGGCTCTGCCGGCGGATTGCCAGGCGCGGGTACTGCGTCAGCGGGAGCAACCCCGCGCCGACCTGCTGGCCGCCCACGCCCGGGCGGTGGAGGCGGGCGGCGCATCGGTCATCTTCGGACTGGCCGGCTTTGCCGAGGGGGTGGACCTCCCCGGCGAGCTCTGTCGCCACGTGATCATCGCCAAGCTCCCCTTTGCGGTGCCCGACAGCCCAGTGGAGGCAACCCTGGCCGAGTGGCTGGAATCGCGGGGGCGCAACCCCTTTATGGACATCACCGTGCCGGACGCGGGCATGAAGCTGGTACAGGCCTGCGGGCGGCTGCTGCGCTCCGAGAGCGACAGCGGCCGGGTCACAGTGCTCGACCGCCGCCTGATCACCCACCGTTACGGCAAGGCGCTGCTGAGCGGCCTGCCCCCCTTCGGTCGGGAGATGGGCACCCCGCTCACAGCCCCGCCCCCTACCGGCACCGGTTAACCCCCATGCGCCCGGTGCGAGCCCGCGCCACGCTGCTACAGGACCTGGCAACCCTGCTGGAGAGCGGGCTCCCGGCGCGCGAGGCCGTGAATGCCTTGCGGCAGGCGCACCCGGCAAGCGAGCGCCCGCTGCGAAAAGTCGCCGCCGCGGCGGGGGCGGGGCGTGCGCTGTCCGGGGCGCTGGTTCGTGGCGGGATGCTCGCGCCCCATGAGCGCGCCTGGGTGGAGGCCCTGGAGGCGTGCGGCCGGGTCGATCTGGCGTTGCGCGAGTTGGGTGAGTGGGTCGTCCGGGATGAACGGGCCTGGGCCGCGGTGCGGGCGCGGCTGTTCTACCCGGCCGCGGTGTTTCTGCTCGTCCTGCTGCTGCGGCCCCTGCCGGCCCTGGCTGCCGGGCACATCGGGCCGGCCGGTTACCTGGTCGGAGTGGGGCAGCCCCTGGCCCTGGTGGGTGTGCTGGTGTTGTTGTTCGTCCGTGGCCGCCACGCCCTGATGCGGGTGCTGCGCCGGCTCCGTGCCGCGACCGGTGCGCTGCCGCTGACCAGCCGCTGGAAGCTCTACCGGCTGCTCTCCGTCCTGTTGTCGGCCGGCGTGCCGGCAGGCCGGGGCCTGGCCCATGCGGTACAGGTGGTGGAGGCGCCCTGGGACCGAGCATTGCGGCGCGCCAGTGCGGAGGTGAGCGCTGGCAGCCCCGTGGTGGCTGCACTGGACACGGCCGGGTGCCTGTCGGACCGGGCGGATCGCAGGCTACTGGAAGCGGCGGAACAGGGGGGGCGGCTGCCGGAGCTTTTCGCTCACCGGGCTCAGGCGCTGGATGAGCGCCTCTCCCTCCGCCGCGCGCTATGGCGCGAATGGCTGCCACGGCTCGCCTACGGCCTTGTGGTGGTCTGGTTGTTAATGGGCTTTGTTTGACATACCGCTGTCACTTGAACCCGGGCAGGTCGGGGTAAATACTGCCCGGGCGGAGATGGCCCGCAACGACAACGGGGACTGGGGATGATCGAGCATTTGCAGTTGGACACGATCCGCGGGACGAGCATCGCTGATCATATCGACGCCCTGGCGGCGTTGCGGATCCGTGTTTTCCGGGAGTACCCCTACCTGTACGAGGGCAGTGAGGCCTACGAGCGCCGTTACCTGCGCACCTACGTGGACTCGCCCGACAGCATCCTGGTCACGGTACACGACGGCGACCAACTGGTCGGTGCCACCACCGGCCTGCCGCTGCAGGACGAGACAGGAGAGGTCCGCAACCCCTTCGAGGCCTACGGCATGCCGGTAGACCGGATCTTCTACCTGGGGGAATCCATGTTGCTGCCCGAGTACCGGGGGCAGGGCCTGGGGGTTCGCTTTTTCGAGGAGCGGGAGCGCCATGCGCGGGCACTGGGCGGCTTCACGCATACTACTTTCTGCGCGGTGGGACGGCCTGAAGACCACCCCAGGCGCCCGCGCGATTACCAGCCCCTCGATGCGTTCTGGAACCGGCGGGGATACCGCCGGCATCCGGAACTGAGCACCGAGTTCACCTGGCCCGACCTGGGTGGTGACGGCACCGAAACGGCCAAGCCGATGGTGTTCTGGCTAAAGACGCTGGACTGAGCCGGAGCCGAGGGGCGGTTATTATTCCGCCCCAAGGTTGCTCTGCAGGCGCACCGGGCTGCCCGCGCGGTCAAAGACCGCGTAACCGGACAGGTCGGCACCGTGCTCCACCGCCTCGGCCATCTTTTTCAGGTAGGGCTCCGCCTCTTCGGAGCTGGGCAGGCGGCCCTCGGCCGACAGGCTGGAGACCAGGATCAGATCCCACGGCTGGCCGACCTTGTCCGCCTCTTCGGCCAGCACGTCCAGCCGGAGTTCCGGGGTCAGCTCCCGGTCGGTGGCCATCACCGGCACCAGGTGACCGCTCCCCTCGATGACTTTCTCGTCGGCACTGGGTCGCGTGTCATCGTCCGGCTCCGCGCGCAGCAGGACCATCAGGAGCCGCTGCGGGTTTTCCTGCTGGAGGCCGGCGGTCTTGAGGTCGTCAAAACTCTTGATCTGCATGGGGTTTTCAAGCTCCTATTGAATCAGGGGCGAATCCGAGGCATCCAGCTTGATGCCCTTGATGTCCGCCTCGCCGGCCAGCAATCGGATGTACTGGCTCATGGCGCGCTGGCGGGACACGGCCTCCAGGTATTCGGCGATCGGCGCCTGCACCGCCTCAAAGGGTAGCGCAGTGCCGGGTACGTGCTGCAACACCTCCACCACGTGAAAGCCGTAGCGGGTCTTGATCGGTTGCGGGGACAGCCCGACGGGCAGCCGCAGCACCGCGTCCTCGAACTCCGGCACCGTTTCGCCCTGGCTTACCTGCCCCAGCAGGCCGCCGCTGTCCGCCGAGGGACAGCGGGAGTGGGCCCGGGCGAGGTCGGCAAACGCCGATGGATCGGCCTGCAGTTGCTCGATGAGCTGTTCCGCTAGGGTCCGGGCCTGGTTGCGTTCCTCCAGGTCCTCGGGGTGTCCGGCGATCAGGATGTGCCGGACCTCGGCCAGGTCCGGGGTGCGGAACCGTTCCGGGTTCTGCTCGTACCAGCGGCGGCAGGTGGCCTCGTCGGCTTCGGGGATCTCCACCTCTTGCTCCAAGAGCTGGTCGATGACCGCATCCAGCCCGGTCTCATCCTCGGGTACTTCCAGACCCACCTCAGTGGCCCGCTGCCTGAGCAGCTCCCGGATGGTCAGGGCCAGTGCGGCCTGCTCCTGCGCCTCGCGCGGATCGGTATCGGCCAGCTTGTGGTAGGCGGATTCCACGTTGATGGCCTGGTCGCTGATGGCGACTCCGTTGACTTCTATGCTCATTGGCGTCTCCTAGGCGGGGGTGGGGCGCGGCGCGCCACCACCCCCCAGCGAGAAGGGCTCAGGACACGGCCCGGGCACGGACCACCTGGTAAGCGCGCCAGATATAGCCGTAGGGCACGCTCCAGATGTGAACCAGCCGGGTGAAGGGGAAGACCAGGAACATCAGCATGCCCAGGAACATGTGGATCTTGTAGATCCAGTGGATGTCGTAGATGGTCGCCGCCGCATCCGCCTGGAAGGTAACCAGACCCTGGGCCCAGGCGACGATCTTCAGCATCGTGCCGCCGTCCAGCGAGCCCATGGAGGCAGGGACGGTCAGCAGCCCGGTCACCAGTTGCAGCGCCAGCAGGATCAGGATGAACGAATCCATGGGGTAGCTGGTCTTGCGGACCCGCGGATCGGTCAGCCGCCGGTGCAGCAGGATGGCCACACCGACGAGGGTGATCAGGCCAAAGATGGTGCCGGCGACGATGGCCAGGATCTGCTTTCCGCCCGCGGTGAGGCCGACCGCGCTGTAAACGGCCTGGGGCGTGAGCAGCCCGAACAGGTGGCCGAAAAACAGGGCGATAATGCCGATATGGAACAGGTTGATCCCCAGGCGGAAACGATCACCGCCGGACATCAGCTGGGTGGTGTTGCTCTTCCAGGTGTACTGGCTCTTTTCAAAGCGCAGCAGACTCCCTATCAGGAACACCGTACCGGCGATGTAGGGGAACACCGCGAATGCTAAATCATGAAGGTAGGTGGCAAACATGGTGGTGACTCCTCAAGTTCAGGCACTCTTGCGGGGGATGGTCGACCAGGACACCGGTACGGCCTGCCCCTGATTGGTTTTGGCACCTCCGCAACCGCCCGCGGTCGGGCCGAAGGTTACGGGCTCCTCGGCCCAGACGCGGTCCAGTGCCTCTGCCGTGTCGTCGCGCTCCTCTTCCCCGAGTTGCCGCTGCATCTGTTCGTCGGCGGTCTCCAGGCCGGCGATGTCCAGTAGCGCCTTGAACAGCCACTGGTAATCGCTCTCCCGTTGTTCCAGCCGGCCGTGCAGCTTCTGCAGCAGGTACTGGGATTCCACCAGCCAGCCCAGCGCCGCCGGGCGGGTAAGGCGGGAGCAGAACTCCAGGAACAGGGGCACGTAGTCCGGCAACTCCTTGCTGTCGATGACCAGGCCCTGCTCCTCGTAGAAGCCGATCAGGTCCACCATCGCCTGACCCCGGTCCCGGGACTCGCCGTGCACATGCTCGAACAGGTACAGCGACAGGGCCCGGCCCCGGTCGAACTGGGCGGTGTACTCCGCCTGCAGCTCGAGCAGGTCCGTGGCGGCCATCCGGCGCACCAGGGCGGTCAGGCCCCGGCGCGTCTCCATGTCGATGGCCTCGTCGGCGGCGAACAGCGCCTCAAGGTCCTCCGCGTGCGTCTGGATGACGGCCGAGGGGTAGTCGAGTAGCAGTGAGATCGCCTTCAGCGTCTTCATGAGACGTCCTCCTTGCTGCTCTCCGGCTTCTTGAACTCCACCCGCTGGGGATAGGCCCGCCGGCTGGCGCGACGCCCGCCGAAGATGTCGGTCTTGGTGGCGCCATTGCTGGCGGCATTGCAACCGTCACCGAAGCTGAAGCCGCAGCCGGCCCGTTCGCCGTAGGCATCCTCGGCGGCCATCTCCTTGTTGGCCCCGGGGATGTCGAATCGGTCCTCGTAGTTGGCGATGGCCATGATCTGGTACATGTCCTCGACCATCGCCTCGTCCATACCCACCTGCTTCAGGACCTCGTGGTCCGGCTCGCCGTCCACGGTCTGGCTGCGCTTGAAGCGGCGCATGGCGAGCATGCGCTCCAGCGCCTTGATGACCGGGCGCTCGTCGCCGGCGGTGAGCATGTTGGCCAGGTACTTGACCGGGATCCGCAGCGAGCCCACGTCAGGGATCAGCCCCTCGTTGTCGATGGCGCCGGAGTCGGCCGCCGACTGGATCGGCGAGAGCGGCGGCACGTACCAGACCATCGGCAGTGTCCGGTACTCCGGGTGCAGCGGGAACGCCACTTTCCAGTCCATGGCCATCTTGTAGACCGGGGAACGCTGGGCCGCCTCCAGCCAGGCCTGCGGGATGCCGGCCTTCTTCGCCTCGGCAATCACCTCCGGGTCGTGCGGGTCCAGGAATACCGACATCTGCTGCTCGTAGAGGTCCTGCTCCGAGCCGGTGGCAGCGGCTTCGGCAATGCGGTCCGCGTCGTAGAGGATGACCCCCAGGTAGCGGATACGGCCGACACAGGTCTCCGAGCACACCGTTGGCTGACCCACCTCGATGCGGGGGAAGCAGAAGGTGCACTTCTCCGATTTGCCGCTCTGCCAGTTGTAGTAGATCTTCTTGTAGGGGCAGCCACTGATGCACATGCGCCAGCCGCGGCACTTGTCCTGGTCGATCAGGACGATGCCGTCCTCCTCCCGCTTGTAGATCGCGCCGGAGGGGCAGGAGGCCACGCAGGTGGGGTTGAGGCAGTGCTCGCACAGCCTCGGCAGGTACATCATGAAGGTGTTCTCGAACTGCCCGTAGATCTCCTTCTGCACCTTGGCGAAGTTATAGTCCTGCGAGCGTTTCTCGAACTCCCCACCCAGGATCTCCTCCCAGTTGGGCCCCCATTCGATCTTGTCCATGGGGTAACCGGTCAGGGCGGAGAAGGGCTTGGCCACCGGCTGGTACTTCGATGGCGCCGCGTTCTGCAGCCGCTGGTAGTCGAAGTTGAACGGCTCGTAGTAGTCGTCGATGGACGGCAGATCGGGGTTGTAGAAGATGTTGGCCAGGATCCGCCACTTGCTGCCCGCCTTGGGCTGCAGGCGGCCGCTCTTCAGCGTCCAGCCGCCGTTCCAGCGGTCCTGGTTCTCCCAGTCCTTCGGATACCCCACGCCGGGTTTGGTCTCCACGTTGTTGAACCACGCGTACTCCATGCCCTCGCGGGAGGTCCATACGTTTTTGCAGGTCACCGAGCACGTGTGGCACCCGATGCACTTGTCCAAGTTCAGGACCTTGCCAATTTGCGCCCGGACTCTCATGCCTGTTCCTCCGCCTGATAGATGCTTTCGTCGTCACCGTCGAGCCAGTCGACCCGGTCCATCTTGCGCACGACCACGAACTCGTCGCGGTTGGAGCCGACGGTGCCGTAGTAGTTGAAGCCGTAGCTGAGCTGCGCGTAGCCCCCGATCATGTGGGTCGGCTTGATGACCGCGCGGGTGACCGAGTTGTGGATGCCGCCGCGCTGGCCGGTGATCTCGGACCCGGGGGTGTTCACGATCTTCTCCTGGGCGTGGTACATCATCACCATGCCCTCGCGGACACGCTGACTGACCACGGCACGGGCGACCAGCGAGCCGTTGCTGTTGAAGCACTCGATCCAGTCGTTGTCCTTGATGCCGACCTTCTTGGCGTCGATCTCGCTGATCCAGACACAGGGCCCGCCGCGAGACAGCGTGAGCATCAGCAGGTTGTCGGTGTAGGTGCTGTGGATGCCCCACTTCTGGTGCGGGGTGATCCAGTTCAGCGCGATCTCCTCGTGGCCGTTGCCGCGCACGCCCTGCACCGTCTGCGTGGTCCGCATGTTCACCGGCGGCCGGTAGCAGACGAACCCTTCGCCGAAGGCGCGCATCCAGGGGTGGTCCTGGTAGAGCTGCTGACGTCCGGTCAGCGTCCGCCAGGGGATCTGCTCGTGGACGTTGGTGTAGCCGGCGTTGTAGGAGACATGCTCCGACTCCAGACCCGACCAGGTGGGCGAGGAGATGATCTTGCGTGGCTGGGCGGCAATGTCGCGGAAGCGGATCTTGTCCTCCTCCCGCGGCAGCGCCAGGTGGGTGTGGTCAAGCCCGGTCTGCTTGGACAGGGCGGCCCACGCCTTCACCGCCACTTCGCCGTTGGTCTCCGGCGCCAGGCTCATGATGGTCTCGGCCGCATCAATCGCGGTCTCGATCTTCGGCAGGCCCTTGTTGGCGGCACCCTCCTGCAGGTGCTTGCCGTTGAGCTTGCCCAGCAGTTCCACCTCGTGCTCGGTGTTCCAGGCGATGCCCTTGCCGCCGTTGCCGATGTCGGTCATCAGCGGGCCGAGGGCGGTGAACCGGGCGTAGACGTTGGGGTAATCCCGCTCCACGGGGACCAGGTTGGGCATGGTCTTGCCCGGGATGGGGTCGCACTCGCCCTTGTACCACTCCTTCACCTCCAGCGGCTGGGCCAGCTCTGCCGGGCTGTCGTGTAGCAGCGGCAGGGTGACGAGATCGGTCTCCTTGCCCAGGTGGCCCTCCACCAGTTGCGAGAAGGTCTTGGCCAGCCCCTTGTAGATATCCCAGTCGGACCGGGACTCCCAGCAGGGGTTGACCGCCTCGCAGAGCGGGTGGATGAACGGGTGCATGTCCGAGGTGTTGAGGTCGTTCTTCTCGTACCAGGTCGCGGTGGGCAGCACCACGTCCGAGTAGAGGCAGGTGGTGGACATGCGGAAGTCCAGGGTGGTGAGCAGGTCGAGCTTGCCGCGGGCCTCCTCTTCGCGCCAGACCACCTCCAGCGGTTTCTCGCCCCCTTCCTCACCCAGGTCCTTGCCCTGCACGCCGTGGTGGGTGCCCAGCAGGTGCTTGAGGAAGTACTCGTGGCCCTTGCCGCTGGCCCCGAGCAGGTTGGAGCGCCAGACGAACAGGTTGCGCGGGAAGTTGGCCGGGTTGTCCGGGTCTTCGCAGGCCATGCGGAGCCGGCCGCTCTTCAACTGCTCGACCACGAAGTCCTTCGGGTCCTTGCCCGCTGCCTTGGCATCGCGGACGACCTGCAGCGGGTTGGCGCCCAGCTGCGGGGCAGAGGGCAGCCAGCCCATGCGCTCGGAACGGACGTTGAAGTCGATCAGGCTGCCCTGGAAGTCCTCCTTGTTGGCGAGCGGCGAGAGCATGTCCGCCACGTTCAGCTTCTCGTAGCGCCACTGGTCGGTGTGGGCGTAGAAGAACGAGGTGGAGTTCATGTGACGGGGCGGGCGGGCCCAGTCCAGCGCGAAGGCCAGCGGCTGCCAGCCGGTCTGCGGGCGGAGCTTCTCCTGGCCCACGTAGTGCGCCCAGCCACCACCGCTCTGCCCGATGCAGCCGCAGAACACCAGCATGTTGATGATGGTGCGGTAGTTCATGTCCATGTGGTACCAGTGGTTCAGACCGGCACCGAGGATGATCATGGATCGGCCGTGGGTCTTGTCGGCGTTCTGGGCAAACCGCCGGGCCACCTTGATCACCTTCTTGCGATCCACGCCGGTGATCTGCTCCTGCCAGGCGGGGGTATAGGGCTTGTTGTCGTCGTAGCTGGTGGGCGTGTTCTCGCACTCCAGGCCGCGGTCCACGCCGTAGTGGGCGGTGATCAGGTCGAAGACCGATGCGGCCAGCACCTCCTCGCCATCGGCCAGCTTGATCTTGCGAACGGGCACCTTGCGATAGATGACCTCGTCCTGGGGGTTGCTGGTGAACCGGCCCAGTTCGTGTTCCAGCCCGCCGAAGTAGGGGAAGCCGACCTGTGCGACCTCATCGTGCTTCTGCAGGTTGGACAGGCGCAGCTCGGTCTCCTTGCCGCCCGCGGCCTTCTCCTCCAGGTTCCAGCGGCCGTCCTCGCCCCAGCGGAAGCCGATGGAGCCGTGGGGAACCACCAGCGAGTCGCTCTTTTCGTCCCAGGCGACGGTCTTCCACTCGGGGTTGTTGTCCTGCTCCAGCGCCTTGTCGAAGTCGGAGGCGCGCAGGAAGCGGCCGGCCTGGTAGCCCTTGTCGGTCTTGTCCAGGCGGACCAGGCAGGGCATGTCGGTGTAGCGGCGGGCGTAGTCGCGGAAGTAGTCGCTGGGGTTGTCCACGTGGAATTCCTTGAGAATCACGTGGCCCAGCGCCATGCCCAGCGCGGAGTCGGTGCCCTGTTGCGGGTTCAGCCACATGTCACCGAACTTGGACGCCTCGGAGTAGTCCGGGCAGACGGTGACGATTTCGGTGCCCTTGTAGCGCACCTCGGTCATGAAGTGGGCGTCCGGCGTCCGGGTCTGCGGCACGTTGGAGCCCCACATCATGATGAAGCCGGAGTTGTACCAGTCGGCCGACTCGGGCACGTCGGTCTGCTCGCCCCAGGTTTGCGGAGAGCTGGGGGGCAGGTCGCAGTACCAGTCGTAGAAGCTCATGCAGGTGCCGCCCAGCAGCGACATGTAGCGTGAGCCCGCGGCGTAGCTGACCATGGACATGGCCGGGATGGGCGAGAAGCCGATGATCCGGTCGGGGCCATGCTCCTTGATGGTGTGGATGTTGGCCGAGGCGATGAGCTCGTTTACCTCGTCCCAGTCGGTCCGCACCATGTCGCCCAGGCCACGGCGGCTTTTGTAGAGCGCGGCCTTCTCCTCGTCGCCCACGATGGAGGCCCAGGCGTCTACCGGGTCCTGATGCTCCTTGCGGGCCTCGCGCCACATCCGCAGCAGCGTGCCGCGCACCATCGGGTACTTCAGCCGGTTGGCGCTGTAGATGTACCAGGAGTAGCTGGCGCCGCGGGCGCAGCCCCGGGGCTCGTGGTTGGGCATGTCCGGCCGGGTGCGCGGGTAGTCGGTCTGCTGGGTCTCCCAGGTGACCAGCCCGTTCTTGACGTAGATCTTCCAGCTGCAGGAGCCGGTGCAGTTCACCCCGTGGGTGGAGCGCACCACCTTGTCGTGCTGCCAGCGGCTGCGGTAGGCGTCCTCCCAGCGGCGGGGCTCGTCGGTGACGATGCCGTGGCCGTCCGAGAACTCATCCTGCACCCTCTTGAAGAAGGTCAGTTTGTCGAGAAAGAAACTCATGGTGTGGTCTCCTCGCTAAATCGAATCATCGATTCGCTGTTTTTCCAGGCACCCACCCCGCGGGTGGGTGCCGGTCATTGCACGCAATGGCAAGGGGTCAGGGGTTTTTGATGTAGGCGTTCTTCCGCAGGTAGAACCACCAGTTGATGACCAGGCAGAGGGCGTAGAACACGGCGAAGCCGTACATGGCGAGTTCCGGCGTGCCGGCCTCGATCTGCTCGCCCATCACACGGGGGGCCACGAAGGCGCCGTAGGCGGCCACCGCGGAGGTCCAGCCCAGCACCGGCCCCTTCTGGTGCTGGTCGAAGACCACGCCCACGGTGCGGAAGGTGGAGCCATTGCCGATGCCGCTGGCGGCAAAGAGCACGATGAACAGCAGCAGGAAGGGCCAGAACCAGGTGTTCGGGTCGGGGGAGTTGTAGGCCATCATCATGACCCAGCCGGCGGCTGCAGAGGCGATCACCATTACCACCGAGATCGCCTGGGTCACGATGGAGCCGCCCACCTTGTCAGACAGCCAGCCACCCAGGGGCCGGATCAGCGCCCCCACGAAGGGCCCCATCCAGGCGTAGGTCAGGGCGCTGGGGGCATCCGGGTTGTCCACCCGCGTGGTTGAGCCGTCGGCCGCCGTCTCCATCATGGAGCCGAAAATGACCTCGATGGACAGGGGCAGCGCGGCGGAGAACCCGATGAAGGAGCCGAAGGTCAAGATGTACAGCACCGTCATCGACCAGGTGTGCTTGTTCTGGAAGATGGCGAACTGCTTCTTGATGTTCGGGCGGATCTGCTCCCCCGGCATCAGGCGCATCAGGCCAAGGGTGATGACAATCACCAACGGCAGGGCAACCCACATGTTCAGCACGCCCAGGCCCACGGGGCGGGGCAGGAAGAGATACAGGCCGATGGCGGCAGCCACGAATGCCACCCCGTACAGGGCGAGGATCTTGCCGAAGGCCTCGAAGGCGCTGCCGGGGTTCGGCGAGATGGTGCGCAGGTTGTTCATCCCGAACCAGCTGGCGAAAGCCAGCGGGATAAGCGCTACCAGCCAGAGCAGGCCGGCATTCTGGATGTAGGTCTCGGTGCCCGCCTCGATGCGCCCGATCAGTGTGCCGCTGGCGCGCTCCAGGACCATCGGGTCACCGCCCAGCGCGCCGAAAATCCCCACGGTCATCGCCACCGGGATCAGGATCTGCATGGTGGTGACGCCGAAGTTGCCGAGCCCGGCGTTAAGGCCCAGGGCCAGGCCCTGTTTACGCTTGGGGAAGAAGGTGCTGATATTGCTCATTGAGCAGGCGAAATTGCCGCCGCCGATCCCCGACAGGAAGGCCATCAGCTGGAAGACCCAGAGCGGCGTCTCCTGTGACTGCAGCGCCAGGCCGGTGCCCAGGGCCGGGATCATCAGCAGCGACGTGGTCAGGAAGATCGTGTATCGCCCGCCGGAGATGCGGATCATGAACGAGGCGGGGATGCGAAGAGTAGCGCCGGTCAGGCCCGCGATAGCGGCCAGGGTGAAGAGTTGGGTATCCTCGAACGGAAAGCCGAGGTTACGCATCTGGACCGTGATCATCCCCCACATCATCCAGATGATGAAGCCCATCAACAGGCTGGGAATGGAGATCCAGAGGTTCCGGTTGGCCACGCGCTTGCCGTAGCTTTCCCACTGCTCCTGGTCTTCCGGGTCCCATTTCTCGATGTCTTTGTTCGCGGCCACTATGACCTCCTATCGCAAACGACCTTGCTTTGAGGGTTACTGCGGATTAAAGCTAAACGGGCCCCGGGGGCCGGTAAATGGGGTATAACCGGGCGTAACACTCGGAAAAACCAGGCAAATACCCCGCAAGAGGTAGTCGGGGGTAATCTGCTAAGCTGTTGAATAGAAAAAGCAAACTGGAGCGCCGCTGAGTCAGGCGGTGGGCGGCAATACCGGCGGGACTATTTAGGGGTAGCACGAGGTTTCTATGCGAATAATGCTCCTCGGCGGCAAGCGTAGGCGGCTGTCCCTGGCCGGGTCACTGTTTGCCGTTCTGCTGGCGGTGGCGGCCGCCTCGATGTTCGGGATGTTCTACTCCGCCTTCGTGGCCAACACGGCGCAACATGACGCGGCGGCCATCAACGTGGCCGGCTCCTTGCGCATGCAGTCCTACCGTATCGCCACCCACCTGCTGGACGGTCGCGAGCGAGGCGGGCGGACGCTGGCCGATGAGGTGGCCGCCTTCGAGGAGCGCTTGCACAGTGAAGAGCTGTTGCGGCCGATTTCCGGTCGGGCCGATGACGAGGTGCGCATTGCCTGGGAAAACGTCCTCCAGCGCTGGGAACAGGACCTCAAGCCGATCATCGCCGACAACCCCAGTCCCGAGGACGTCGAGGCGTATGTCGTCCGGGTGGACCGCTTCGTGGAGACCGTGGATGACCTGGTGGTCGCGGCCCAGCACGCCGCGGAAGACCGGATGCTCGGCATGCAGGTGGCCCACGGCCTGGGCATTGCGCTGCTCACCGGCCTGGTCTTCTTCGGGCTTTACCGATTGCAAACCCGACTCGCGCTGCCGCTTCGCGAACTGACCCGCACGGCCGATCGCCTCAACCGGGGCGATCTGGAGGCCCGCGCCCGAATCGACAGCCGCGACGAGCTCGGCATATACGCCCGCACTTTCAACCGCATGGCCGATTCGCTCATAGAGATGCAACGCGGCCTGGAATTCCGGGTCGATGAAAAGACCGCGGAGCTGCGGCGGCGTAACAGCGCCCTGGAACTGATCTACAATGCCACTCGGGACCTGAGCGCCGGTGCGATGGAGCCCAGCCACCTCAAGGCCATGCTGGAAACCCTCGAACGGGTCACCGAACTCGGGCCGCTTACCCTGTGCTTTTCCCAACCGGGCGCCCGTCAGGCCTTCGAGACATTGACCACCGACAAAGGGGCCCGCCCCGGCTTCTGTACCGCCCCCTTGTGTGAGAATTGCCTGCGGGCCGGCGTGCAGGGCAGTAGCAGTCAGGTGGCATCGGGGGTATTGTCATTGCCGCTGGAAAACCGCGGGGTGCGTTATGGCACGCTGCTAGTGGCCCACCGCCCCGGCAGCCAGCCCACCGGCTGGCAGCTGCGCTTGGCGGAGACGGTCGCCGGGCATATCGCCGCGGCCCGTGCCCGGGAGCGCGACCTGGACAGTGAACACCGCATCATGTTGATGGAGGAGCGCGCGGTGATCGCGCGGGAGTTGCACGACTCGCTGGCGCAGGCGCTGTCCTACATGAAAATCCAGGTGGCGCGGATGCAGGCGATCAGCCGCCAGCATGAGACCGCGCCGCAAATGGCCCCTGTGCTGTCAGAATTGCGCGAGGGGCTGAATTCGGCTTACCAGCAGCTCCGGGAACTGCTCACCACCTTCCGGCTCGGTATGGACTCGCCCGGGCTCGAGGCGGGGCTCACCAAGGCCGTCCGGGAGTTCTCCGAGCGGGGCGGCATCGGTATCCGCCTGGACTATCGACTGAGCCACTGGCCCCTCAATGCCAACGAGGAGATCCACCTGTTGCAGATCGCCCGGGAGGCCCTGGCCAACGTCATCAACCACAGCGGTGCCACCAGCGCGGACGTGGTGGTGGCACCGGGTGAGAACAACGATGTGGTCCTGGAGGTGTTGGATAACGGCATGGGCATCGATACCAGCCAGGAACAGCGGGCCCACCACTACGGCACCTCCATCATGCGGGAACGGGCGGAGGGCCTGGGTGGCATCCTGCGCCTTGGCAACCGCGCCGGCGGCGGCGCGCGCGTCATGCTCACCTTCCGCCCGGAGTCCATGTCCCGGGTCTCCGAGTTCGAAAATGAACAAATTCAGAACGGGTAGGTAAGAAATGGATTCGAGTGCCGCGCCGAAACGCGTTTTTCTCGTGGATGATCACCCCCTGTTGCGCCGGGGTCTGTGTCAGTTACTGGAGCTGGAGCCGGACCTGGAAGTGGCGGGTGAGGCCGGGAGCGGAGAAGAGGCACTGGAGCGGCTCCCCTCGGCCAGTGCGGACCTGGTCTTGCTCGACCTGAACATGCGGGGGCTGGGCGGGGTGCAGACCCTGGAGGCCATCCGGGCCACGGGGCTCAAGGTCCGCGTGGTCGTGTTGACGGTCTCCGACGCCGCGGACGACGTGCAGGCGGCGTTGCGGGCGGGGGCCGACGGCTACCTGCTGAAGGACATGGAACCGGAAATGCTGGTGGCGGAACTCCGGCGGGCCACCCAGGGCGACCTGGTGGTCTCGCCGGCCCTGGCGGCGGTCCTTGCCCAGGCCGTCACCAAGGCGAATCACTCGCCGACAGAACAGGCACTGGATGCGCTGACCGCCAGGGAAAACGAAATACTGCATCACCTGGCGCTAGGGCAGTCCAATAAGCTGATCGCGCGGGATCTCGACCTGACGGAGGGCACCGTCAAGGTGCACGTCAAGAGCATACTGAAGAAGCTGCGGATGCACTCCCGGGTTGAGGTGGCCATCTGGGCCGTTCAGCACGGCCTGCACCAGAAACAGGCCTGAGGCGGTCGGGCCGAACCGGCATGGAGCCGCCCCTGGGGCGGCTCCATGCGTTCGGGCAAGGTACGGAGGGGCGTTAGCGGGTCCAGGTTTCCTGCCGGGCCTTGCGTTGCTCCTCCTCTTCGATCATCCGATCCACCGATGAGACGTGGTAGTCCTCGGCGAAGGCCCCTTCGGGCTCCTTCAGCATCAGCAGACAGATCACCCAGCTGATGAAGGCACCGGTGGCGATGATGAAGAAGAACTGCGTGGGCGTCACGAAGGTGAAAATCGTCAGGTAGACCACCGCGCCCACGTTGCCGTAGGCGCCGGCCATGCCCGAGATCTGGCCGGTGATGCGCCGTTTGATTGACGGGATGATCCCGAAGGTGGCGCCCTCGGAGCCCTGGACGAAGAACGAGGTCATCATGGTGATGGCAATGGCGACGATCAGGGGCCAGTTGGAGTCCAGCAGCCCCATGAGCACGAAGCCAATCCCGATCCCGAACATGTAACTGAGCATGACGAACCGGCGGTTCCCCATGCGGTCCGAGACCAGGCCGCCCATCGGCCGGGCCACCAGGTTGACGAAGGCGAAGGACGCGGCAATCGCACCCGCAGCCGCCGCGCCCAGACCCCAGGTCTCCTCGAAGAACATGGGCAGCATCGAGACCACGGCCAGTTCGGCACCGAAGTTGGCGAAATAGGTGCTGTTCAGGGCGATGACGCTGTTGAAGTGGTACTTGTCATCTTTGGGCACGCCCTTTTTGAGGATCGGGATATTCACCCGCAGGATCTGCACGACCTGGTAAATCACGATCGCCGCGATGGCGAGGTAGAGAATGGTCGCGCCGGTCGGGGTAATGTAACCCATGTTCTGCACGCGCCACACCAAGAGACCGAGCACCCCCACCAGCGGGATGGTAAAGATGATCAGCTTGATCATGTCGCCCCAGGTGCTCACCTCCATGGCCAGCGCGTTACGGGTGCGCTTGTGGGAGGTGGCGTGGGGGCCATCGGTGATCGCAAACCAGTAGAAGACGCCGTAGCCGGCCATAACGAGCGCACTCACCGCCATTGCCCAGCGCCAGCCATCCTCCCCGCCGAACATGGTCAGGGCGATGGTCGGCAGGGTCATGGCCGCGGCGGCGGAGCCGAAGTTGCCCCAACCGGCGTAGAACCCCTCGGCAAACCCGATATCCCGCGGCCGGAACCAAAGCGCAGTCATGTGAATGCCTACCACGAAACTGGCCCCGACGGAGCTGAGCACCAGTCGTGATATCAGCAACTGGGTCATGGTGTTGCCGAAGGCGAAGAACAGCGCCGGTATCGCCATGAGGATCATCAGGATGGAAAACACCCGGCGTGGGCCGAACCGGTCCAGCGCCATGCCCACGATGATGCGGGCGGGGATGGTCAGGGCCACGTTACATATGGCAAATAGCCGTATGTCATCCTGGGTTAGCCAGTCCACGCTGCGCAACATGCTGGTGGCCAGCGGCGCCATGTTGAACCAGACGTAGAAGGTGATGAAAAAGGCAATCCAGGTGAGGTGAAGGGCCTTGATTTCCCGACTGCGAAATTTAAATATGTCAGCAACTTGCATCGTGCTCTCCCGAGGTGGTTGGGGGCATTAGTTAAGGGGGATCACGGGGCCGGATAGATCAGCAGGGGGCACTCCACCCGCCGCGAGAGAAAAGCGCTGACACTGCCGAAGGTCATGTAGTCGATTTCGTCGACAAAGTAGGTGAGGGACTGGGCAATGATCCCGCCGTCTGGCTTGTTGCTGTGGCGGGCAATGACCAGCAGGTCGGGCTCGCGCCGTTTCGAGGCGGCGAGGATCATTTTGCGCGGGTCACCCTCGGCCAGGATGATCTCGCTCTCCAGCTTCTGCTCGGTGACGAACTCGGCGCCCTCCTCAAGGGCCTGTTTCACCTCGTTGTATTCCTCCTCGAACAGCTCAACATTCCGCTCGGTGGAATCGCGGGGTTCCTCCGCAACACCGATCAACAGGAGCTTGGGGCGCAGCCCCTTGAACATATCCACGGTCTGGGCGAGGGCGAGCTTGGCGTTTCTGGAGCCGTCGTAGGCGATCATGATTTTCATCGGTGTTCTCCGGTGATCTCCGGGAAAACAGCCACGCCCGGCCAACAGGACAGTAGGGTGTTCCGTGCTGCGATTGCGCGGTGGCTGGGCGTGACCCATTACGTAAACTGCATAGCAAGCTAACTTCGGCGAGAGGAGGGGGTAAATATCGTGGATTGCGCTAAAAACTGTGTGCAAAACTCAGCAATATCCCAAACGGGTTATTTTTTCTGACCTTCCAGGTTGCTGATTTTTAGATTTTTAATGCGTTTGCTGGGGCTTGGGTGGCACGGGTATCGGGTGTTATGACTATTTGGAGGTAGCCCGAGGTTTCCCGCCGAGACGCTGCGTTGGTGCCACCGCCCAGGGGGCCCCGCAGGGCGATTGGGCAACACGGGCGGGCGGCTCGGGTTTTGCGCGATGGCGCACGAATTGTCGTGGGCATTACAGCGTTAGGGCTGCTATGGTCAGGGGTGTGGCAGTCGCGGGGAGGCGTGCCAGTGGGGGAGTCACAGTGAGGATCAAACTCGGGCGGTTTACAGTCGCGTTACTGGGTATGGTGGGGGGTGCTGCACTGGCGACGGAACCGCTGGTCTTCAACACCGAAGACTACCCACCCTTCAACTACGAGCGCCCCAGTGGCCGGGTTTCCGGAATCTCCACGGAGATCCTGCGTGAGGCCGCGGAGCGGGCAGAGGTGGATGCCACCTTCCGGATGCAACCCTGGGCCAGGTCTTACGCCATGGCCCAGCGCCAGGCCGGCCACTGCGTTTACTCCACGAGCCGGACCGACGAGCGCGAGGATGCCTTTACCTGGGTGGGGCCGCTGGCGGACAACGACTGGGCGGTATTTGCCCGGCCTGACGCCGATATCCAGATCAACGACCTCGAGGACCTGCACGATTACCGGGTGGGCGGTTTCCGAGACGATGCCACCACGCAGTACCTGGAATCCCGCGGAATTGACGTGGCCACGGTCAGCCGGGACAGCGTGAATGCGCGTTTACTCTCGGTGGGACGGATCGACCTCTGGGCAACCGGTGGGCGGGTCGCGCCCTGGTTGGCCGAGCGGGAAGGTGCCGGTGAGGTGGAGGCCTTGCACGTCTTCCGGCAGGTGGATCTTTACCTGGCGTGCCACCCGGATACGCCGGCGGCCACGTTGGAGGCCCTGCAAGAGGCACTGGACGAAATGCGCGCTGACGGTGCCATGCAGTCCATACGGGACGACTATGGTTGATGCCCCGATTTTCCGTTCTAACCTTCCGGGCACGCGCAAAATCTATGCGTCCGGTCCAAGTCGGTTTGCCGGACTGTCATCGGCCGGTGGTTGCGGTATATTCTGTGTTCTGATCCGGCATAGATCTGCCAATAAAACCAATTAAAGTGCGGGATTATATGATGCCAAGTGTATTTGGGGGCGGCATGCTGGCCAATGACTACCTGCGATTCCGCGATGACCTTGCAGGTAAGGGGATTATCTTCTCGTTCACCGGGTATGTGACGGAGAGCATTCTCACCGCGCTGGGCGAGGCACTGCGGCACAAGATGCGCCTGGATGACGCGGACCCCCAGGTGACGCGCAAGGTTTTCTCGGTTTTCGTCGAGCAGGTGCAGAACATCATCCGCTACTCGGCCGACCGGGAGGAGCAAGGCGCGGCAGAGCCCCTGGCGCTGAGCTCGGGCATGGTCACGGTGGGGCGCGACGAGGGGCGGTTTTTCGTGGTCTGCGGTAACACCGTGACGCCGGCCGATGCGCGCAAGTTGGAGGCACGGCTGAGTGAGCTGGCCCGCATGGATCGCGACGAGCTCCGTAAATACTACAAGACGAAGCTGCGGGAGCCGCCTGAGGAAGACAGCAAGGGGGCCAGTATCGGCCTTATCGAGATTGCCCGTCGGGCTAGCGAACCCATCGAGTTCGACTTCCTCGAGCTGGACGCCCAGCGCGTATTTTTTTGTCTCAAGGCTTATATCTGAGATGACAATGGATGCGATCAATCAGCAAGCCACGGACCGCACACCTCGGGTGCTGTTCGACCCGCAAGCCGGCCGGTTCGAGATGTCCGGCGAATCCTACCCGGAGGATGCGGCCAGTTTTTTCGGGCCCATCATGGAGCAGCTCAGCGCCTTTGTGGCGGAGGACCAGGGGCCGGCGCTCCACGTGGCGCTGGAGATGGCCTATTTCAACAGCAGCAGTGCCAAGGCGCTGATGAACATGTTCCAGATGCTGGAGGATGCGGCCGAACGCGGCCGGGAGATCACCGTGGACTGGTACTACCAGGCCGGGGACGACACCATGGAAGAGTTCGGCGAGGACTTCTCCGAAGATTTCGAGTGCGCCGAGTTTCGCCTCAATGAGCGGGATGATGCCTCCACTTCCATTTGACGACAGGTCAAGCCCATGAATAGCTCGCGCGAGAAACTCCCCGGTAATTGGTCCAGCGCCAGTAACAACGAAAAGGGCCCCCGCTTCTCTCTGTTCGATCAGGAAGAGGCGCTCTTGCAGCACGCTGATCAAATGGTCGACAAGCTGGACCAGGTGGCTGACGGGGTGCGCGAGCTGGCCAATGCCTACCGCCAGAGCTATCGCTCGCAAACGCGGTTGCTGCGCATGAGCGACCGGATGCAACTGGACCTGCAGCAGGCCAACCAGAAACTGGAGGCGCAGGCGGAATCCCTGCGCACGCTCAACGAGGCGCTGGAGCAGGAGGTCCAGGCCCGGGAGCAGCTGGCCGACGAATTACACCGGCTGGCAATGATGGACGACCTAACCGGAGTGTACTCTCGCCGGCAGGTGCTGGAGGTGGGTGAGCGTGAGCTGGCGCGCCGACGGCGCCAGGGTCTCACGCCGCTCACCCTGCTCATGATGGACCTGGACCACTTCAAGCGGATCAACGATCGCTTTGGCCACGCTGCCGGGGATACCGTGCTGGTGGCCTTTGCCGAGGTGTTGCATCGGAACCTGCGGGAGTCCGACGCTGTTGGCCGCCTGGGGGGCGAGGAGTTCCTCGCCGTGCTGCCTGAAGTGGACCTGCGTGGGGGCATGACGCTGGCAGAGCGGATTCGTGAAGAGGTGGCCGCGCTTCGAATCCCCTGGGAGCAGCAGGGGGACGGGAGCGGCAGCGTGGACCTGGATCTGACGGTCAGCATCGGCGTGGCCGCCCTGCGCAGCACCCATGAATCCCTGGACACGGCGATCATGCGCGCCGACGACGCCCTTTATCAGGCCAAGCTCTCTGGCCGCAACCGCGTGATGCTGGCCAAGGCGGAGGAGCGCGGTAACCAGTCGGACCCGGAGGTTTGATGCGGGGAGGCGCGAATGGGGAGCGTGCCATTTCCCGCGGGCTGACCTTCAAGCAGGCGCTCACCACCCTGGTAGTGGTGTTCGTGCTGGGGCTGTTGGCGGCGGCGGTGGAAATCTTCGCGGATTGGCGCACCATGCGTACCGAAGTGCGGGATCACATGGGCCAGACCCTCGCCATGGTGGAGGGCAGCGCCGTGGACGCCGCCTTTGAGATGAACGCTGACGCGGCGCGGCAGGTGGTGCGGGGGCTCTCCGAGTACGAGTTTATCCAGCGGGTGGAACTCTACGACAACTTCGGTGACCGCCTCGCCTTATTCGACCGTCCCCGCCATTGGGACGCCAACGGGGTCACCGGCCGGCTCTTCGACGACATCGCCCACTGGGAGCAGCCGTTAATCCGGCAGGATATCGTCGGGCGGACGGAAGAGGTCGGTGAGCTTCGGGTCCGGCTGGACCCCGACGTCATTGCCAGCGGCTTCATGCAGCGGACCGCCGTCAATGCAGGGGTCAACTTTACCAAGGCCATCGCGATCTCCCTTCTGGTGGTGGCCATCTTCCACTTCCTCATTACCCGACCCCTGTTACGCCTCAACACGGCCATCGGCGAGGTGGATCCGCACCAGCCGGGCGCCTGGCCCGTGCCCGCCATGCCCGGCCATCAGCGAGATGAGCTCGGCCAGATTGTCGGGTCGCTGGATGACCTGCTAAAGGCGTTCCAACGGGGGCTTAACGAACGGGACCAGGCCGAGGACGAGCTCAGGGCCCTGACCGAGGAGCTCGAGCAGCGGGTCCAGGACCGGACCCGGAAGCTGGAAGACGCGATGCACGAGCTGGCGGCCGAGAAGGAGGAGACCGAAACGGCCTACCAGCGCCTGGGCGAGACCCACCGGGAATTGGAAAAGGCGAACCATCTCGTCCTGGAGAGCATCCGCTACGCCCGGCGGATTCAGACGGCGATGCTGCCGGACAAGTCCGCCCTGGGCGATGCCGTCAAGGAAATCTACGTTTGCTGGGAGCCGCTTCACCTGGTGGGGGGCGACTACTTCTGGCTGGAGCGGTTCGGACGTCGCAGCCTTATCGTGGTGGTGGATTGCACCGGCCACGGTGTGCCGGGGGCCTTTATTACCCTCGTGGTGGCCTCGGCGCTGGATCGCATTCTGCACGAGCGCGACCTGCGCAGCCCGGCGGAGATCCTCACCGCGCTGGACGAGATGGTCCGCGCCCGGTTGCGTCAGGATGGCGAGGCGCCGGAATCGGACGACGGACTGGACGCCAGCGTCTGCCTGTGGGACGAGGAGGACCGCAGCGTGACCTTCTCCGGCGCCGGGCTGCCGCTCATTTACGTTGAGGACGGCGAGGCGCGGGAGATCAAGGGCAACCGGGCGGGGCTGGGCTATTACAGCCTGGTGCCGCGCAGGCCGTTCGAGGACCACCGCGTGCCGGTGAGGCCCGGCATGTCTTTCTACCAGCTCACGGACGGGATTCCCGACCACATGGGGGGTGAGCCGAAGCGCTTGCTGGGCCGGCGTCGCGTGCGGCGGTTGATCGCCCGCAACGCCCACCTCCCCATGGAGGACCAGATCCGCCGGCTGGAAACCGAACTCGAGCGCTACCGTGGCCCGGAGCCGCGCCGCGACGACATGACGCTGGTGGGCTTCCAGCCCCTCTGAGCGAGCGCAACGGGCGCTGCCGTTTACGACGCCGCGCCCGCGCCTTATAATGGCCGGCTAACCTTTGCACGGCTTGTAATGAGGCCGCCCAGCCAGAAGGTGTCACCACGTATGCGCATCGCTCAAGAAGCCCTCACCTTTGACGACGTACTCCTGCTGCCTGCCCACTCCGATGTCATGCCGCGTGAGGCGGACCTCAGCACTCAGCTGACCCGGGGTATCCGGCTGCAGGCCCCCATCGTCTCCGCCGCCATGGACACCGTCACCGAGGCACGCCTGGCCATCGCCCTTGCCGAGCAGGGCGGTATTGGCATCGTCCACAAGAACATGACCGTGGCCCAGCAGGCCGAAGAGGTGCGTCGGGTCAAGAAGTTCGAGAGCGGTGTCATCAAGGAGCCGATCACCGTCGACCCCAATACCACCATTCGCGAGGTGCTGGAACTGACCCGCGCCCACGGTATCTCCGGGGTGCCGGTGGTCAACGCCAGTGAGTTGGTGGGCATCGTTACCAGCCGCGATCTGCGCTTCGAGACCCGTCTGGATCAGCCGGTATCCGTGGCCATGACGCCGAAGGAGCGGCTGGTAACCGTCACCGAGGGCGCCGACCGGGACGAGATCCTGGAGAAACTGCACGGCAACCGCATTGAGAAGGTGCTGGTGGTGGACGACGCCTTCCACCTGCGCGGCATGGTGACCGTGAAGGACATCCAGAAGGCGAAGGACTACCCCCATGCCAGCAAGGACGAGTACGGTCGGCTGCGGGTGGGCGCGGCCGTGGGCACGGGGGGCGATACCGAAGAGCGGCTGGCGGCCCTGGTGGAGGCTGGGGTCGACGTGGTGGTGGTGGACACCGCCCACGGCCATTCCCAGGGTGTGCTTAACCGGGTGCGCTGGATCAAGCAGCACTACGCGGACCTGCAGGTCATCGCCGGTAACATCGCCACCGGGCAGGCCGCGCTGGATCTCAAAGCGGCCGGCGCCGACGCCGTCAAGGTGGGCATCGGGCCCGGTTCCATCTGCACCACGCGGGTGGTGGCCGGGGTGGGTGTGCCGCAGATCACGGCCATTGCCAACGTGGCCGAGGCGCTGAAGGGCACCGATCTGCCGTTGATCGCCGACGGGGGCGTGCGCTTCTCCGGCGATCTGGCCAAGGCGCTGGCCGCCGGGGCCCACTGCGTCATGGTCGGCAGTCTCCTTGCAGGTACTGAGGAGGCGCCGGGCGAGGTCGAGCTCTATCAGGGCCGGTCCTACAAGTCCTACCGCGGCATGGGCTCGCTGGGTGCGATGTCCCAGACCCAGGGCTCGGCCGACCGGTACTTCCAGGACCCGACGGCCAACGTCGACAAGCTGGTCCCGGAGGGGATCGAGGGCCGGGTGCCGTACAAGGGCTCCATGGTGGCCATCGTCCATCAGCTGCTGGGCGGTATCCGGGCCAGCATGGGTTACGTGGGCTGTTCCACCATGGAGGAGATGCGCACCCGCCCCGAGTTCGTGCGTATCACCAATGCCGGCATGCGCGAAAGCCACGTCCACGACGTCAGCATCACCAAGGAAGCGCCCAACTACCGGGTGGGTTGAACGCGGCGGACCGGCGGGCCGCCTGGCGTGGCCCGCCGGTCCTTACCCTTTATTGGCCTGAACCCCGAGCACGGAATCGCCGGGGTCAGAATGCCTGTACCAGCATCGGTTCCAGCACGCGTCCCACCAGATAGGCGGCCACCGAGGCCGCGCCCCCCAGCAGCAGCGTCTCCAGCCCCGCGCGCAGGCGCGACATGTCCAGAATGACCCCCTTGGCGTAACCGATCCCGAACAGGGCCAGGGCGGTGCATACGGCGCTGGCGATGAAGTACTCCCCACCGGTGAGGAAGGGGATCAGGAAGGGGGCGAGGGGCACGAAACCGACCAGCACAAAGGCCGTGAACGTGGTCAGGCCCGAGGTGATGGCCGAGGGGCCGTGCAGGGACAGGCCGTGCTCCTCCATCAGCATGGTGTTCACCCACAGTTGGTGGTCGCGGGTGATGGTCTCCACGATGTGTTCCAGCGCCTCGCCATCAAATCCCTTGGCCTCGAAGATGGCCCGGATCTCCTCTCGCTCGCCGTGCGGGTCTGCCGCCACGTGGCGTTGCTCCTGCTGCCGCAGGCGGTGGCGCGCCTCCTCGGTGCTCTTGACTGCCTGGTAGTTGCTGACGGCCATGCTCAGGGCATCGGCGATCAGGCTGGCCACCCCGAGTACGAAGGCCACCATGCCGGGCAGCCCCGCACCGGCCACGCTGGCCACCAGAGCCAGCGTGGTGATACAGCCGTCGATGCCGCCCAGAATGGCGTCGGGAAGATAGCCGCGGTGCTTGTCCTCGGCCAGCCGCTCGCGGATCGCGTCGGGGTGGTGGCTGTGCTCCAGTTCGGGTTCGTTGCGGGGCATCATTTCCCTCCCGGTCGTCGCCGGGCGGGCGACGTTCAGCTGGCGATGGGCCAGGGTGTGGGCGAGTTGTCCGGTCCGTCGTTGTCACTCTGACGGCGCAGCCAGTCGTGGATAAAGCCACCAAGGCGGATGCCGGCCTGGTTCAGGGCCTCGTTGCCGAACAGCAGGTTAAATTCGAGCACGTACCAGTGCCCGTGCACCCGGGCCAGGTCGAAGCCGGCGTGGTCCAGCCCCAGGCGGGTGGCGATCCGCTCGACCAGCTCCAGGGCGGCGCACGGGACATCCGTGAATTCAATCCGCCCGCCCTGCGCCACGTTGTTGTGGAAGCTGCCTTCGGCGCCGTGGCGCCAATAGGCGGAGATCACCCGGTCGCCCAACCAGACCACGCGCAGGTCCCGGTCGATCGGCAGATACTCCTGAAGATACAGACGGTCCTCCCGTGCGGCAAAGGCCTGCAGCGCCTGGCGGTCCGCCAGCAGGAACACCCCCTGGCCCCGGGCGTTGCGTGGCTGTTTGCCCACCATGGGGTAACCGAGTTGCTCCTCGGCCGCCTCGAGGCTGGTCTCCGTGGGCGGCAGGATCAGCGTCTCGGGCACGTGGGCCGGGCAGACGGTCCAGAAGGCGCGGGTCATCTCGATCTTGTCGTAGCCCAGATGATAGCCGGGCAGCGCCGGGAAGACGCGAGCGCCCAGGCCGTAGACCAGGCTGTTCACCTGCCAGGTCTCCGGGAACAGCACCCAGTCGGCGTGTCGAAGTAGCGCCTGCTCCCGGAACAGGTGTTCCGGCTTGATGTAGCGCACGCCCGGGACACCCAGGCTGCGGTATGCGTTGAAGCTGACCAGGTTCATGGCGGGTGGGTCTCCTGGCGATCCTGTGGTCGGGGCGCCGGCCGGGGGCGCGGGTGCGCTCGGGGCACCGCTTGCGGTATGCTGTGGCGCCTTGTCGGCGGTTCTTTTAGCATGTGCCGCCCCCACGCGCCAGCACTCGTTCCAGCGGATCTATCAATGACTCAGGACATACACGCCCACCGTATTCTTATCCTCGATTTCGGCTCCCAGTACACCCAGTTGATCGCCCGCCGCGTGCGCGAGTCCGGTGTCTACTGCGAGATCTACGCCTGGGACGCAGCGGAGCAGGCGGTACGCGACTTTGGCGCCGCCGGCTTCATCCTTTCCGGCGGCCCGGAGTCCATGACCGTGGACAACGGCCCTCGGGTGCCCGAGGCGGTATTCGAGGCCGGCGTGCCGGTGCTGGGCATCTGTTACGGGATGCAGGCGATGGCCGGTCAGCTGGGTGGCCGGGTGGAGGCCTCCGAGCACAAGGAGTTCGGGTACGCGCAGGTCCGGGCCCGCGGCCACTCCAACCTGCTGCGGGACATTGAGGACCACGCCAGTCCCGAGGGCTGGGGGCTGCTGGACGTCTGGATGAGCCACGGTGACCGGGTCGCCGAGTTGCCCGAGGGCTTCAAGCGCATTGCCAGTACCGACAGCTCGCCCATTGCCGGCATCGGAGACGATGAGCGGGGTTACTACGGGGTACAGTTCCACCCGGAGGTCACCCACACCCCGCAGGGGGCGCGCATTCTCTCCCGGTTCGTCCACGAGATCTGCGGCTGCCCGGCGGACTGGACGCCGGGTAATATCGTTGACGACCTGGTGGCGCGGGTCCGCCAGCAGGTGGGCGAAGACAAAGTGCTGTTGGGGTTGTCCGGCGGGGTGGACTCGTCGGTGGTGGCCGCCCTGCTGCACAAGGCCATCGGCGACCAGCTGACCTGCGTCTTCGTGGACAACGGCCTGCTGCGCAAGAACGAGGCCGATCAGGTGATGGCCACCTTCGCCCGCCACATGGGCGTCAACGTCATCCGGGTCGACGCCGAGGACCGTTTCCTGACCGCGCTCAAGGGCGTGGATGACCCGGAGCGCAAGCGAAAGATCATCGGCAACATGTTCATCGAGGTGTTCGACGAGGAGGCCGCCCGCCTGACCGACGTGGACTGGCTGGCCCAGGGCACCATTTATCCGGACGTGATCGAGTCGGCTGGTTCCGCCACCGGCAAGGCCCATGTCATCAAGTCCCACCACAATGTGGGTGGGCTGCCCGAGGACATGAAGCTGAAACTGGTGGAGCCGCTGCGCGAGCTCTTCAAGGACGAGGTGCGGCGCATCGGCCTGGAGCTCGGCCTGCCGGCGGACATGGTCTACCGCCACCCCTTCCCCGGGCCGGGCCTGGGAGTGCGCATCCTGGGCGAGGTGCGCAAGGCGTACGCGGACCTGCTGCGCGAGGCCGACGCCATCTTCATCGAGGAACTGCGTGCCCACGACCTTTACGACCAGGTCAGCCAGGCCTTTGCCGTCTTCCTGCCGGTGAAGTCCGTGGGTGTCACCGGTGATGGCCGGCGCTACGAGTACGTGATCGCCTTGCGCGCGGTGGAGACCATCGATTTCATGACCGCCCGCTGGGCGCATCTGCCCTACGAGTTCCTTGATCACGTCTCCCGGCGTATTATCAATGAAATCCCCGGGATTTCACGCGTTGCCTATGACATCTCCGGCAAGCCCCCGGCGACCATCGAGTGGGAGTGATGTGATCCGCGTGGGCGGGCGAGGAGGGACGGTTTGAGCGATGAGCAGACGGAACACGAGAACCGACCCGAAGGTGGCGAAGCACCCCGTCCCTTGACGGTTGTCGGGATCGGCGCTTCGGCCGGCGGCCTGGATGCCCTCCGGGCCCTGGTCAAGGCGCTGCCCGCGGACACCGGGCTGACCTTCGTGGTCGCCCAGCACCTCTCCCCCCGCCATGAAAGCATGCTCACGCAGCTGCTGGCGCGGGAGACGGCCCTGGCGGTGCGGGAACTCAGCGATGGCCGGCAGCCGGTCGCGGACACCGTGTACGTGGCACCGGCCAGCTACGATGTGCAGCTTGAGGATGGCCGGTTCCGGCTGGTGGAGCCGGGGCGGCGGCCTGGCCCGTCGCCGTCGGTGGACGTGCTGCTGCAGAGCCTGGCCGACGCTTATGGCGACCGCGCGGTGGCGGTGGTGCTCTCCGGCACCGGCTCGGACGGGAGCAGCGGGGTTCGAGCGGTAAAGGCGGCCGGCGGGATTACCTTCGCCCAGGACGCCGATTCCGCCGCCTACGACGGCATGCCGCTGTCCGCCCTCAGCACCGGCTGCGTGGACCGGGTGCTGCCCCCTACCCAGATCGCCGCCGAGTTGGTGCGCATGCTAGCGCAGGAAAACACTGGCCATCCGGTAGCGGACGAGCAGAGCGACGCCGAGATCTGGCGGCAGATCCAGCACGTGGTTTACCAGGCCAGCGGCGTCGACCCCAGTGCCTACAAGGAACGGACAGTGCGCCGGCGCCTCGCCCGACGAATGGCCGCGCGCGGGGTCGACGAGACCCAGGAGTACCTGAGCCTCCTGCGCAATGATGGCAAGGAGGTCGACGCCTTCTACCGCGACCTGCTTATCTCGGTCACCTCTTTCTTCCGCGACGGGCCGGCGTTCGAGGCCCTGGGCAGCCAACTGCGCCAGTACCTGGAAAAGGCCCCGGAGGGGGGCACCTTCCGTGCCTGGGCGCCCGGCTGTGCCACCGGCGAGGAGGCTTACTCCATCGCCATGCTCGTGGATGAAGTGCTGGAAAAGCTGGACCGCAAGGATATCACCGCGCAGGTCTTTGCCACCGACCTGGACAGCCTGGCACTGACCAAGGCCCGAGCCGGCCTGTACGAGCCTGCCGTCATAAACGAGCTGAGCGAGCAGCGCCAGCGCCGCTACTTCACGCGCTCCGGCGACAACTACCGGGTCACCAAGCGGCTGCGCGAGATGCTGGTTTTCGCCCGCCAGGACCTGCTTCACGATCCGCCCTTCCTGCGCATGGACCTGATCAGCTGCCGGAACCTGCTGATCTACCTGACACCTCAGGTGCAACAGCGGCTGTTCTCTGTTTTCGCCTACGCGCTGAGGCCTTCCGGGTTGCTGTTCCTCGGTAAGTCCGAAAACCTCGACCGAGATGAAAACCTGTTCCACCCGCTGGACTATCGCTGGAAGATCTACCGGCGCCGGGGCGGGCCCCGGCGGGCCCGCGTCCCGGCCGGCGGCACCGGCGGGCTTGGTCGGGAAGGTGTCTACGACGAGCAGAACCGTCAGCGCGTAGCGCGCAGGAATAACCCGCCGGAGAGCGCCGAACTGCGCATGCTGCGGGTCGCCGCCGAGGCCTATGCCCCGCCGGCCCTGCTGCTGGACGAATCCCTCGGCATCCACCACATCTTCGGTGACCTGGGCGACTACCTGCGTATCCCCAGCGGGCGTCCCGACTTCTCCGTCCGCAACATCATTCATAACGACCTGCGGGTGGATATCACGGCCCTGGTGGCTCGGGCCAAGCGGGGCGAGCATGCGGTCAGCAGCCGGCGGATCCGCATCGGGGAGGGACGCTCCCCCGTGCGCATGACCGCGCGGCCTGTGCCCGGGGAGGGCGATGACCCGCTCTACCTGGTCACGTTCGACCCGGAGGCGGGGCACCGCCCGACCGCGACCGAAGCCAGTGACGGTGAACCGGTCACCGGTGGGGAAGAAGAGGAGCAGCGGGTCGCCGAGCTCGAGGATGAACTGGCCGCCACCCGTGAGCACCTGCAAACGGTCATCGAGGAGCTGGAGACCACCAACGAGGAGCTGCAGTCGTCGAACGAGGAGTTGCAGTCCTCCAACGAGGAGCTGCAGTCGTCCAACGAGGAGTTGGAGACCACCAACGAGGAACTGCAGTCCACCAACGAGGAACTTACCACCGTCAACGACGAGCTCAACGGCAAGAGCCAGGAGCTCGCCGAGGCTTACGCGGACCTGGAGAGCGTCAAGGACAGCCTGGCCGACCCCTTGCTGGCGGTGGACGACAAACTGCGGATCAAGTTCTACAACCCGGCCACGGACCAGGTGTTCGCCATCCGGCCGGAACACGTGGGCCAGCCGATCTCCTCGGTGGAGCCCCGTCTCCTGATCCCCGATTTCGAGGCCCGGTTGCGGGATGTGCTGCGTACCGGCGAGCTGGTCGAGGCGCAGCTCTCCACCCAGCTGACGGTCACTGAGGAGGGGGGCAGCAACCACGAGGAGCGTCGCCACTTCCTCATGCGTATCCACCCCTGCCGCACCGAGGATGGCGACTACAACGGGGCTGTCCTTACGTTCTTCGAGAACACCGCTATCCGGCGCGCGGAAGGGCGGGTACGGGAGCTCAGCCGGCGCCAGCAGGCCATACTGGATCGCACACCCCTGTTTATCACCCTGCGGGATCCCGCCGGGCGCTACCTCTTTGCCAATCGCACCTTCCTGCGCCTGTTGGGGCGTGAGGCCGACGAGGTGGTGGGGCGTACCGCCGAGGAGGTGCTGCCCGGGGAGGCCGTCAGCCTGCTCGACCAGCACGACTGGCAGACTCTGCGTAGCGGCCAGGCCCAGGAGCGAGAGGAGTCGCTGGCCCTCGAGGCGGGCGAGCCGGCGCGGCAGTTCCTGGTGGAGCGCTTCCCGCTGCACCGCGAGGATGGGGCCATGTACGCCGTCTGCACCATGGGCCTGGATGTCACCGAGCGGTTGCGCGACGCCCAGTGGCTACGGCTGCAGTCACTGGCGCTGGATGCCATTGGCAGCGGGGTGGCTATCGCGGATGCAACCCGGCAGGACCTGCCGCTGGTCTACGTGAACCGCGCCTTCGAGGAGTTGTCGGGCTATCCGGAGGAGGAGATCATCGGGCGCAACTGCCGCTTCCTGCAGGGCAGCGACGCGGACCCGGAGGCGGTTAACCGGATCTCCGCTGGGCTTAGCGCCCAGGAGCGGGTTTCGGTGCTGCTGCGCAATTGCCGGCGTGACGGTGAGCGCTTCTGGAACCGGCTCTTCCTGGAACCGGTCCACGATGAGGCGGGCGCGCTCACCCACTACGTGGGCGTGCAGCAGGATGTGACCGAACAGGTGGAGCGGGAGCAGGCGCTGCGCGACAGCGAAGAGCGACTACTGGGTGCCCAGGTGCTGGCCCGTGTGGCCTGGTTCGAGATCTTCCCGGTTACCGGGGTGATGGACTGGGGCGATACCCTATGGGACCTGTTGGGCGCGCGGCCGGATGCCTTCAAGCCGTCCCTGCCGGCCTTCTTACGTTTCGTGCACCCCAAGGACCGCCCCACCGTGGAGGCTGTGCTCACGGCCGAACGCGGAGCCGGGGACGAACTGGACCTGGAGTACCGGGTGATTCGCCCGGACCAGCAGGTGGCCTGGCTGCAGACCCGTGGGCGCCTGGTGGGGCAGGGTCGTGAGAAGCGCCTGCTCGGCCTGACGCAGGAGACCACCCAACGGCGACAGGCGGAAGATGCGTTGGACCTGGCGCGGCGGCAGGCGGAGGCGGCCAACAGGGCGAAGACGGAGTTCCTCTCCAACATGAGCCACGAGCTGCGCACGCCGCTCAATGCCATCCTGGGCTTCGGCCAATTGCTGCAGGACGATCAAGTGCTGCCGCCGGAGAGCGCGGGCCGGACCTACGTGGACCATATCCTGAACTCCGGGTGGCATCTGCTGGAACTGATCAGCGAGATCCTTGACCTCTCCCGTATCGAGGCCGGCCGGATCGGTATCGAGACCGGCGCCGTATCGCCGCGGGACCTGGTGAACGAGTGCCTGCCGGTGGTCGCCAACCGGGCCGACGCCGAAGGGATCGAGTTGGCGGCGGACGTGGACGCTGCCCCGGCGATCATGGCGGATTTCACCCGGGCCAAGCAGGTACTGATCAACCTGCTTTCCAACGCCATCAAGTACAACCGCCCCGACGGCTGGGTCCGGGTGGAGGCCCGGCAACTGGCCGACGACCGGGTGGCCCTGGACGTCAAGGACTCGGGCCCGGGGTTGAGCGAGAAGGCGCAGGAGAGCCTGTTTCACCCCTTCGATCGACTCGGGCAGGAGCACAGCAGTATCGAAGGCACGGGCATCGGGCTGGTCGTCTCCCTGAGGCTGGCCCGACTCATGGGAGGCGATATCCTGGTGGAGAGTACGCCGGGGCAGGGCAGCACCTTCACCCTGGTATTGCCGCGCGCTGACCAGGCCCGGCCGCTAGCGGCGGGTCGGCACCGGGGTGAAACCGCGGACCAGGATCGACTGCCCCTGCTGAACGAGGCGGAAGCGGGTATGCCCCTGGTGACCTGCGACTCCCCTGCCGTTTCGCCATCGCGGCGCAGGGCAGCGGACGACGAGTTGCAACTGCTCCTCGTGTCGGAAAACGACGAGGTACGCCGGCGGCTGCGGGGGCTGTGCCTGATCCATCCGGAATTGCGGCTGCACGAGGTGGCGACGCCGGAGCAGGGTGCGGACTGGTTGCAGCAGGAGCCTGCCCAGCTGTTGCTGGTCGATGAATACTGGCTGCGCGCAGAACCCAACCACGTGCTCCAGCACCTGCGCGCCGTCGCCGCCGACGAAGAGCTGTCGGCGCTGGTGCTCACGGAGGGAACGGGCGAGGCCCTGGCCCTGGATGAGGCAGGGCCGGTGGATGGCGTTGTAGGGTGGGATGTGCCGCTCCAGCAAATGCTGAATCTGATATTGCGGGTCAGCGAGGCCGGTCGTGACGCGGACTGATCTTTTGCCGGACGCCCCACCCACCGATACCGGCGATGCGGATGACCGCTTCTGGATGCGGCGGGCGCTCGCCCTGGCCGACGAGGCTGAGGCGGCCGGCGAGGTGCCTGTCGGTGCGGTGCTGGTGCAGGGGCGGTGCGAGGTGGCGGCCGCCTGTAACCAGCCCATCGGCAGCCACGATCCCACCGCCCACGCCGAGGTGGTGGCACTGCGCGAAGCTGGACGGGTATTGCAGGCGTATCGGTTACCGGGCACGACGCTTTACGTCACCCTGGAGCCCTGCCCCATGTGCATCGGTGCCATCATCCACGCCCGGGTGGCCCGGGTGGTCTTCGGGGCCAGTGACCCTAAAACCGGGGCCTGCGGGTCCGTGTTCGCACTGGACCGTGCGCCGGAGCACAATCATCGAGTGGAGGTCCATGGCGGGGTGCTGGCGGAGGAGGCGTCGGATCGGTTGCGGCAGTTCTTCCGCGCCCGCCGGCGTGCCCGCCGCTAGGGGGCGAGTGGTTCGGTCACTATGTCCGGCACGGTGTCGAGCAGCGGGGCCGGGGACTCGGGTACCGGCTCCTCGCCCAGGCGTTCGCCCGCCGGTACCTGCCGGCGCTGGGGCTCCGAGAAGCGCTGCAGCAGCTGATAATAGAGCCGCACGTTGCGTACGTAGTGGACGGGCTCCCAGCCCCGGGCGTAGCCGTGGCGGGTCTGGGTATACCAGTGGCGCTGGCTCAGCAACGGCAGGTGGTCGCGGACTACCCGCCAGTCATCCGGGTCATAGCCCCGCTGCCGGGCCAGCCGGCGTGCATCCTGCAGGTGGCCGTAGCCGACGTTATAGGCCGCCAATGCCATCCAGGTGCGGTCCGGCTCCTCCAGTTCCTCCGGCAGCTTGGCCAGTACCCGGGCGAAATAGCGGGCACCGCCGAAGATACTCTGCTTCGGGTCCAGGCGGTTATCCACGTCGACGGAGGCTGCGGTGTTCAAGGTGAGCATCATCAGGCCCCGGACCCCGGTGGGGGAGATGGCCTGGGGGTCCCAGTGGGACTCCTGGTAACCGATGGCCGCGAGCAGGCGCCAGTCCAGCCCGTACTCCCCGGCGGCCTCTTCAAACCAGGCGCGGTAGTCGGGCAGCCGTGCCGCCAGGTGCCGGTTGAAGGCCCGAAAGCCCACGTAATCGAACTGGCCCAGGTAACCGAAGTGCTGTTCGAGCATTGCGGAGAGCCGCCCCTCCATGCGCAGGTCGGTGAAGTGGCGGGCGGCCTCGTCGTAGAGGCTCAAATCCTCGGTGCGCGGGAACGCCCAGGCCAGGCCCTCCAGACTGGTGATCTCGAACGCCTTGCGCAGTTCCGGGTAGTAGGCGCGGTTGATGCTCAACTCGTGCGAGTCCGCGATGGTGTAGCGCACGTCCTCGTTCCAGACGGCGTAAAGCATGGCCTCGCTGTCCGCGTGCTGCATCTCCTGCCAGGTGAGATCGGGGTACTCGCTGTCGCGTAATGCCTCAAGGCGCTCGGCGTGACTGCTGTCGGCGATGACTGCCAGTTCACCGGGCGCGATATCGCCCAGATCGTCGGGGGCACCGCCGGTGCCGACCCGGTAGACCAGGACCTGGGTGATGTCCTTGTAGGGTGGCGTGAACCAATAGCGGTTGCCGCGTTCATGGGTGTAGGTGAGCCCTGCCGCGGCCACATCGACCTCGCCCTCGTCCAGCGCCGTGAAGATGGCCTCAAGGTCCGGTGCAACCACCATGCGCAAGTCCACGCCCAGCCGCTCCGCAAATCCCCGCGCCAGGTCGTACTCCAACCCGGCACGGCCACTGTCCGTCTGGTCGCTCTGGTAGTAGGTGGTGGGGCTGATACGGGTGATGACGCGCAACTCGCCGGCCTCCAGCACGCGCTCCAGCGTTGTCATGGGGGCGGGCTGGCGCGCGCGCTCCCAAAGGAGCCAGGCCAGGGCAACAAGGGCCAGTAACAGCACGCCTGCCAGCAGACGTACCGGTCTGTTCCGCATCCGGTGGTTCCTACTCAATTGCCATTCTTGGTGTTAGACTACGGCCCTCGATCGTTGAGGTACAGCCTTAGGGCTGCAATGGTCGGATACGACCCGATGCGCGGGCAACCGCGCGGTCTGGTCGGTCAAGGCCGCGGAGAGGTGCCGGAGCGGTCGAACGGGGCGCACTCGAAATGCGTTGACCCCTCGCGGGGTCCGGGGGTTCGAATCCCTCCCTCTCCGCCATTCCCCTTCCCCCAGGCGCGTACCGCGTCGACACCGGGCACGCGTCGCAGCCAGCCCGGAGTTGCCATGTTCGTTGTCACCAACCGCGTCCCCGTTGCCGAGGGCTACCGGTCCGAGTTCGAGGCCCGCTTTCGTAACCGTGCCGGCCAGATCGAGCAGAACCCCGGTTTCATCAGCATGCGCATCATGCGCCCGGCCCGTGACGGCCACCCCTACCTGGTGCAGACCACCTGGGAGAGCCGCGAGGCCTTTGACCAGTGGGTGGGGAGTGACGATTTCCGCCAGGCCCACGCCAACCCCATGCCCAAGTCGGCGTTTGACGGGCCCAGCGAGATGGAGATGCACGAGGTGATTATCAGCGCGGATCGCCCAGACCGCTGAAGAACTCGTGGGTGTTCCGCGCCAGCGTCTCCAGGTGGTAGCCCCCCTCCTGGATGATCAACGTCGGTAGCGCCAGTTCGGCCAGGGTGTGGCCCATGCGGTTAAAGCCCGGTGAACTGACCGCCGCCTTGTTCTGCGGGTCGTCCTTGTAGATATCAAAACCGAGGGTGACGATGAGCACGTCCGGTGCGTAGAGCCGGATGGCGTGCACGGCCTCTTCCAGGCGCTCGAAATAGGTCTGTTCGGACGAGCCGTGGGGCATGGGCAGGTTGATGTTGTAGCCTTCGCCGGCACCGGTGCCGCGCTCCTCCTCGTGGCCGCTCACCACCGGGTAGAAGTTGGTGGGATCGCCGTGGATGGAGATGTACAGCACGTCTTCCCGGTCGTAGAAGATCTCCTGGATGCCCTGGCCGTGGTGCATGTCCGGGTCCAGGATGGCGATGCGGGGGTATTGCGGTTTGAGGGCCTCGGCGGCAATGGCCGCGTTGTTCAGGTAACAGAAGCCGCCGGCGGCATCGCGGCGGGCGTGGTGGCCCGGCGGCCGGCAGACGGCGTAGGCCCGTTTGGCGCCGCGTAGCAACTCGTCGCTGGCGCTCAGCGCCGTCTGTGCCGACCAGTAGGCGGCCTCGAAAGTGTGCTCGCCGATCGGGCAACTGCCGTCGGCCAGGTAACGGGCGGCCTCGGCGAGGATGCCTTTCATGGGGTTGGGCGAGCGGACGAAGACGTTGGACATCACCTCGTCGCCCCAGTCATCCGGAATGGCCTGCCACCGCCGGTGGGCGGACTCCAGAAAGCGCAGGTAGCCAATATCGTGGACCCGGGCAATGGCCTGCATCCCGTGATCGGCAGGCTCCGCCACCGGGATGTCCAGCGCCTTCAGCCCCTCCAGGATATGGCCGGTGCGCTCCGGCAGTTCCAGTGGTGTGCGCATCTGACCGCGGGAGAGGTAGCTCCTGGGGATGTGCTTGTCCTGGCTTGGATGGAAGAATGCCTTCACGTCGGGTCCCTCGTTGACTGCCCTTGGTGTATCGGCCGACCTGCGGGTCGGCAGCCCTCACCGGCATACTAACCGCTAATTCCCCACTTTGGGGAACCCCGCCAGCCATTGCGGTTGCGGACGGCGGGGTATACGCAGCCGAGGCAAAGGCGCGCACCCGGCGGGATGTTAAGCTGATCCTGCTGCGGGCACGGACGTGATCGGGTATAAACTGCAAACAGGAAGCATCTAACGCATGCAGGTCAAGGTCGAAGCGGAGGCAGGGGCAGCAGGCCATGGTGCTGTTCTGGCGATTTCTCGGGGTCTCCTGCGTTGCCATCGGCAGCGTTGGCGTCGTCGTGCCGTTGTTACCGACCACCCCCTTTCTCTTGCTGGCGGCCTGGGCCTTCGCCAAGGGCTCGGAGCGCTGGCGCGACTGGTTGCTGAACCATCCGCGCCTCGGGCCGTCCATCCGCGCCTGGCAGACCGCCCGCGCCATCCCCTACCGCGCCAAGGTGGTCGCTATCCTCTCGCTGGTGTTCAGCCTGGCGCTGGCGCTCTGGCTGTCGTTGCCACCGCTGGCGCTGGCGCTCCAGGTCACGGCACTGGTGGCGGTATCCGCCTTCATTCTTACCCGGCCCACCGCCTATTGAGCCATCCGGCAGGCGGAGGTTGGCATGACTGACTGCTTCTGCGTCCACCTGGGGCAGTGGCGGTTGCAGGCCCGGCACTGCCGGCACCGCCGCCTGCTGGTGCTGGCGGGCGATGCCGAGTGGGGTCGCGACCGCGCCCGCCTCGCGCTCCGGGAGTGGGCGGGCGACGGGGACCACCTGTGGGTGGGCGATCAACCGGCGGGGCGTCGCGCGGAGGATGTCTGGCAGGAACTTGGCCGGGAATACGCCGGGCTGGTCTTCGATGCCCATTGCGGCTTCGACCCGGACGCGTTCGGCGCGGTGGCCGGCACCGTTCGCGGGGGCGGCCTCCTGATCCTGCTGACGCCACCACTGGCGGATTGGCACCGGGCACCGGATCCGGAGCGGGCCCGCTTGGCCGTGCATCCGCTGCCGCCGGAGCGTGTCCCGGGGCGTTACCTGCAGCGCCTGGCCCGGCTGTTGCGCGAGAGCCCCGACGCCTGGGTGGTGGCAGAGGGCACGCCGGCCCCGCCTCCGCCCTCCGCCAGCGTCCCTGACCGAGGGGCATCGGATGCTGGGGCAGCGGACCCCGGGACGGGGGTGGAGCCCCTGACCACGGACCAGGCCCGGGCGGTGGACCGGCTGGTGCGCTCGGCGTCCGGCCGCGGCCACCGGCGGCGGCCGGTGGTGCTGACCTCCGACCGGGGACGCGGCAAGTCAGCGGCCCTGGGACTGGCGGCGGCGCGGCTGCTGCGTACCGGGCTGGAGCGGATCCTGGTGACCGCCCCGGGGGCTGACGCCGTGCAGCCGTTGCTGCGCCACGCCGCGGCCTGTCTGCCCGGTAGCCGCCGAAGCCGTACCACCGTCGAGTGGGAAGGACGGGCCCTCCGTTTTGCCGTGCCCCGGGCGGTGCTGGACAGCGACGAAACGCCGGACCTGGTGCTGGTGGATGAGGCTGCGGCCATTCCCACGCCGGTCCTGGCGGAGCTGCTCCGCCGCCATCCGCGCATGGCCTTTGCCTCCACGGTCCACGGCTACGAGGGAACGGGCCGGGGCTTCGCCCTGCGCTTCAGCCAACTGCTGGACCGGGAAACCCGGGGATGGCAGCAGGTCACGCTGACCACCCCGGTCCGCTGGGCCCCCGATGACCCGGTGGAAGCGCTGGTCTTCCGCCTCTTGCTGCTGGATGCCGAGCCCGAGGGCGCGGTGCCGGAGCACCCCATGGAGGTGAACTGGCAGTGGCTGGACCGCGATACCCTGGCGGCGGACGAGCCCCTGCTGGGGCAGGTTTTCGGGCTGCTGGTGCAGGCCCATTACCGGACCCGGCCCCTGGACCTCCGGCACTTGCTGGACGGGCCCAACGTGCGGGTCGGGGTGGTCCGGGCGGCCGGCGTGGTGGTGGGGACGCTGCTGGTCGCCGAGGAGGGCGGCTTTGAGCCGCCATTTGCCGAGGCGGTCTGGCGTGGCCAGGCCCGCCCAATGGGCCACATGCTGCCCGAGACGCTGGCAGCCCACTGCGGGCTGCGAGATGCACCGGAGTGCCGTGGCCTGCGGGTCGTGCGCATCGCCGTGCACCCCCGGGCCCGGCGACAGGGGCTTGGCCGGCGCATGCTGCTGGAGGCGCTGGGCCTGGCCCGCCGGCAGGGCATGGACTACCTGGGGACCGCCTTTGGCACCACCGATGAGCTGCTCGCCTTCTGGCAGGCGGAGGGGCTGAGTCCGGTGCGGGTGAGCCTCCGCCGCGGTGCCGCCAGCGGGGCACACTCCGTGGTCATGTTACGGCCGGTGAGCGCCGCCGGGGAGGGCCTGCACGGCCGGGCACGTGCCCGTTTCCTCGACGGCCTGCCCCACCTGCTGGCAGATCCGCTCCGCTGGCTGGAGCCCGAGCTGGCTGACCAGCTGCTGCGCGCCCCGGACCTGCCCATGCCCGCCCCGGAGACTGCAGACTGGGAGGACCTGCGCGCCTTCGCTGCCCGGGAGCGTATCTTCGAGGCCTGCCTGCCGGCACTCTGGCGCTGGACCCGCTGGGTACTGGCTGACCCGGCCCGGGCCGCATACCTGAGTGCCGCCGACCGGCACGGCCTGATCCTGCGCCTGCTGCAGCACCGCGATTGGGCCCAGACGGCCCAGGTGTTGGGCCTGCCCGGCCGGCGCCAGGTTACCGAGACACTGCGCCGGGCGGTGGCGGACGGCCTGCCGGAGCAGCTAGGCTAGCGCCATGTCGCTACTGCTGCCATTGGTTCTGCTCTGGCCCCTGCTGCTGGCCGGGGGGCTGCTCTCACCCTGGCGCGGCTACAGCCGGGCCTTGCTGCCCAGTGCCCCGTTGCCCGGGCTGCTGGCGGGCTTCCAGCCGGGGCTCCAGTGGGAGGCCCCCTGGCTGTTGCTGGGGCTGCAATTCGGGGTAGACAGCATCGCCTCCCCCTTGCTGCTGCTGGCCTCGCTGCTCTGGGTGCTGGCCGCCATCGCCGCCGGTCGCAGCATGGCCCGGAACCCGCACCGCGACCGATTCCTCGCGCTCTTTCTGCTGACCATGGCGGGGAACCTCGGGGTGTTCATCGGCCTGGACGCCGCCGGGTTCTACCTCGCCTACGCCACCATGACCTTCGCCGCCTACGGTCTGGTGATTCACGACGGCCAGGCGGCGTCCCGCCGGGCGGGCCGGGTCTACCTGGTTCTGGCCGTCCTGGGTGAGGGCATGCTGGTGGCCGCATTGCTGTTGCTGGCTGGGGCCCTGGGGAATCCCGCGCTGCACGGGCTGGGGCCGGAGTTGGCCCAGGTGCCCCACCAGGCCTGGATCACGGGGCTGTTTCTGCTCGGTTTCGGCATCAAGATGGGTATAGTGCCGCTGCACCTCTGGCTGCCGCTGGCCCACCCCTGCGCGCCGGTGCCCGCCAGCGCCGTCCTCTCGGGGGTAATCGTGAAGGCGGGGCTGATGGGGTGGCTGCGCTTTCTGCCGGTGGGTGAGGAGGTTGCGGCGCCGTTGGGCCCCTGGGTCATTGCGGCGGGCCTGTTTACGGCCTTCTTTGCGGTGGCGGTCGGGCTGGCCCAGGCGCGGGCCAAGACCGTGCTGGCCTATTCCACTGTCAGCCAGATGGGGCTGTTGACCGTATTGATCGGCATGGGCCTGGCGCTGCCCGGCATTTACTGGGCGCTGGCGGTGGGCGCGGTGCTGTTGATGGCGCTGCACCACGGGCTGGCCAAGGGGGCGCTCTTCCTCGCCATGGGGGCCGATAACCGGGCGCGATTCTGGCTCATGCTCTGGCCTGCGGCCGCGCTGGCGGGGCTGCCCCTGACCTCTGGGGCCCTGGCCAAGAAAGCCATGAAAGATGCCGCCGAGATGGCGCCCGGGCTTTGGGCGGAGGCCCTGCCCCTGCTGCTCAGCCTGAGTTCCCTGGCCACCGCGCTGCTGATGGCGCGGTTGCTGTGGTTGGTGCGGCCGCGGGTCGATGCGGGTGACGGGGAGACTGCCCGGGGCAGGGCCCCGGTGCTGGCACTGGTACTGGCCAGCGCGCTGGTGCCCTGGCTGTGGGCCGGGTGGCAGCAGCCGGGCGCTGCCCTGGCCGCGCTGGACGCCAAGGCGGCCTGGGACAGCACCTGGCCGGTGCTGCTGGCCCTCGGGGTGGCGGCCGCCTGGTGGTGGTGGAGCCCGGCCCGCTGGCAGGCCGTGCGGCTGCCGGAAGGGGACCTGGTGGCGCTCCTGCCCGGAGCCCGCCCGTTGCCCCAGCCGCCGGTCTGGGAGCTGCCGGCGGTGCCCGGTGCCGCCCCGGCGGGCAGGGCGCTGACCCGTATGGAACTGGGCCTGGGTACATTGGCTATCGCGGGGGTGCTGTTTCTCGGGCTGGCGCTCGGGTTGATGGTTCTGCTGTTGGGCTAGGAGGCCGTTGGCCGGTTCAGCCGCCGCTCTCCATGGCCCCCTCGATCGCGGCGCAGAGCCGCTTGATCACCTTCACCCGGGCGTACCGCTTGTCGTTGGCCTCTACCACGTTCCACGGGGCAGCCGTGGTGTCGGTGTAGCGCAGCATGTCGTTGATGGCCGCCTGGTAGTCATCCCAGCGCTCGCGGTTGCGCCAGTCCTCGTCGGTCAGCTTGTGCTCCTTCCAGGGGGTTTCGGACCGGGCCTGGAAGCGGGCCAACTGCTCATCCGCGTCGATAGCCAGCCAGAACTTCGCCAGGATGATATTGCTCTTCAGCAGCGTCTGCTCGAAGTGATTGATTTCGGCGTAGGCGCGCTGCCAGTCGGTCTTCTCGGCAAAGCCCTCCACCCGCTCCACGAGCACCCGGCCGTACCAGGAGCGGTCGAAAATGGTCATTCGGCCGTGGGGTGGCAGTTGCCGCCAGAAGCGCCAGATCCAGGGCTGTGCGCGCTCCTCGTCGGTGGGGGCGGCGACACTGATCACCCGGTAATGGCGCGCGTCCAGGGCGGCGGTCACCCGGTGAATGCTGCCCCCCTTGCCCGCTGCATCGTGGCCTTCGAAAACGGCCACCACGGCATAGTCGCGCCGGAAGACCGGATCGCGGACCAGCTGGCTGAGCCGGTCCTGCCAGTGGGTGAGCTCTTCCTTGTATTCCGCCTTGTCCATGGACCGGGTCAGGTCCAATCCCTGCAAGGTCTGGGGCTGAGGCACGGGGCGCCGCTTGGGCGGTGTACGCGCGCTCTCCACCTCCTCGCGCCGGCCCTTCAAACGGTCCTGCATGCGGTCGAGGATGATGGCCGCAGTCTGCAGCGTCTGGCGCTCCGGGTGGCCGCCCTCCAGCACGTGCCAAGGGGCCCAGGCGCTGTCGGTGGCCTCGACGACACGGCGGGCGGTCTCGTCGATGGCATCGAATTGCTCGTGGCGCAGCCAGGACAGTTCGTTGACTCGCCAGCGGTTTACCGGGTCCGACTCCAGCTCGTGCAGCCGTTCGGCTTGTCGGTCGTGGGAGATGCGGTACCAGAATTTGAGGATCAGGGCGCCTTCCGCGGCGAGCGTCTTTTCGAACTCGCGGGTCTCCTCGATACGCGTCGCCAGCACGTGCTCGCCGATGCGGCCCTGCACCCGGTCGATCACCGCCTCGCCGTACCAGCCGTTCACATAGATACCGATGCGACCGGCGGGGGGCAGGCTGAGCCAATACCGCCACATGGGCGGGCGCGCACGTTCCTCGTCGCTCGGGGGGCCGAAAGCGTGCGTTTCCATGCCCCGGTTTTCCAGCCATTTGTTAAGCAGGTTGACCGTCTCGCCCCGGCCGCTACCCACCTGGCCGGTGACCATGATCACCACCGGGGTTTCTGCGGCCTCCGACAAGGCCAGTTGGCTGCGCAACAGCTTCAGGCGGAGTTCCTGCAGGGTCTTTTTGCGTTCCTTCTTGTCCGCCTGGCCTTCCAGCAGGCGGTTGATGCGCTTCTGCACGGCTTGCCTCCTTGCCCGGTCAATCCGGCATGGCCATGGTCGCTTGCGACTGCAGTCAGTCTGTCACCCGGACCGGACGATGCCAAAGGTTTTTTCCGATCCGATGTGGGGAAGGTAGGCGGATGTGGTTGTTTGGAAAGAAATGTTGCAGTGCACTTAAATCGGGAGCGCTTTGCGGTTATGCTGGTTTCAGACCGCACAGCGCGCATATGAAACGCCTCGGGCAAAGGAGTAGGGATGGCGCAAGCAGAGCAGCAGCACCCCCGGAAGGAAGGCGACGAACACCAGGACGTGGCCTGGCACAGCCTCAAGACCGATGATGCGCTCAAGCGCCTGAATGCCAGTAGCGAGGGTCTGGAGGGTGACGAGGCGGCCCGCCGGCTGGAGACGCACGGACCCAACCGCCTGCGGCCGCCGGAGAAGGACGGCCCCTTCAAGCGGTTCATGCTCCAGTTCCACAATGTGTTGATCTACATCCTGATCATTGCTGCCATCGGCACCGCCTTTCTCCAGCATTGGGTGGATACCGGCGTCATCCTGGCGGTGGTGCTCATCAACGCCATCATCGGCTTTATCCAGGAGGGCAAGGCCGAGAAGGCGCTGGATGCCATCCGCGGGATGCTCTCGCCCAAGGCGGTGGTCCTGCGTGACGGCCACCGGCAGACGGTGGATGCCGAGGAACTGGTGCCCGGCGACATCGTACTGTTGCAGGCGGGCGACCGGGTCCCCGCCGATCTGCGCCTGGTGGAGGCGCGCAACCTGCGGATCGACGAGGCGGTGCTCACCGGCGAGTCCGTGGCCGTGGACAAGGGCCTGGATCCGGTGGAGGAAGATGCGGAACTGGGTGACCGCACGCCGCTGGCCTTCTCCGGCACGCTGGTGGCGTTCGGGCGGGGTCTGGGCGTGGTGGCCGAGACCGGCGAGCGCACCGAGATCGGGCGCGTTAGCACCATGCTGTCGCAGGTGGAGAGCACCACCACGCCCCTGCTGCGCCAGGTGGCGCAGTTCGGCCACTGGCTGAGTATCGCGATCGTCGCGGTGGCCGCGGCCACCTTCCTGTTCGGCTACCTGGTCCGCGACTACGCGGCCATGGATATGTTCCTCGCCGCGGTCAGCCTGGCGGTGGCGGCCATCCCCGAGGGGCTGCCCGCCATCATGACCATCACCCTGGCCATCGGCGTGCAGCGCATGGCGCGGCGCAATGCGATCATCCGCCGGCTGCCCGCGGTGGAGACGCTGGGCTCGGTTACGGTCATCTGCTCGGACAAGACCGGCACCCTGACCCGCAATGAAATGACCGTCCAGGAGGTGGTGACCGCCGACCGCCAGTACCGGGTCACCGGCGTGGGCTACGAGCCGCACGGCGACTTCGAACTGGATGGAAAAGAGGTGGAGCCGGACGACAGCCAACCGGTACTTGGCGAGATCCTCCAGGCGGTACTGCTCTGCAACGAGGCCCAAGTCTACGAAAAGGACGGCCGCTGGCGCATGGAGGGGGACCCCACTGAGGGGGCCCTGGTGACGGCCGCCCTCAAGGCCGGACTGGACGCCCGGCAGCTGGCCGGGCGCATGCCGCGTACCGATGTCATCCCCTTCGAGTCCTCTTACAAGTTCATGGTGACCCTGCACCATGACCACGAGGGGAACGGTTTCATCATCATGAAGGGCGCGCCCGAGCGGGTGCTGGCGGTCTGTGAGAGCCAGCGCACCGCGGATGGGGACCAGCCGCTGGACCGGGACTGGTGGCAGGAGCAGATGGATGCCGTGGCGGCGCGCGGCCAGCGGCTGCTCGCGGTGGCCACCAAGCGGATGCCGGCGGACCGTCGCGACCTCAGCTTCTCAGACGTGGAAGGCGAGCTGGTGTTGCTCGGCCTCATGGGCATCATTGACCCCGCCCGTGAAGAGGCCATCACCGCCGTGGGTGGGTGCCACGGGGCCGGTATCCAGGTGCGGATGATCACCGGCGATCACTCGCTCACGGCGCGTGCCATCGGCAAGGAGCTGGGCATCGGCGACGGCGAACACGCCCTGGCCGGCCACGAGATCCAGGGCATGGACGAAGCCGAGCTGCAGGAGAAGGCCCGCGGGGTGGAGGTGTTCGCCCGCACCACCCCCGAGCACAAACTGCGGCTGGTGAAGGCGCTGCAGGCGGACAACCACGTGGTGGCCATGACCGGCGACGGCGTCAACGACGCCCCCGCCCTGAAGCGGGCCGACGTGGGTATCGCCATGGGCGTGAAGGGCACCGAGGCGGCCAAGGAGGCCTCCGAGATGGTGCTGGCCGATGACAACTTCGCCTCCATCGCCCACGCAGTGGAGGAGGGGCGCACGGTCTATGACAACCTGAAGAAGGCCATCCTGTTCATTCTCCCCACCAACGGGGGGCAGGCCTTCACCATCGTCTCGGCCATCATGCTGGGGTTGGCCCTGCCGCTGGAGCCGGTGCAGGCCTTGTGGGTGAACATGGTCACCGCGGTCACGCTGGCGCTGGCGCTGGCCTTCGAGCCGCCGGAGCCGGGGTTGATGGACCGCAAGCCCCGCGAGCCCGGGCGGCCACTCCTGTCAGGGTTCCTGATATGGCGGGTGCTGTTTGTCTCCGCCCTGCTGGTGATCGGCACCTTCGGCCACTACTTCTGGATGGTGGAGTGGCAGAACGCCTCCCAGGAACTGGCGCGCACGGCGGCGATCAATACCCTTGTGGTGGGCCAGATGTTCTACCTGATCAACAGCCGGTACATCCTCGAGTCCGTGTTGAACTTCCGCGGGCTATTCGGCAGCCGGCCGGTGCTCATCTCTATCGGGCTGTTGTTGGTGCTGCAGCTGATGTTCACTTACGCTGGGCCGTTCCAGTTCCTGTTCAGCACCGAGGGGATCGGCTGGGACGAGTGGTCCCGGATCCTGGTCTTCGGCCTGGCACTGTTCTTCATCGTTGAGGCCGAGAAGGCAGTGCTGCGGCCGCGGCTGGACCCGACCCGGGCCTGAGCCCTGCCCGTACCGGGTCGGCAACGGCAGGATGCCGGGGTCGACCGGTCCGGGCGGCCAGCGGTCCGGAGGAGAAGCGCCTATGCATTGGCTGCTGCGGCTTTTCCGGCAGTTCTCCACCGTGGGGCTGCTGCTGGGCACGCTGTTTTTCGCCTTTTCGCTGACACCGAGTCTGCTGCCGCGGACCTACCTGGTGCAGGGCGTGATCTCGGGGCTTTCCTTTTCCGCCGGTTACGCGTTGGGGTTCGGCGGCCAGTGGCTGTGGGCCTACCTGGAGTTGCCTGCGCTGCGCCAACGGCTGGCCTGGGCGGTGAAAGGCCTGGCGGCACTGGCCTGCCTGGTCATTGCCGGTCTCTTCCTCTGGGAGGCGGCCGGGTGGCAGAACTCCGTGCGCTCACTGATGGGCATGGAGCCGGTGGGCGGTGTCCGTATCTACAGCATCGCCCTCATTGCCGCCGGTGTGTTCGCCGTGCTGCTGCTCCTGGTCCGGCTGTTCCACCGGACCTTTACCTTCCTCGCCGGGCGCCTGCGCCGCTACGTGCCCCACCGGGTGTCCAACGTGGTGGGCGTGAGTGTGGCGGTGGTGCTGTTCTGGGCGGTGATCGACGGTGTCATCTTCACCATGGCGCTGCGCGCGGCGGACAACTCCTACCAGCAACTGGACGTCCTCATCCAGGATGACCTGGAGCCTCCCGAGGACCCGATGAAGGCGGGCAGTGCCGAATCGCTGATCAGCTGGGAAGAGCTGGGCGGGCGAGGGCGGCGGTTTGTAACGGTGGCCCCGTCGGCGGCCGACATCGAGGGCCTTGCAGGCGGTCCGGCCCGGGAACCCATTCGGGTCTACGCCGGCTTGAATGCCGCGGAGACCCCCGAGGAGCGTGCCCGGTTGGCTTTGGAGGAACTGAAGCGGGTCGGTGGCTTTGAGCGCGAGGTGCTGCTGATCGCCACGCCCACCGGCCGTGGCTGGGTTGACCCGGCAGCACAGGACACGGTGGAGTACCTGCTGCGTGGCGATGTTGCGACGGTAACGGCGCAGTACTCCTACCTGCCCAGCCCGCTGTCGTTGTTGGTGGAGGGCGACTACGGTGTGGAAACCGCACGGGCGCTGTTCGAGAAGGTCTACGGGCACTGGGCCGAAATGCCCGAGGCGGACCGGCCCCGGCTCTACCTGCACGGGCTCAGCCTGGGCGCGCTGAATTCCGATCGCTCGTTCGACGTCTACGACATCATCGAGGACCCCTTCGACGGGGCGCTCTGGAGCGGCCCGCCCTTCCGGAGCGAGACGTGGCGAACCGTCACCCGGGGGCGGGACGAAGGCAGCCCCGCCTGGCTACCGGAGTTCCGCAGCGGTTCTGTGGTCCGTTTCATGAACCAGTACCAGGGGCTGGACGAACAGGGTGAGGACGACTGGGGCGCGTTCCGCATCGCCTTCATTCAGTACGCCAGCGACCCGGTGACCTTTTTCGAGCCGGAGTCGCTCTACCGCGAACCGGAATGGATGCGCGCACCCCGCGGGCCCGATGTCTCGCCGGAATTGCGCTGGTACCCGATCGTAACCATGCTGCAACTGCTCGCGGACCTGGGGGCCGGCAGCGCACCACCAGGTTATGGCCACGATATCGCCGCCCAGCATTACATCGATGCCTGGCTGGCGTTGCTGGAGCCAGATGACTGGTCCGAGGAGGAGCTGGAGCGGTTGCGGGCGCGGTTTGCCGAATAGTCGGAATCAGCTTCCCGACAAGGGCGGCGCGTCTATGGCACACTTGGCCACATGAGAATACTGATCCGTTATTTTTTCCGAGGAGTGCGTCTGGTGCTGACGCCATTCATGATTGCCGGCAGCCATCTGCTCAAGCCCAAGGGGGTCGAGCGCGATCCCGACGAGCAGGCGGCCGTGGATGAGCAGACCCGCAAGCTGGCCCTCTACCATTTCCCGGCCTGCCCGTTCTGCATCAAGGTACGCCGCGCCATGCAGCGGCTGTCACTGGATATTGAACTGCGCAATGCGCAGCGGCCCGGTGAACACCGGGAGACGCTGCAGCGCGAAGGGGGGCGGGTGAAAGTGCCCTGCCTGCGGATCGAGGAGGACGACGGCAGTGTGCGCTGGCTTTACGAGTCGGACGACATCGTCGCGTACCTGAACCGGCGTTTCAGTGTGGGGCAATCGGACCAGGCCGCATCGGAGCGGGGCTAACGCCCTGGCCTAGATGCGGCCCTTGGCTGCCGCGGCCCACCGGGCTACAGACTATTCAGCAGCCCCCGGTCCCGCAGGGTGTCCAGTTGCTCCGATAGCCAGGCTTCCGGGTCACCGAGCAGGAATACCGTGTTGAACAGGCCGACGCTGACCAGCGTCCATTCATCGCCGTCTTGTGCGGCTAGCGTGGAAAAGAGGTAGCGGTCGCTATAGGTCCAGTCCAGCCTGCCGCGCAGCGTCCGCCAGGCCGCATCCGCCGCGGCATCGGGCAGGCGCATGCCGAACTCGTCCTCCACCACGTTCTGCACTGCCTCCGGGCCGGCGGCGTCCAGGCGGGCCATGTGGGCCGATTCATCGGGGCGGGTGCTCATGGCCACCGCGACGATAAGCGCCAGTAACAGAATGACGATGATCCGCATGCGAGGCTCCCCGGTGGCTGGGAATGACAATTTAGAGTGTTGCTGGATATCGTAACGCAATGACCACGTTTCCGGGGCGTATCGGGTAATCGGCGGCGAATGGGTGAGGCGCGGGGCGTCTAGGAGGGAGTGGCGTGCTCTGGTTCTGGCTGGCAGCAACGGTGGCCGGGGTGCTGGCGGTGGCGCTGGTGGTGCGCCACCACCGGGTCGCGTTTGTGATCAGCTTCGGGGCGAACGGGCCGGCGGTCCGCAAGGGCCAGCCCCCGGCCGGGTTTCTGTCGGCCTGCGCGGATATCGCGCGGATGTACCAGGTACGGCAGGGGCGGGTTCTTGGACTGCGGGGCGGGGCCGGTATGGAGCTGGCATTCTCGCGTGATATGCCGGACCGGGCCCGTCAGCCGTTGCGCAACTGTTGGACACCCCCGCCTCCCGGTGGCCCGGGAGGCGGTCAGGGCGGCGCCCGGCGCGCGGGCTGAGGTCACCAGCTGCGCACGTCGCCGATGTCCACGTGCACGAACTGCGACCGGGGGTAGTAGCCCACCCCCCCTTTTCTCAGGGCCTGGGCCGCGTCCCTCACCTGGGCCAGGCCGCGCCCGGGGACGCGTATATCGATGGCCTCACCCTCCATGTGCAGGCTGTAGACCGCCACGTTCCGCCCTTGTGCACGCAGCCGGCGGTTGGTTTCGGGTGACCGGTAGCCGGAGATCACCTCAAAGGTGGCTTTGGTATCCAGCCGCTTCTGCAGGGCATCCAGCGTATCCAGCAGGTCCGGATCGATGGGGTGCACCTCGTTGGCGCGGTGATCACGCAGCACATGGTTGACCTCGCCCAGGGCGTCAGGGAGGTAGTCGCCTCGCTCCCAGTAGGTCACGTCCAGCTTTTCGCCGGTGTGCAGGTTGTGGAAGGCGAGTCTGCGGTGTTCCTTGCCCTTGGCGGCGCGGACCAGTGGGATCGGCGCGCTGGCGAGGGCCAGGGTGGCCGCGGACCAGGTCAGAAAACGACGGCGGTTGATGCCGGTACCACGGGTATTATCCGTGTGCATAGGTTGGGATACCCCCTGAGCAAATACGCTCTCCAAAGCTGTCAATCGCCAACCCACGCCCTTTCGCGCCATTCTGTTGGATGTGCCGGGGTGGGGGAGAGTAAATCGAGGCGAGCCTCGCTGCGTTGTGGATTCTATCCACAGCTCAACGCATTACAAAGCAGTTATGAATTGCTTTGTGAACTTGCACCCGGTTGTCTTTGGGATGGCGTGCCCAAATTGTGCGGTGCATCTCAATAAAATACGGCTTTTGTCTCACGACGTTGGTGTCGGTCAGGGCGCCTTGCTAACATTCCCGGATAACGTGGCGTTTCCCACAGGCGACAGGTAACGATCTCATGCACGCAGCAGCCGCTTTGAACACCCCCGAGGTGCCCACTCTGCCCGCACCGGGCTGGGGGGCGGCCTCGCTGGTCGCGCTGAGTTTCCTGGTCATGGCCTTGACCACTTACGAAGTGCGCGAGCCCGGGACTGCCGCGGCGGTAGTGACCCAGCCGGCCGTGGTGGAGCACCTGATGGAGCAGCGCCCCCATGGGCCACCGCCCGGCTTTGATGCAGATCAGCTCGGCCCCGAAGAGGTGGAAGAGGTCGCACCCGCCGTAGCGGCCGATAGTGCCGGCGGCACCGGCGCCACCGCCGCTGAAAGCCGTAGCGGTGATCTGCGCGCCCGCCCCGAGCGCTGAGCGCAACGCTCGCCCCAAAGGCTGCTGGCACCCCTTGGTCGCCAAGCCGTGGCAGGCAGGCGAAAGCGGCACCCGGCCTCTCGCTGCCGGGTGCCGGCAACCACTCGCCAGACGTCAGCAACGCGCTGCCACCAAGGGTGGCCTGGCCTGCCCCTTCCCCAAGCTATCCATTCCGCCCTGGATGCGGCCGTAAGGCGCCTTTCCCGGTATCCGGGCATTCATTGGCATGGGACCTGCTCCTCCCAGGCTGCGACGTGGCATGACCACGACACGCATCCGTATTGGCAACCGGGAGTGCAACCCATGATCAACGGCATAGGCAACAACCCCATGGCCATGGGCGCGGCATCGCCGATGGGCAAGGGGGCAGGGCCGGCGCCGGGGCAGCAGAACGCCCAGGCCCAGCAACCGGCTGGTGCGCAACCCCCCGCGCCGCCCCAGGGGACTCAGCAGCCACAGGGCGGCGTGCAGGCGCAGGCCCAGCCGCAACCCCCCATCTCTAATGTCGAGCCAACGCTGGGGATGGAGACGACCCAGGCCAACCATATGCCGGCGCAACCGGCTCAGGCGCCCGCCGAGCCCCCGCCGCTGGCTGCGCCTGGTGGTGAGCAGGGCCTTGAAGGGGCTGAGGAAACAGGGGAGAGCGCAGCTGCCAACCCCCATGCCGCAGTATCCACGGTGTCGGACAACACCTGGTCGCTGGGTGGTGACAGCGAAACCGTGGAGGCCGATGGCATGGTTTCCCAGTCCGAGCAGGGCCTCGGCGGCAACATAGACCTGACGGTGTGAGCCCGTCAGGTCTCCAGGTCGCGGCCCGCGGCGAACTGCAGGCAGACGGCATCGTCCAGGGTGGCCTGCAGCAGGGCCGGGTCGGTGAGCCCTAACTGCTGCTCGATGTTCTCGAGGTTGTAGGGCAGGGTCCTGGTGCGGGGCCGGTGGTCCAGCAGCGCACAGCAGTCCTTGTAGGGCTGGATGGACATCTCGTAGGTTCCGATCCGGCGGGCGATATCCACGATATCCGCTTTATCGAGACCGACCAGCGGGCGCATGATCGGGATGCGCACCGCCAGGGAGGTGCTGACCATGTTTTCCATGGTCTGTGAGGCCACCTGGCCAAGGCTGTCACCGGTGATCAGGGCCAGGGCCTTGAGCCGCTTGGCCAGCGCCTCCCCGGTGCGGGCGACGAAACGGCGGAAGAGGATCACCTCGTGCCCTCGCTGGTCCCCATGCAAGGCCATGTCAAAGTGGTCGTAGGGCACCATGAACAGCCGGGAGTGGCCGGTATAGCGTGACAACTGCCGCGCCAACTGGATCACGGCGTGATCGGCGTCTTTGCGCTGCTGTGCCGGGCTTGCCGTAAAGTGCAGAAAATCCACCCGGCAGCCCCGCTTGGCCATCACGAAGGCAGCCACCGGTGAGTCGATCCCGCCGGAGAGCAGTGCCAGTCCGCGGCCACCGGGGCCGACCGGCAGCCCACCCAGGCCCCGGTAGCGGGTGCCGTAGCAGTACATCCCGTCCAGGTAGATATCCAGGTGAAAGGTCTGGTCTGGGTGTTTCAGGTCCACCCGCTCCCAAGGGGAGTGCTCAATGATGCTCTGGCCGATGCGTGCGGCGATCTGGTCAGAGGGCAGGGGGAAGCGTTTGTCCGCCCGCTTGACCCGTACCGCGAACGTTCCCTTGCCGGGATGATCCACCCGGTTGGCCAGGTCAGCCAGCAGCATGCGCGCCTGCTCCAGCAGGGCCTGGCGGTCACTGTGGCCGGTGGCCGGGAGGAAGTGCACCGGCTGGTAGGTGACGATGCCCGGGGTCTCGGAGGCCGCCTGCATAACCTCGTCACAGTCGCTGGCGGCCAGGCCGTCCAGGTCCACCCAGATGCGCTGGTGGCCCTGATGGATTTCCGGGCGCAGGCCAGCCGCCCGCAGCCGATGCCGCAGGTTGTGGCGCAGCGCCTTCTCGAAACGGCTGCGATTGCGGCCTTTCAGGGCAATCTCGCCGTAGTGAATAAGGACGCGATTGGGTTCGAACCGACCATGGGTCGGATGCTGTACCACGGATTGTGCTGCAGTCATGAATGCGTCGCGGGGGTGGGGAGTTTGGGCGGCTATTTAACGACTGCAGCGTCGGAATTTCAAGCGGGCCGGGTCACCGCACCTGCGCGTCGGTCCGACCTTGTACGGGTTCGGCGTGTTGTTCGAGCAGGCGCCTGAGGTAGCGACGGCAGCCCCCGGGCGTGGAGAGCTGGGTATAATCGCCGTCCGGAATCTTGACCCCCAAGGCCTGTTCCAGGCCGAGCATTAGCCGAAGGAAATCCACCGAGTCCATGTCCAGGTCCTGGTGAAAGCTGTGATCGTCCTGCAGGCCGGTCAGGTCGGTCTCGGGGCTGATTTCCGCCAGCAGGCGGTTCATGGCCTCCTGGATGCGCGCTTCGGTCTCGTTCATTAGTAATGCTGTCTCCTGTCGCTGCGGTAGCGGTGAGAAGAGCGGCGGGGCAGCCTTGATGATGCCATGGGGGTGCCGGTACTGAGAATGGTAGCAGTGCGCCCCGGGGCTTGGGCCCCGCGGCCCTATGGGTGTAGGTTGCATTCATTGAGCGACCCCTTCCGGGGCTGCCAGGCCAGCGAATACAGGGATCGGTGACGCCATGACGGTGAGAAACCTCGACTACCTCCTCCAACCCCGGGCCATTGCCCTGGTCGGCACCGGCAGCGACGCCGACAGCCTGTTGCTGCGTAACCTGGTGGGGGCGGGTTTCCGTGGGCCGGTGATGCCGGTCATACCGGGGAAGCGGGCCCTGCACGGGGTGTTGAGCTACCCGGATGTGGACAGCCTGCCCATGGTGCCCGACCTGGCGGTGCTGGATGTGCCCTTCAACCGCATTCCGGACTACATCACGGCGTTGGGCCAGAAGGGCACCCGGGGCGCGGTGGTGGTCAGCAAGCCTGCGCCCAACCTCACGCCAGAGGATTACCGGGCCCAGGTGCAAGCGGTGCTGGATGCCGCACAACCCTTCCTGATGCGCCTGTTGGGCCCCGGCTGCATTGACCTTACCGTGCCCCGGACCGGGGTGAACGCCAGCGTCGCGCCCTACCGGCCCGGTACCGGACGAGCAGCGCTGGTGACCGAGTCGGCGGCAGTAGCCACGCGGGCGTTGGACTGGTGTCAGGCGGAAGGGCACGGCCTGAGCCACCTGATCCACCTGGGCGGGGCCATGGACGTGGATACCGGCGATGTGCTGGATTACCTGGCCAGCGATATCTACAGCCGCGCGATACTGCTCTACGTCGAGTACATCGACGATGCCCGCAAGTTCATGTCCGCGGCCCGGCGCGCCGCGCGCGTGAAGCCGGTGGTGGTGCTCAAGCCCCGCCGGGGCAGCAAGGGGGCGGCCGACGACGCGGTCTATGAGGCCGCCTTCCGCCGCGCGGGCCTGGTCCGGGTGGCGGACCTGGAAGAGCTGTTCAACGCGGTGGAGATCCTTACCTCGACGCGGAAACCGGGGCGCCAGGGGCCCCTGGCGGTGCTGGGCAACAGCCGCAGCCTCGGTCTGCTGGCCGCCAATGAGTTGGAGGCCTACGGCGGGACCCTGGACGGCCTGTCGGCGGAGAGCAGCGAGCGGCTGGCCGCCTTGGCCCGTGATCCGGAGTCCACTGCCAACCCCCTGGACTTGGGCGGCGACGCCGATGCTGATGCCTACGGCGATGCGCTGGCGGTGCTGGCCGAGGACAAGGGGATCAGCGGCACGCTGGTGATCAACCAGCCCAACGAGCTGGTGGACAATGCCGCGATCGTCGATGCCGTGGAAGCGCGGGCCAAGAAGAGCCGGCGGGCGCTGTTGGCCGTCTGGTCCGGACCCCGGGCCGGGGCCGAGGCCCGTGAGCGGCTCAAGCAGACCATGCCCGCCTTCGAGGGGCCCGAGGAGGCCGTCCGCGCCTACATGCGCCTGGTGCAGTACCAGCGCAACCAGCAACTGCTGATGGAGACGCCCGCCTCCATCCCCGAGGCCTTCGAGACCGATCCCGAGGCAGCCCGCTTGCTGATCAGCGCGGCGCTCACCACCGGTCGGGACCAGCTGAACGAGTACCAGGCGCAGCAGCTGCTGGCGGCCTACGACATCCCCAGTGTGCCCAGCTATCGCGCCGCCGACCCGGGCGAGGCGGGCCGGTTGGCAGCGGACATGGCCCGGCCGGTGGCGCTGAAACTCATGTCGCCCGATATCATCCACAAGTCCCAGGTGCGTGGCGTGGCCCTGGACCTGGAGACGCCGGAAGCGGTGGAGCGGGAGGCCCGCGCCATGCTGGAGCGTCTGGAGCAGGTCAAGCCCGGGGGGCGCGCGGACGGGTTTCTGCTGCAGCCCATGACCCCGCGGGCGGGGGCCTACGAGCTGGCCATTGCCGTGATACCGGGTGGCCGTTTCGGACCGGTGATCCGGTTCGGTCACGGTGGCACGGAGAGCCAGGTGATCGCCGACGTGGCCTACGGGCTGCCGCCCCTCAACATGCACCTGGCGCAGGAGATGATGAGCCAGACGCGCATCTTCTCCATGCTCTCCAACAGTGGTTTGCGGGGGGCGGACCTGGATACGCTGGCGCTCACACTGATCAAGGTCTCGCAGATGGTGATCGACTTTGAGGCCATCGAATCGCTGGAGATCAACCCGCTTTGGGCTACGGATGACGGGGTGGTTGCCCTGGACTCGCGGGTGGTCATTCGCCCGCCCTACACCGGCGACCCCACCCGGCGGCTGGCCATTCGTCCCTATCCCAACGAGCTGGAAGAGACGCTCGAGCTGCCGGACGGGCGCTCCTTCCTGCTGCGGCCCATCCTGCCGGAGGATGAGCCGGCGCTAACCAAGATGGTGGAGCGCACGCCCCCGGAGCAACTGCGGCTGCGCTTCTTCCGCACCATCCGCACGCTGCCCCACGAAATGGCAGCCCGGCTGACGCAGATCGACTATGACCGGGAGATGGCCCTGGCAGTCACAGACCCGGGGCTCCCGGGCCAGGTGGAGTTGTGGGGGGTGGTGCGGATCAGCGCGGACCCCGATAACGAGACCGCCGAGTACGCCATCATGGTGGACAACAACGTCACGGGCATGGGGCTCGGTCCGCTACTGATGCGCCGTATTGTCGAGTATGCCCGCCATCGCGGCATCCGCGAGGTTTACGGCGAGGTGCTACGCGAGAACCGGCCGATGCTGCGGATTAACGAGGCCATGGGCTTCCAGGTGTCGACGTCGCCGGATGACCCGAACGTGATGCACGTGGTCCTGAAACTCGATGGTGCGTCCAACGGCGAAAACGGGGTGTAGGCAGCGTTCCCGACGCCTACTCCTCCGCCCCCAGAGCGGTGCGCAGGGCCCGCAGCCCGGGCTGGCGGCGGTGTAGGCTTTCGGCGGGTACGGCCGCGGGCCGCTCACTGCCCAGGTAACGGAGGTGGCTGCCACAGGCGGCCCGGCAGTCGCTGGCACCGAACCCTGGTATCAACACCTCGCCCCCCGTTTCGGCATTTAGCGGGCACTCCGCGGCCTGGCTCAACACCACGTGAATCACCCTGGCCTCCCGCCGGGTCAGCAGCCAGTCGATGTGCCAGCGCCGCGGCTTGTCCCGGCGCAGGTGGCGTTCCACCCGGGCCGCCAGGTTGCGCCGGGCACTGCCGGTGTAGACGTACCAGCCGGCGGGCAGGCGGCGGTACGGTAGCCGCCCGGCCTGGATGCGGCAGGCCCGGCTCAGGCGGATGTAGAGCTGGTAGGTGACCTCATTCGCCACGGGCGATGCGGGCCATCAGGTCGGGCTGGACCACTTCGATCCAGTAGCCGTCCGGGTCCTTGATGAAAGCGATGCCCTTCATTTTGCCGTCGTCTGGGCGTTTGACGAACTCTACCCCCAGTTGCTCGAAGCGTTCGCAGGCGGCATAGATGTCGGGCACGTTGATCGCCAGGTGGCCGAACCCCTGCGGCTGGTCGTTGCCGTTGTGGTACTGCACCGCCGGGTCGTTCTCCGAGCCCCAGTTGTGCGTCAGCTCCAGCATGGCAGGGCGGCTGAATGTCCAGGTGGTCCGCTCGCTCTCGTCGGCCGGTACCCGGGCGGCCTCGTCGTCGCCCATCAGGCCCAGAAAGTACAGGGTGAAGTTCATCTCGTCGAAATCCAGCCGCCGGACGAGGCGCATGCCGAGCACCCGGGTGTAGAAGTCCAGCGACACCTTCGGGTCCTTGATCCGCAGCATGGTGTGGTTATAGCGGAACCCCTCGGTGGCGGCGTCGACGTTCTCGCACAGCCCCTCGGCCTGTTCGAAATGACGGCTCATGAGCATTCCCTCCTGGCGCCAGTGCGCCGTTTTGCGGATGTCCTGGCATGTTACTAGGTTCACGAAATCTGCGCCTAGTTCTCCCCTTTGTAGGGTTTTTCGATAAACTGTCTGACCAGTTGTCACAACGGGACGTCTCCCCAGCCGATGGCCGCAGCCCCCAAGCCCGACAATGAAACACAGCGCCTCACCGAGCTTTATGCCCTGAAGCTACTCGACAGCGGTCCGGACCAGGCGTTCGACCGGATCACCGAGTTGGGCCGGGACCTGTTCCAAGTGCCCGTAGTGCTGGTCTCGCTGGTGGATGCCAAGCGGCAGTGGTTCAAGTCCTGCGTCGGGCTGGGTCTCGATGAAACGCCCCGGGAGCAGTCCTTCTGTGCCTACACGTTAGGCGATGCGGAACCGCTCTTCATCGAGGACGCTTCTCTGGACCCGCGTTTCGCAGACAACCCGCTGGTGACCGGGGAGCCGCGCATTCGGGCATACGCCGGCTGGCCGCTCACCCTGGGCTCGGACCTGGTGCTGGGTACTTATTGCCTGGTGGATACCCAGCCCCGTATCTGGACGGCGCAGGAACGGCGATGGTTGAAAGGGCTGGCCGGTCAGGTGGAGGAGTTGATCCGGCTCCACGCAGCGCGTGAACGGCTCCAGGAAGAGCATGATGCGGCGAGGATGATCAATATCCGGCACGCGGCGCTGCTGGATGATTCCGCCGCCGGGATACTCCGCATCAACGAACAGGGCCGTATCCAGGCCATCAACCCGGCCGCGCTGGCTATGCTCGGCTACGAGCAGGACGAGGTCCTGGGGCGGAACGTCTCGATGCTGATGCCGGCGCGGTACGCCGAGCACCACAACGGGTTTCTCCAACGTTACCTCGAGACAGGCGAGAAGCGGATCATCGGGACGGGCCGCGAGGTGGAAGCCTGCCATCGCGATGGGCACGAGATCCCGGTGCACCTGGCAGTCAGCGAAGTGGAGGGGCCCGACGGCAGCCGTGAATTCTTGGGCGTGCTGACCGATCTCTCCCGGGTACATGCGGCGTCGCGGGCGGCGGAGCGGGAGCGGGCTTTGTTGAGTTCCGTGCTGGCCGGCAGTCCCAACCCGATTTACGCGCGGGATACCCAGGGGCAGTACGTACTGGCCAACGATGCCTGTGCCCGCGTGCTTGGGGTGGCCCCGGGCGACCTGGAGGGGCAACGTCCGCGGGATATCTTCCCGAAGCGGGTTACCCGGATTACCGGTGCTGTAGATGAACGGGTGATGGGCACGGGGCAACCAGAGAGCGTAGTCGTGAATCCTTTGGAGGACGACGAGAATACCCGATTCGAACTGGCCAAATCGCCGCTCTACGATGCGCAGGGTAACGTCAATGGTGTGGTCACGGTTGCCCACGATATCAGCGACCTCTGGCGGGCAACCCGTGACTTGCAGGCCAGGAAGTCGGTGCTGGAACTGAGCCAGCGTTTTGCCCGGGCCGTGCCCTGGGTGTTGAACCTGGACAGCGGGTACATCACCTGGCTTAACGAGGGAGAGGCCGTGTTGGCCCGCGAGATCGACGGGCAGGAGCAAACGGTCGACTCGTTGCTGGAGCGGGTCCCGGAAGCCGATAGGGGGGCCATCAGGGCCGCACTACAGGGTGTCGTGGAGCGCGGTGAACGCTTCGCGGTGGAGCACCGATTCGTGCTCGACGACGGGCGCGAAATTTGGGTTGCGGTGGACGGCAACCGGATTGAGGGCGGGGCCGAGGAGTCCGCCCGGATCGTCGGAATGGCCCAGGATCGTACCCGGGAGAAGGAGCGCGCACTGGCGGCCGAGGGCCAGCGGCGTCTGCTCAAGGTGCTGCACCAGGGGCTCACCGATTACCAGGCGCTGCTCTCCGGCAACCAGCTCTGGCGGTTCCTGCTGGACGCCCTGCTGGATCTCACGGACAGCGGCCAGGCGTTCATCGGCGAGGTGCTCGAGACCGATCAGGGTCCGGAACTGAAGATCAATGCCATCACCGACATGACCTGGGATGACGCCTCCCGCGACCTGCTCGCGCGGCTGGAGGAGGGCGGGATGCGTCTGGGCCGTGCTGACACCCTGCTCGGCCGCAGCTTTGCCAGGGGCGAGGTGGTGATCAGTCGGGATCCCGCGGGTGATCCCCGTGGCGCGGGGCTGCCACCGGGGCACCCGCCGCTGGACAACTATCTGGGTGTGCCGATCCTCTCCGATGGCGTGGTGATCGGCATGTACGCCATCGCCAACGGGCAGCATGGCTACAGCGAGGAGACGGTCGAGTGGCTGAAGCCCTTCACGGCGGCCTGCGCGCTGTTGATCAACCTGCGCCGACAACTGGACGAGCGGGAGCAGGTGATGCGCGAGCTGGCTGAGGCCCGCGACCAGGCGGAGCGGGCGAACCGCGCCAAGACCGACTTCCTGTCGGCGATGAGCCACGAACTCCGCACGCCCCTCAACGCCATCCTCGGGTTTTCGCAGTTATTGCAGAACAGCCGCCGCCAACCCCTGCCCGACGGGCAGCGGGAGCAGGTCCGGCAGATCCACAGTAGCGGCAAGTACCTGCTGGAGCTCATCAACGACGTGCTGGACCTGGCGCGGGTTGAGTCCGGCCGCATGCAGGTGTCGCTGGAGCCGGTGTCCGTGGCCGACGTCGCCCGGGAAGCCCTGGACACTATCGCCGGGGTGGCGGGCGCCAGCACGGTCAGTGTGGAGCCGCCGGCCGACTTGACCGATTGGCCCACGGTGCGGGCGGACTACACCCGCCTCAAACAGATGCTGCTCAACCTGCTCTCCAACGCCATAAAGTACAACCGTGAGCATGGCCGGGTCTGGCTGACCTGGGAGCGCTGGCAGGACGGCCAGAGCGTGATTGCCGTGAACGATACCGGTCCTGGCGTTCCTGATGCGCGGGAGGCGGAGTTGTTCCAGCCCTTCAGCCGCCTGGATGCAGACCAGGCCGGCATCGAGGGGACCGGCATCGGGCTGGCGCTCACCCAGCGGCTGGCCGAGCAGATGGGAGGGGGCGTGGGCTACCGCCGAAGGGAACCGGACGGCACCGTTGAGGGGGGAAGCACGTTCTGGATCTGTCTCCCGGAGGATGAGCCACAGTCGCACGCGGAGTCGTCTGAACCGTGCGCTGCCGTTGATGACCGGCGTGAGGCGAGGTCCTGCGCCCGCCGGCGCCGCAAGGTGTTGTACGTGGAGGACAACCCCGCCAATCAGCAGCTGTTGCGTGCGGTGTGCGACGAACTGCCCAATGTGGAGGTGACCTGCGTGCCGTCAGCGGAGCTCGGCATTGAGTGGGCCTTCAGCGAGCAGCCGGACCTGGTCCTGATGGACATCGATCTGCCGGGCATGGACGGCTTCGAGGCGCTGCAGGTGCTGTCGCGCCACGCCGCCACCCGGCATATCCCGGTAGTGGCCCTTTCCGCCTACGCCCTCCGGAGCCAGATCCGGCAGGGGCTGGACGCCGGTTTTCGCGAGTACCTTACCAAGCCTCTGGACATGGCCCGTCTGCGCCAGATTCTGGAGGAGTGGTGCACTTGATCCGATTGGGATGCAGAGGAGGGCTGTTGGATGGGGGAGCAGGAAACATGCACTGACGCGCGCCTGCTCGTGGTGGATGACACTCCGAGCAATGTCGCGGTACTCAGCGCCATGCTCGCCGAGGGCGGCTATGACAATATCCGTGCGATCACCGACCCCCGACAGGTGGAGGGGACGGTGGCCGACTGGTCGCCGGACCTGGTGCTGCTTGATATCCGAATGCCCCACATGGACGGCCACCAGGTCTTTGATCGGTTGAAGGCGCGCTGGGCCGACCGGTGTCCGCCAGTGATCGTGCTAACGGCGCAAAATGACCGGGAGACCCGCACCCGGGCGCTGGGCCAGGGTGTTCGTGACTTCTTGACCAAGCCGTTCGACCACGAGGAGGTGCTGCAGCGGATTGGGAACGCCCTCGGGGATTACGGCGCCTACCGCCGTCAGGTGGACCACTCCGAGGAACTGGAGCAAATGGTGCGCGCCCGCACCGCCGAGTTGGAGCGCCTTGCGCTGGAGGATCCGGTCACAGCGCTGCCGAATCGCAAGGCCATGTTGGAGGAGATCGACCAGCGGCTGGAGCGGGGGGAGTCGGTCGCCGTCTGCTTTCTTGTGCTGGACGGTGTGGACGAGGTCGCGCAGCTGCACGGCTACCCGGTGGCCGAGGCCCTGTTCCGCCGCCTGGCCGAACGGTTGGTCGAGTCCGCGCCGGACTGGCGTGTCGGGGCCTGGGGGGGCAGCGAGCTGTTGCTGGTGACCCGGCCGTACCAACCGGATCACGCGTTGCAGGTGGCCGCCGAGGCGTTCCTGGCCCGGTTGCAGCCGGTGGAGGAGATGAACGGGCTGAGGCTCGCCCTGGAGGGGCGCCTGGGCCTTACCCGGGCGCCACAGGATGGCAGCCGCGGAGAGGACCTGGTCCGGCGGGCCGCACTGGCGTTGCCGCAGCCGGGGAGTGGTAGCCGAATCCGCCTTTTCTCGTCGGAGCAGGAATCCGCCCTGGCGGACCTGCGCGCCATGCAGCACCAGCTGAAGGTCGCCACCGCCAGGGACGAACTGCACCTGGTCTACCAGCCTCAGATCGATCTCCGGGACGGGCGGGTGATCGGCGCCGAGGCGCTGCTGCGCTGGAACCACCCGCAACGGGGGCAGGTATCGCCCGGGGAGTTCGTGCCGGTGGCCGAGGCCAGCGGTCAGATGGGGGTGCTCGGACAGTGGGTGGTGGACGAGGCCTGTCGGCAATTGGCGGCGTGGCGTGCATCGGGACAGATCGATGAAACGTTCAAGCTGGCGGTGAATGTCTCGCCCGCCCAGCTGTCGGATCCTGGGTTCGCGGACTGGCTGCTGGCGGCCCTGGCGCACTGGCAGGTGCCCGCCCGGGCGCTCACCCTGGAGGTGACCGAGTCGGCGCTGATGGAGGACGTCGGGCTGGCACGCCACCTGCTCACCCAAATCAGCGATGCCGGACTGGAGATTGCGGTGGATGACTTCGGGACCGGCTATTCCTCGCTGGCTTACCTGAAGACCCTGCCGGTGGACACCCTGAAGATCGATCGCGCCTTCGTGCGCGACCTGGCCCGCGACCATCAGGACCAGGTGCTGTCCCAGGCCGTGGTGGCCATGGCCCACAGCTTCCGACACGAGGTGGTGGCCGAGGGCATAGAAATGCCCGAGCAGGCCGCCCTGCTGCGGGATCTCGGCTGTGAATACGCCCAGGGGTTCTGGTTCGCCCCGCCGCTCTCGGCGGCGGGGTTTGTCAGTCTCTACCAGGATCCGCCGGACTGGTCCTTCTGAGGATGTGGCCGGCGGGGTGGCGTGCAGATTAGAAGCGGGTGGCCACCTTCATCCAGTATTGACGGCCCGGTTCATTGAGCGGGTCGAACCGGCCATTCGGGTCCAGATCGGGGCTACCGCCCTGGATATGCTCGCGGTACTGCTTGTCGAACACGTTGTCCACGCCGAGGGTGGCGTGGGTCTGCGGCGTAAAGCGGTGGCCGGCGTACAGCCCCAGGGTGGCGAAGCCGGGGGTCTCGCCGGTATCCACACTGTAGATGGTGCCGAAACCCTCGTGAATCCTGTCCTGGCGCTCGACTGCGCGGACCACGCCGCCACCGAACCAGCTACCGTCGTCGTAGTCCAGGCTGAGGGTGCCCTCCAGGGGCGGGGTCTGGGCCAGCGGCTCGCTGTCGCTGTCGTTGTCGGCGCGCACCCAGGCCAGCGTGGCGGTGGAGGAGAGTACGGGGGTGAAGCGGTAGGTGAGGTCTGCCTCCAGGCCGTAGTGGGTGGCGCTGATGTTGCGGGCATCGGCCTCGCCGGACTCGGCGCCGATCAGAATGTAGTTGCTGAACTCGCCGTAGAACGCGGAGACCGTCGCAGACACCTGGTCACCGTGCCATTGGGCGCCGGCATCGAGCTGGGTGAGGCGCTCGGTCTCCAGATCGAAATCCTTCATCCGCTCCCAGAAATCCGGCGCACGCTCCGCAGCCCCCACACCGATGTTGAAGGTCAGGGGCAGGTCGGCCAGGTCCCGCTCGTAGCGGGCGAAGCCGCTCCACAGGGTGTTGTGGTCCGTGGTGCCGGGGGGGGCGCCGCCGTAAGGGGACTCTGCCTCCGCCCGGTTACGGTCCACCCGGGCACCAAAGAAGAGGTGGTCGCGCGCTGTCAGGCCGTGTTCCAGCTCGGCGTAGGCGCCGTAATCGCGGAATTCGGCGGTGTCATTGCGGGGGTAGTCGGTACTCAGCACTTCCTGCAGCGTGTTCGTACCCTCCATCGTGGTCCGACGGCCGCGGCGGTGTTCATCCTCGGTGTAATCCAGTCCTACCGTCATCCAGGTCTGGTCGGCCAGCACCAGTTCCGCATCCACCTTGGCGCCGGTGGTGCGCCGGTCGGGAAAACTCACCGTCTGCTGGGGGGCGCTACGCAGCCGGAAGTTATCCATCACATGGTCCACGTAGCTGTAGAAGGTCTTGAATTCCACGGCCTCCAGCCAGAGGGTGATGGCCTCGCGGCGGGCTGTGAGGCTGTAGCCGGTGCGGTCGAAGGTGGTCCCATCCATCATCCGGTCGCCGTAGGCCGCCTCCGCGTCGCTGCGCTCGTAGGCAAACTCCACGTTGGTGAACTCATCCGGTGTCCAGCCGAGGATGCCGGTGCCGCTCCAGCGCTCGAATTCCGAGTGCACCTTGTCGCCGTCTCCGTCGCGGTAGTCATCCTGCGTGGAGAGCGTGCCGATGATGCGCGCGTAGCCCTCGGTACTGCCGGCGGTTACGTCGGCCATCAGGTCGGTGCGGTCGAAACGGCCCACCGTCATGCTGGCGTGGCCGGTGACGGTGGGATCGTCAAACCGCCGCGGGTCCCGCTCAAAGTCCACCACGCCGGCCAGGGTCGGGCCGAACCGAACGGTCTGCGGGCCCTTGTAGATCCTTACCCGGTCATAGCTCTCCGGGTAGATGTAGGCCGTGGGCGGGTCCATGCGCTGTCCGCAACCACCAAACACCGGGCTGCCGTCCATCAGGATGTTCAGGCGGCCGCCGCCCAGCCCGCGCAGCTCCGGGTCGCCGCTGGTGCCCCCCTTGCGGCTAGTGGTGAACCCGGGGATGGACTTGAGGAAGCTGCCGCCGTCCTGCGCCGGCAGGGGCAGGCGGCTTGTCCGCGGGTCGGTCTCAAGTTCCCCGGGGCTGGTCATGACAGGGGCGGTCACCACGATGGGGGCAAGGCTGCCCCCGGCGTCCGCCAGGGCGGGGGTACCTAGCAGGGCGGCTCCGGTGAGCAGCCCGAGTGAGATGGGGTAGGTGGCGTGGCGGGTACGGGATGACGCTGGCATCGCTTGCTCCTGCTTCCTGGTTGTACTGGTTGTATTTCCAAGGATTGAGCAGGAAACAGGCCAACTCGATGTGATTTATTAAGCCAATGATCTATAGAATAATTTCGTTTTTAATGGGAGTGATTCGCAGTGGCAGGGCAGGTCAGGGCTGGCATCTCACACGGTGCTGTGGCAAATCACACACCGGGCTGGTGGGTGATTTGACGCGGTTCGGTTGCAGCGTCGCGCCGGACGGCGCAGCATGGCGCTATCGCTTAACGGGGAGGCAGTGTCATGCAATATCTTCACACCATGGTGCGCGTCAGCGACCTCGATGCATCGCTGGATTTCTACTGCAACAAGCTCGGGTTGGTGGAAATCAACCGCAAGGAGAGCGAGAAGGGGCGCTTCACGCTGGTCTTTCTCGCTGCGCCCGATGACGAAGAGCGGGCGCGCAGTGCCGACAAGGCCCCCATGCTGGAACTGACCTGGAACTGGGACCCGGAGACCTACACCGGCGGGCGGAACTTCGGGCACATTGCGTTCCGGGTGCCGAATATCTACGCGCTGTGCCAGCAGCTGATGGACAGCGGCATCACCATCAACCGGCCCCCCCGTGACGGGCACATGGCCTTCGTCCGCTCACCGGACGGTATCTCCATTGAGCTGCTGCAGGCCGGCGAGGCCCTGCCGGCCAAGGAGCCGTGGGCGTCGATGGAGAACACCGGTACGTGGTAGCCGGGAAAAGACTACCGGCGCCACTGCCCGGCCGGCGGTTGGCACGGTTCAGCGTTGTCGCTAGAATTAGGAATGATTCTTAAACGCGTTCTATATGGAGGTGTGCAAAGTATGAACTGGGTGCGGGTGGCGGTGACGGTGGTCGTGGTGTTGGGCTTAGCGGCCTGCGGGGGGACAAACGCCTCGGATGGCGAGCGTCCGCAAGTGGTGGCGACCTTCTCCATTCTGGGCGGCCTGGCCCGTGAGGTGGCCGGTGACGACGTGGAGATCAAGGTGCTGACCCCTGTCGGGGCCGAGGTCCACGAATGGGAGTTGATCCCCAATAACTTCATGGCGCTGGAGCAGGCCGACCTGGTCCTCTACAACGGCTACCAGCTGGAGCAGTGGATGGGGCAGGTCCGAGCCACGGTGGGTGAAGGTGTGCCGGTGGTTCCGGTGGCCGAGGAATCAGGCTTTGAAACGCGGCCCATCGTCACCGGAGATTTCGAGGGCGACCCGGACCCGCACCTTTGGATGGACCCGCGCGCCTCGGCCGAGTACGCCCGGGTTATCGCCCGCTCTCTGTCCGAGATCCGCCCGGAAAAGGCCGACGCCTTTGAGTCACGTGCCGAGGATCTGGCCGATCGCCTGCACGCACTGCACGAGGAACTGACCGAGGAACTCGCTGGTATCCCCGAGGGCAAGCGACTGCTGATCACCAGTGAGGCGGCCTTTGTCTACTTCGCGGATGCTTACGACTTCGTCCACGACGGGGTCTGGGGCACCAACGCCGAGACCGAGGGGTCGCCGCGTCAGATCATGCGCATCGTGGACTTGGTGCGCGAGATGGAGCCCCGCGCCATTTTCTGGGAGAGCACGATCTCCGACCGGCATGTGCGCAGCGTTGCTGATGACACCGGTGTGCGGGTGGCCGGCCCCCTCTACGTGGACTCGCTCGGTGAGGAGGGCAGCGGCGCAGAGGATTATTTCTCCCTGATGCGGCACAATGCGCGCCTTCTGACGGAGCATCTCTCGGAGCAGTAAGCGTGACCCCAGCCCGTGACGGGACAATTGCCGGACCGATCGCTGTCCAGGCCGACAAACTGTATGCCGCCTACGAGGGCGAGCCGGTGCTGGCGCACGTGGACGTGCGCCTGCCGGCAGGGCAGTGGACGGCGATCATCGGACCGAATGGCGCAGGCAAGTCGACCCTTTTCCGGATCCTCGTCGGATCCATGCGCCCTCTGCGGGGGCGCGTGTCCGTACTGGGGGAGTCGCCGGCACGGCAACGTCGCCGCGGTGCGATCGCCTACATGGCCCAGCAGGAGGCCATCGAGTGGGATTTCCCGATTTCGGTCCGCGACACGGTCATGACCGGCCGCTACGGGCACATGCGCAGCGACCCGCTCTGGCGTCGGCTGATGCCGCCCAGGTTGGTCGAGCCCCGACACTGGCTGGCGGTGGACGCGGCGCTGGAGGCGGTGGACATGGCCGCGTACGCGGACCGGCCGATCGGTGCGCTGTCCGGGGGGCAGAAAAAGCGGGTCCTGCTGGCACGGGCCCTGACCCAGCAGGCCCAGGTCCTGCTGCTGGATGAACCCCTCGCCGGGGTGGACGCGGCCAGCGAGGCGTTGATCCTGGATGTACTCGCCCGCGAACGGGCTGCCGGGCGCACCGTGGTGATGGTCACCCACGACCTGGTCAGCGCCCGCGAGTACGCAGACCAGGTGCTGCTGTTGAACCGCACGGTCATCGGGATGGGTGATCCGGAGGAGATGCTGGTGGACGAAATGCTGGCGCGGATGGCCGCCGCCGGCTGGCGGGGGCCGTCCGAGGAGCCGCAGCCGCGCCGGGAGGCCTGGCTATGATCGCCTGGCTTGAAGGGGTGGGGCTGGCAGTTGTCGATGCCCTGCTGGTGGCGCTGCTGGCGCTGGTCGGGTTGCTGCCGGAGGCGCTATCAAGCCCCTTTGACTATGGGTTCATGCAGCGGGCACTGCTCACCTCCGTGCTGGTGGGGGCGGTGTGCGGCATGCTCTCCTGCTATGTGGTGCTGAAACGGTGGTCGTTGCTGGGTGACGCCATATCCCACGCGGTGTTGCCCGGCGTGGCCATCGCCTACCTGCTGGGCTGGCCCTTTTTTATCGGGGCGTTTATCACCGGCGCACTCACCTCATTGGGGATCGGCGCTATCGAGCGCCATACCCGCATCAAGTCGGATGCGGCCATGGGGCTGATGTTTACCGCGGCGTTTGCCCTGGGCATCGTGATCATCAGCAAGATCGCCTCCAGCACCCACCTGATGCACATCCTGTTCGGTAACGTGCTGGGGGTTCAGCACTCGGCACTCTTGCTGACCCTGGTCTCCGGCATTATCGCCTTTCTGGTGGTCTGGCTCTTCTACCGGCCGCTGCTGCTCTACACCTTTGACCCGCTGCAGGCGCAGGCGCTGGGGTTTCGTACCAGCGCCATCCATTACGGGTTGATACTGCTGCTGACGCTGACCATCGTGGCCAGCCTGGAAACCGTTGGGATCATCCTGGTGGTGGCCATGTTGATCACCCCGGGGGCCACGGCCCATCTGCTGACCGAGCGGTTGACCACGATGATGGGCCTGTCGGTGGGCGTGGGTGTGGTCTCCGCCGTGGTCGGGTTGTACCTGTCGTTTTTCTTTGACGTGGCCTCGGGCGGCGCTATCGTGCTGGTGGCCACTGCGATTTTCCTGTTAACGCTGTTGTTCGCGCCCCGCCACGGCCTGCTGGCCCGGTGGTGGCGCCGGCGCGGCGTGCCGATTACGCCCGAGCCCTGACCGGGCAGTTGTCACCGCCTAGATCTCCTTCAGTGCCTGTCGCTGCATGCGGTGCAGGGCGATCAGGCCGAGTATCGGTCCGGGCAGCAGCCACCAGATCACGTGCAGTTCCTGCGTCGCCCAGAAGTGGGTGGTCAGCGCGATCGCCGGAATGGTCATGGCGAAACCGATCGCGTTCATGATGGCCAGCGCGGCGCCCAGTCGCTCCCGCGGTGCGGTCGCGGAGGCCAGGGCAGAGAACTGCGGCGAGTCGGCGATCACCGTCAGGCCCCAGAGAGCCAGCAGCCCCAGCAGGAGCCACGGGGGCGCGGCGCCCAGTAGCGGGTAGAGCAGGCACAGGGTGCCGGAGATGGCGAGCGTGATGCGGGCCACGTTGAAGCTGCTCAGCCAGCGGCTGATCCGCCCGCCCCAGACGCAGCCTGGGAGGCCCAGGCCGATCACCAGGAACGCCAGCCAGGGCAGCCAGGCGGGGTCCAGGCCCAGCCGCTGGATCTCGCGTGCGACCAGGAACGGGGTCAGGGTCCAGAACGCGTACAACTCCCAACAATGGCCGAAGTACCCGAAAGCTGACGCCCGGAAATTGTTGCGACGGAATGCCGCCAGGCCTGCCCACGGGCGGCCACCGCGGGCCGGTCCCGGAAGCTCCGGGCCGTCACCCAGTGTGAGGATCAGCCAGGCGGCTACCAGCGCCAGACCCGATGCCAGCAGTAATGGCCATTGCCAGGGGAGTTCAAACGTCGCCCCCCGCAGCAGGTGGGGCAGGGCGGTCCCGAGGGTGAGCATCCCGACCAGCCAGCCTAGAGCGGCCCCGGCATACCGGGGTGTCCAGCTGACCACCAGCTTCATGCCCAGGGGGTAGATGCCGGCAAGGCATAACCCGGTCAGAAAGCGCGCGATCACGCCCGCCTGCAGGTCACCGGCCACCATGATGAAACCGGCGTTGATGAGGGCACCGGCAACCGCTGCCATGGCGAATAGCCGGCTGGCGCGGACGCGGTCGGCGAGGCCGGTGGTGGCGATCAGCAGGGTGCCGGTGATAAAGCCGGCCTGCACCGCCATGGTCAGCAGCCCCAGGCCGGCATCGCTGAGATTCACGGCCTCGCCCAATGCGTGCCCAACGCCGTTTACGCTGAACCAGAGCGAGGTGCCGAAGAGTTGGGCGATGACGATAACGGCCAGGGGGTGTCGCGCCAGTTTTTCTCTGAACATTTTGGTTTTGGCGTCTCAGGGGGAGAGCCAGTCTAGCAGGATGCGGCGAAAGGTCGCATGGGCCTGGGAGCGGCGGTGCCGGGCGCCGGTCGCTTGCACCCGGTCTGTTAAACACGTATATCTGACAGTAGCGCGCCGCCCCGGTCCCGGGGCGGCGATTCTCATGACGCCACCAGGACCCCGGCCCCCCCAGGCCGGGGTCCTGGTTTTTCTGGCTGGCTGCCAGGCGATTAAAGGATTGAGGGTGTTTATCCAATGAGCACAAGACCGCCCATTTTCGTGACCAGCCGCGACGCCGATCGGCTGGATGCACTGCTGGACGCCACCTCCCCCCGGGATTGCCCGGGCAAGGCCGAACTCCAGGCCGAGGTGGACCGTGCCGAGGTGGTGGAGCCGGAGGACATGCCGCCCAACGTGGTGACGATGAACTCGAAGGTCCGTTTCCGGGTGGTTTCGACGGGTGAGCGTTTCGAGTTGGCCCTGGTCTACCCCCGGGATGCCGGCAGCAGCGAGACGGTATCGATTCTCGCCCCGGTCGGCAGTGCGTTGCTCGGGCTTTCCGAGGGCGATGAGATCGAATGGCCGCGGCCGGGTGGCGGCAGTCTGAAAGTGCAGATCGAGAAGGTGCTGTACCAACCCGAGCGAGAGGGGGAATACCACCGCTAATACCGCGTTGCCCACTGGGTTGCAAGCCGGGGCCAACCTTACTAAAAATGGGGAAGGGTGCCCTTTCCTTGGAGGGCATTACGCCCGGGGCCCGTCGCCGTGGCGGCGGGCGCAGCTTGTCTTCCCTGATCGAGGAGGTAGGTGATGGCGGATAACGAGCATTACGATGGCGACTCGAGCCCACTGATCTGGCTTCTTGCCGTGGTGGCGGTGCTTCTCATCGGCATAATGCCGGGGCTGGTCGGTCTGTTGACGCAGCTGGGGGGCTGACAGCGCCTGGCAGCGGCATCTCCAGGTCAGGTGCCGCAAAAGGTCTGGTAAACCCGCTGCTCGGGCAATGGCGGTGCGGCCAGGTGTTCGGCGCCTGGCTGCTCATCGAATGGCCGTTGCAGCACGTCCAGCAGTTGCTTCATGGGCGCAAAGTCGTGCCGTTCCGTTGCGGCATCAACCGCCCATTGCGCCAGGTGGTTGCGCAGGATGAACTTCGGGTTCACCGCCCGCATGGCCGCCTGACGTGCGCCGTTGGTGCGCGCCTCCTGTTGCAACCGATCCGCCCAGCGCCTTGCCCAGGCATCGAACGGCCCCTTATTTCGAAAGTGCTGGCGGGCGGGTGCGGCGAAGCGCTCGGGGGCCTCGGTGGGTGCACCCGCCTCGCAAAGGGCGCGGAATACCGCGGTGAAATCCGCTTGCTGCTCCGCCATCAGCTCGAACAGGTCGTACGCCAGGCTTACGTCTCCCGGTAGTGCCTTTGCCAGCCCCAGTTTCGCGCGGAGGCTGGCGTGATGGGCCGCCTCGAAGCGGGGCAGGAACTCGTCCAGAGCCTCCCGCGCGATCTCCAGCGCCCGATCCTCATCGTCGCTCAGCAGAGGCAGCAGCGTCTCCGCGAGCCGTGTCAGGTTCCAGTGGGCCATCCGGGGCTGCTCATCGAATGCGTAGCGGCCGAAGCGGTCGATGGCGCTGTAGCACGTCTTGGGGTGGTAGGTGTCCAGGTAGCCAAAGGGCCCGTAGTCGATGGTCTCACCGACCACGGACGTGTTGTCGGTGTTCATCACCCCGTGAATGAACCCCACGCTGATCCATCGGGCCACCAGGTCGGCCTTGCGGGCAATGATCGCCGTCAGCAGCTCGCGGTAACGCTGTGGCCGGCCAGCCAATTCCGGGTAGTGCCGGTCGATCACGTAGTCGGCCAGGGTGCGGACACCCTCCTGATCACCCCGGTGGTAAAAGTACTCAAAGGTACCCACCCGCACGTGGCTGGTGGCCACGCGGGTGATGACCCCGCCGGGCTGGACCGTCTCGCGCCACACCGGCTCGCCGGTGGTGACGGCTGCCAGCGCCCGGGAGGTGGGTATGCCCAGGGCGTGCATCGCCTCACTGCCCAAGTATTCCCTCACCACCGGGCCGATCGGCGCGCGGCCGTCACCGCTGCGGGAGTAGGGGGTGATGCCGGAGCCCTTGAGCTGGATATCCCGGCGGACCCCGCCCCGGTCTACTACCTCGCCTAACAGCACCGCCCGCCCGTCACCCAGTTGGGGGACCCAATGCCCGAACTGGTGGCCAGCGTAGGCCATGGCAATCGGTTCGGCGCCTTCCGGGATGCGATTGCCGGCGAATATCCGCGCGCCCGGACCGGCGTCGAGGAGGTCCGGCTGGAGGCCCAGTGCCTCGGCGAGGGGCTGGTTGAGCTCTATCAGCTCCGGTTGCGCCACGGCGGTGGGTTGAACCCGGGAATAGAACCGGTCCGGGAGGCGGGCATAGGTGTTGTCGAAGGGGATGGGCGGCTGCTGCGGCATGGTAAGCGTGTCCGGCGTTGCCAATTGCGATGCGCACTATTGTAAGGCAAAAACCAAGTAAAACACTCGGAAAAAAGTCAGGGTTGATCCTCTCCCGGTCAAAGCGGGTTAGACTGTTCTGCCGTGCACCCAGAGAACAGATTGACGATGCGACGTTTGCTTGCGTTTGCGCCGATTTTGCTGGCGGCGCTGCTCTCCGCCTGCGGCCAGGGGCCTGATGATGAACCACGAGAGCCGCTCGCCGACCCGCAGGAAACCGGTGAACTCAGGGTGGTCACCCGTAACTCAGCAACGGCCTATTATGTCGATCGCCACGAGCGCCGAGTCGGCCCGGAGCACGACCTGGTAGAGGCCTTTGCCGAGGCGCAGGGCTGGTCCGTGGACTGGGTGGACCTGCACACCACGGCCGAGGTGCTGGCCTACCTGGAGGAGGGCCGGGCGCACCTGGCCGCCGCCGGGCTGACGCACCTGGACTCGCGCAACGACCGGTTCGAGCGGGGGCCGGCCCATACCGAGGTCACGCAGCAGGTGGTCTGCCATCGCGATATGAGCAACAGGCCCAAGAGCATGACGGATCTCGCTGACGTGGGGCTGAAAGTGACTGCCCATTCCAGTTATGCCGAGGCCCTCGAGGAGTTGGCAGAGCAGCATACCGACCTGGCCTTCGAGGAGGATGAGCGCGGCTCCGAGGAGTTACTGCGCGCGGTGGCGGAGGGCCGCCTGGACTGCACCGTGGCAGATTCCACCATCGTGCGCCTGAACCGCCGTTACCTGCCTGCCCTCGAGGTGATGATGGACCTGACAGAGGGTCAGAATCTGGGGTGGTACATTGCCGAGGGGTTCGATGACCTGGCGAAAGCGGCGTTTGCCTGGATGAACAGTCGCGAGGGGGATGAAGCCATCGCGGCCATGGAGCAGCGCTATTACGCCTACGTGAGCGAATTCGACTTCGTGGACATGCGGGCGCTGAGCCGGCGCATCGAGGATACGCTGCCGGAGTACAAGGCCTACTTCGAACAGGCGGAGGAGGAGACGGGTATGCCGGCGGACCTGCTGGCGGCCCTATCGTACCAAGAGTCCCACTGGAACCCGGAGGCCCGCAGCCCCACGGGGGTGCGCGGCATGATGATGCTCACCCAAAGCACGGCGGAATCACTTGGGGTGAACAACCGGCTGGACCCGCAGCAGAGCATCATGGGCGGTGCCCGCTACCTGGCGGATCGCTACGAGCGTCTGCCGGAGCAGATCCCGGAACCGGACCGCCTGTTTCTGGCGCTGGCCAGCTACAACGTGGGCCGCGGCCACCTGCTCGATGCCCGGCAACTGGCGCGGGATCTGGACCGAGACCCGGACGACTGGCAGGAAATGAGCGAGGTGCTGCCCCTGCTGGCGGACGAGCGCTACTACCCGAACCTGCGATACGGCTATGCCCGGGGCTACGAGCCGGTGCACTTCGTGCAGCGTATCCGCAACTACCGGGACGTGATCCGCCACGCCTTTGATTAGGCGGTACGAGGACTGGCGCAGAGGAAGTGAGCGTTGTAATATTCATAAGTAGTCATATAATAGCGATGAATATTTTAGCCTGACGCCAAAGCATTTTCGGAGGATCGTGATGGGAAAGTTGTTTCAGTTCGGTGAGAGGATGGAGGAATACGCAGTTCCCGTCTTGAACGAGCGCGAGGCCCGTGCTGGCGCGGGCATCCTGTTCGTCGCGGCGCTGATTGCCTTCCTTCAGGCCTTCCAGTTGGGGAGCTTTACCCCGATGCGGATGGTAGTACTGGCCTTCTTCCTGGATTTCGCCATCCGGGTGCTGGTCAACCCGCGCTTCGCGCCCTCGCTGGTCCTGGGGCGCCTGCTGGTCGGCAACCAGGAGCCCGAGTACGTCGGCGCGCCACAGAAGCGGTTCGCCTGGGCACTTGGGCTAGGCATTGCCACCGTGGTGATGTTTCTGGTGTTCGGGCTGAACAGCGCGGGTCCGGTTGTCCTGGCCGCGTGCCTGGTCTGCATCGTGCTGATGTTCTTCGAAACCGCGTTCGGGATCTGCATCGGCTGCAAGATGTACAACATGTTCTTCAAGGAGCGGGCGCAGCTTTGCCCGGGCGGGGTATGCTCCATTCAGCGCAAGGAACCCATCACCCGGGTTCGTCCGGCGCATGTGCTGGTACTCGCCGGATTCATCGCGGTGCTGGCTGTCTCCGCCCCGATTGTTGCTGGCCTGGAGCAGCCCGAGCGGCTGGCCGCGGTTGCCGCATTGAGCGAGTAATTCCGAGGCCAAACAGCCTCAGCGACATACAGGGCGCCATCGGCAGGGCCGGTGGCGCCCTGTCGCGTTATGGAGCGGGTCAATGATGGGGAACGGCGGGTGTCGACTGACGGGGGGCTCCGGCGGGGTTCAGGAGAAATGCCGGAAGCAAAAAAGCCCAAGCCATAAGGCCTGGGCTTTTTCTGTATGGCTCCCCGGGACGGGCTCGAACCGCCGACCCAGTGATTAACAGTCACTTGCTCTACCAACTGAGCTACCGGGGAACTGTGCGCTGCGTTGTGTGGGGCATTTTACTCACGCAACGCTACCTGTCAAGCGTGCGGACCGTGGCGGTTACCAGCCAGGCCTCGTCTGCTCATGGCCTTTCATGCGAAATCCCGGTTCGGCATTAACCAGCCCGCTGAGGGCCGATGGCCTGCCTGTTCCGCTTCCTGGTAGCGCTGGATGAAGTCACCTACCAGCTGTTGCAGTGCCTGATCGGGGTCCCGCTCATCCTCCAGGTCCACCAGGCCAGGCTCATCCTGCAGCGGTGTCTGCAGAAAGTGACTTTGTTCATGGCTGATCCGGTGGCCATGAAGCTCGTAGTACAACCTTAGGCGCACGGTGGTTGGGATGGTGCCCAGGTTAAAGTCCAGCTCTGTCATGAGCTCCCGCGGTGCTTGTAGCAAGGGGTGCTTCAGGGCGGAGGCGTTGATTATCTGCATGGGGTTCTCCCGGGCGTTCGTTGGCCGGCGTTCGGTACTGTATAAGCGCGATCAACTGCTCCAGTCTTTGCTCTGGCTCAAATTGCAGGATAAAGTGTTCTATAAAATGTGCACAAAATGAATCTTACAGGAGTGATGGACACCATGCCGCTGACGAAAAGCCACACGTATGCTGATGAGCTATCGGCCAGTCCCCTTTTCAATGGCTTGGCGCCCCGCCAGATCAGCGAAGTGCTGGGACGCGCCCAGCCGCATCAGCTCGAGGCGGGGGAGACTCTGTTCAATGCCGGTGAGACCGCCAACAGCTTTTATCTGCTTTACGCGGGTGCCATCAAATTGTTGCGTGGTTCACCGCAGGGGCAGGATGTGGTTGTCAGAATTCTGCGCCCCTTCGAACCATGCGCTGCCTGTTCCGTGATCGGTAAGCAGGCCGCCCGCTTCCCGATTACCGCGCGGGCTTGGGAGGGCAGTGTGGTGCTGGCGTGGCCCGCCCAGGCGATGCGTGAGGAACTCAAGCGGCTGCCGACGCTGCAGACCAACCTTCTGGAAATTGTCGCCCGTTATCAGGAGCAGACCGTGGAGAGACTCTGTGAGGCCTCCACAGCGCAGGTACCCCAGCGCCTCGCGCAGTGTTTGCTCCGACTGGCGGAACAGGCCGGAACACCGACCGCAGACGGTGTTAGGTTGGCGGATAGCATTACCCGCCAGGACTTGGCAGAACTCTGCGGCACCACCCTGCATACCGTCAGCCGGACCCTCTCCGGCTGGGAGCGTGACGGCCTGGTCCGTGTGGGCCGGTGTCGCGTCACCCTTACCTCCCTAAACCGTTTACGGCTTCTGAGCGGTAGCTGATTGCCACTGCGACAGGTTGTCACACGGCTGTTTGTCCTGCCGCAAAGACCAAGCGGCCTCTCTGGATATTAACTATGCGGCAAGGCGGGGCAGCGTGCTCCGTCCTGCTAATCGCATAACCAGAGAGGTAGGCAGGACATGGTCCACAAACTTGTTCTAACGGCGGCATTTGGCGTAGCGCTGGCAATCCCGGGATTGGCTGCAGCAGGGGATCCCGAACGCGGTGCTGGACTGGTCGCCAGCTGCGTCGCCTGCCACGGCCCCGGCGGGCGCAGTTCCATGCCCCGTTATCCCAATTTGGCCGGTCAGCACGAGGCCTATCTGCTATCCGCCCTCGAGGCCTATCGCGACGGCGATCGCGAAGACCCCGAGATGGCGCCTCAGGTCATGCGTTTCGATGACCAGGAGCTGGCGGACATCGCGGCGTACTTCGCCGAGCAGGACTGCGACTAGGGCCAAAAGGACGCGGAGGCTGCCGTGCTGAAAGGAACCCGCCAAACCCTGGGCTGGCTTTGTGCTCTCTTGCTGTTGGCCATGCCCTGGCAGTTAGGCGCAGCGGACTGGCTGGATGAAGTCCTACCCGGCGCCGACAAGGTGGGGGCACCGGAGGGGGAACCCCCGGTGCACCCTCTTTATGAGGACGGCGAACGGGTGGGCTACGCCTTCGAGACCATCGAGATTGCCCCGATCGGCGCTTACTCCGGGAAGCCGGTCAACATGCGGGTCGGCATGGATCTGGATGGCTACATCACCGGCGTGCAGTTGCTGGAGCACTCCGAACCGATCGTGCTGATCGGGGTCCCCGACCACCGCCTGGTGGACTTCATGGACCAGTACGTCGGCAAGCACGTGACGGAACGGGTGCGCGTGGGCTTGTCCCGTCGCCAGCGCGAGGGCTATGTCAGCGTCGACTCCGTGTCCAGCGCCACCGTGACGGTGGTGGTGATGGGGGACTCCATTATGCGCGCGGCCCGCCTGGTGGCCCGCGAGCACGGCATTGTCGATGTGGATGTGGCCGCCCTGCGGGAACCGGCCACGGTGCGCGAGGATGTCTTCGAGGAGGCTGATTGGGCCGCCCTGAAGGAGATGGGCGCGCTGGGTCGCCTGCAGATCGCCCGGGGTGACGTGGACGAGGCCTTTGAGGGCACCGACGCCGAGGGCGTGGACACCGCCCCCGACGGTGCCGAGGAAGAGACCTTCATCGACATCTATTTCGGCTACCTCAATGTGCCCACCATCGGTCGCAATCTATTGGGTGACACCCAATACGAACGCCTCATGGATCGGCTGGATGAGGGTGAGCACCTGCTGGGGGTCATGGCCAGCGCTGACAGCGACTACTCCTTCAAAGGGGACGGCTGGGTGCGCGGCGGCGTCTTCGACCGCATGCAACTCATCCAGGGTGACCAGACCATCCAGTGGCACGACCGCGACCTGATCCGGCTGCACCGGCTGGACACGAACAGCGCGCCGGACCTGGGTGAGAAGGAAATCTTCATCATCCGCGCCGATGCCCGCTTCGACCCGGCCAGCGACATGGACCTGGAACTGCTGGTCCGCCGGCAGGTCAGCGCGTTGGACCGCATCAATGCCCGGTTCGAGGCCAGCTACCAGGTGCCGGAGCAGTTCCTCGATATCCCCGAGCCGCCAGCCAGCCTCGATGAGGATGACCGTCCCCTGTGGCTGACCGTGTGGGAGGACCGGGTGTTCGGCATCACCGTGCTGGCCGTCAGCCTGGTATTCCTGACGTTCATCCTGCTCTTCCAGGATGTGCTCGCGCGCCGGCCGCGCCTGCTGTATTGGATACGCCACGGTTTCCTGGTCTACACCGTGGGCTTTATCGGCTACTACGCCCTGGCACAGCTGTCGGTGGTGAACATCTTCACCTTCACCAATGCCCTGTTCACCGACTTCCAGTGGTCCACGTTCCTGATGGACCCCTACATGTTCATCCTCTGGAGCTTCGTCGCGGTGACGGTGTTGCTCTGGGGACGGGGTGTCTACTGCGGCTGGCTTTGCCCCTTCGGCGCCATGCAGGAACTCATCAACGAGGTTTCGCGCAAGCTGCGGGTCCCCCAGTTCGAGATGCCCTTCGCGGTGCACGAGCGGCTCTGGGCGCTGAAATACATCGTCCTGCTCGGCCTGTTCGCCATCTCCCTGCATTCGCTGGTAGAGGCGGAGCGCTACGCCGAGGTGGAGCCGTTCAAGACGGCGATCTCCATGCAGTTCATGCGCGAGTGGGGCTTCGTGCTCTACGCCCTGGCCTGGCTCGGCATCTCGGTGTTCATGCGCAAGGCCTTCTGCCGGTACGTCTGCCCGCTGGGTGCGGGGCTGGCCATCCCGGCGCGCATCCGACTGTTCGACTGGCTGCGTCGGCATAAGGAGTGCGGCCAGCCCTGCCAGATCTGCGCCAACGAGTGTGAGGTGCAGGCCATTCACCCCGATGGGCGCATCAATGCGAACGAGTGCCACTACTGCCTGGACTGCCAGGTGACGTACTGGAACGACCGCAAGTGCCCGCCAATGATCGTTCGTCGCAAACGCCGGGAAAAGGCGGCGCGACAAGCGGAGGGGAGGGGCCAAGGCGCCTTCCCGACAGTGGAAGTGCCCCGAACCACGTAAACCACCGCGGGGGCATCTGATCGATGTACCAGAGCCGAGAGGGCTATGACGATGAGTGAGATGGACACGAAAAAGGCAACGATCGACGACACCGGGGGGCTACAGAACCCGGGTCGCCGTAAATTCCTCGGCACCACGGCTGCCGTGGGTGCAGTGGGCGCGGCTGGGGCCACCGGTACCGGCATGCTGGTGCGCAGTGGCGAGACCAGCGCCGCCCCGGGCAACAGCAACGCGCACAAGGTGGGGCCTGGCCAGCTGGATGAGTACTACGGCTTCTGGAGCGGCGGCCATTCCGGCGAGGTGCGCATCTTCGGCGTGCCCTCCATGCGCGAGCTGCTGCGCATTCCGGTGTTCAACTTTGACAGCGCCATCGGCTGGGGCATTACCAACGAGAGCAAGCGGGTGCTGGGCGAGAGCGGCGTCTTCCTCAACGGTGATACCCACCACCCGAAGGTGAGCTACACCGATGCCCGGTATGACGGGCGCTGGTGCTTCATCAATGACAAGGCCAACACCCGGGTGGGCCGCATCCGTCTCGATATCATGCGGACGGACAAGATCGTCACCATCCCCAATACGGCCTCCATTCACGGGCTGACCCTGCAGCGGGTGCCGAAGACCGAGCGGGTCTTTGCCGCCGGCGAGATGATCATCCCCACGCCCAACGATGGTCGCCACCTGGAGGATCCCAGCGAGTACTGGACGCTGATGACCTGCCTCGACGCCGAGACCATGGACATCAAATGGCAGGTGATCGTCGATGGCAACATGGACAACTGCGACACCGACTACGAGGGCAAGTACGTCGGCGCCACCTGCTACAACTCCAACCGGGGTGTTACCCAGGAAGAGATGATGGGCCCGGAGCGCGACTGGGCGGTCATCTTCAACGTGGCCCGCATCGAGGAGGCGGTGGCCAACGGCGACTACACCACCATCGGGGATTCTGACGTGCCCGTGGTGGATGGTCGTGGCGCGGACAAGGGTGGGTCCGATTACACGGTGTACATCCCCATCCCGCGTAGCCCGCACGGCTTCAACACCGCGCCGCCGGACGGCAAGTACTTCGTGGTCAGCGGCAAGCTCTCTCCCACCTGCTCGGTGGTGGAGTGGGCCCGCGTCGACGACTGGTTCGACGGCACCATCACCGACCCGCGCGACACCGTGGTGGCCGAGCCCGAGGTGGGCATGGGCCCGCTGCACACCACCTTCGATGATCGCGGCAACGCCTACACCTCGCTGTTCATCGACAGCCAGGTGGTCAAGTGGAACATCGCCGATGCCATCCGTTCCTATGACGGGGCCGATGTGAACTACATCCGCGACCGCATCGACGTGCATTACCAGATCGGTCACCTGAAGGCGTCGCTGGCCTGCAGCCGCGACGTGGACGGCAAGTACCTGGCTTCGCTCAGCAAGTTCTCCAAGGACCGGTTCCTCAACGTGGGCCCGCTCCACCCGGAGAACGACCAGCTCATCGATATCTCCGGCGAGAAGATGGAGCTGGTGCACGACGGGCCGACCTACGCCGAGCCCCACGACGCCCTGATGGTGCGCGCCGACCAGCTGGACCCGGTGAAGATCTACGACCGGGAAGACCCCTTCTTCGCCGACACCGTGGCCATGGCCAAGGAAGATGGCGTGACCCTTGAGCGGGACAACAAGGTCATTCGCGATGGCAACAAGGTCCGCGTCTACATGACCTCCATCGCGCCAAGCTTTGGGATCACCGAGTTCAAGGTGAAGAAGGGCGATGAGGTGACCATCGTGGTGACCAACCTCGACATGATCGAGGACCTGAGTCACGGCTTCGCGCTGGTCAACCACGGCATCAACTTCGAGGTGAACCCGCAGCAGACCTCCTCGGTGACCTTCGTGGCCGACAAGCCCGGGGTGCACTGGTACTACTGCAGCTGGTTCTGCCACGCCCTGCACATGGAGATGTCCGGCAGGATGCTGGTCGAGGCGTGAGCCATCCGGGCGGGCCCTGCCTGAGTGCAGGGCCCGCTGGCTCTGATCAGCGAGGTCATCATGTACCGATTACTCACATCAGTCCTCCTTACCTGGGGTCTGATGCTCTGTCTTGCCCTGTTGCCGACGGCCGCCGCCCAGACGATTGGGCCCGACGACGGCGCATTGCAGGACCATATCGATGCCGCCGAGCCGGGTGCCGTCCTGACGCTGGCCCCCGGTACTTACGAGGGTGGCATCACCGTCGACAAACCCCTGACCCTGAAGGGGGAGCCCGGCGCCGTGATCGACGCGGCGGGGGAGGGGGACGTCATTCGTGTGGAGGCCTCCGATGTGCGCATCGAGGGCCTGACCCTGCGCCGCTCCGGCTTCAACCTGACCGACATGAACTCCGGCATCCACGCCGCGCGGGGCAGCCATAACCTGCACGTGGAGGGAAATACCCTCGAGGACGTGGCCTTCGGGGTCTGGGTCTGGCACAGCGAGCACCCCACTGTCGTCAACAACCGGATCACCGGCGACCCGACGGTCCGTTCCCAGGACCGGGGCGACGCCATCCGCCTTTACAATGTCAGCGGCGGGCTGGTGGCCTTCAACACCGTGCGGCACGCGCGCGACGGGGTATACATCGATACCAGCCGCGAGGTGGAGTTCCGCAGCAATCACTTCTCGGAGCTGCGCTACGGCATCCACTACATGTACTCCCACCACGGCCGCATCGTGGACAACACCACCACCCGTACCCGCAGCGGCTACGCACTGATGATGTCCAACCACCTGGAGGTGGTGGGCAACCGCTCCCTGCGCGATCACAACTACGGGATCCTGCTGAACTTCGTCAATTACAGCACCATCGAGGACAACCTGGTGGACCGCGTAACCGGCTGGGCCGGTGGTTCCACGCGGGAGCACGGGGTGACGTTGGGCTCCGAGGGCAAGGCGATCTTCATCTACAACTCCCACGGCAACTCGGTGAGCGACAACCTGTTCGCCCGTACGGAGATCGGTATCCACCTCACGGCGGGTTCCAACCACAACCAGTTCCACGGCAACTCCTTTATCGCCAACCAGCATCAGGTGATGTACGTGGCCAACCGGGAGGAGGAGTGGTCCCACGAGGGCCGGGGCAATTACTGGAGTGACTACATGGGCTGGGACCTGGCCGGCGACGGCATCGGTGACACACCCTACGAGCCCAATGACGCCATGGACGGGGTGCTGTGGAAATACCCCATGGCCAAGATTCTGACCAACAGCCCGGCGGTGCAGCTATTGCGCTGGGTGCAGCGCCAATTTCCGGTGCTACGCCCCAGCGGGGTGCGCGACAGCGCGCCGCTGATCGCCCCCCCGCACGATCTGGAGGTGCTCAAGTGAACGCCGTGGTGCAATTGCAATCGGTGGATCGCCATTTCGGTGCGGTAAAGGCCCTGCAAGGGCTGGACCTAGAGCTGAAAGAGGGCGAGGTGCTGGGCCTGATGGGCCACAACGGCGCCGGCAAGTCCACCACCATGAAACTCATCTTGGGGCTGATTCAGCCCACGGCCGGAGCGGTGCGCGTCTTCGGCCACGACCCGTCGGGCGGGGATTCCGCTCATCTGCGCGAGCGGCTGGGGTATTTGCCGGAGAACGTCAGCTTCTACGAGCAGCTCTCTGGGCGCGAGGTGTTGCACTACTTTGCCCGGCTGAAGCGCGTGCCTGTGCGGCGTGCCGACGAGTTGCTGGAAGAGGTGGGGCTGGGCCACGCGGTGCAGCGTCGGGTGCGAACCTATTCCAAGGGCATGCGCCAGCGGCTCGGCCTGGCGCAGGCGCTGCTGGGGCAGCCGCGGCTGCTGCTGATGGATGAGCCCACCGTCGGCCTGGATCCCATGGCCACCCGCGATTTCTACGAGACCGTGGACCGGTTGCGCGGCCAAGGCGTCAGCATCGTGCTCTGCTCCCACGTGCTGCCGGGCATCGAGCGCCACATCGACCGGGCCGCCATCCTGGGCGGCGGGCGCCTGCTCGCCGAAGGCACGCTGGACCAGCTACGCCACGAGGCCGGCCTGCCCCAGGTGATCCGCGTGCGGACCACGGACCCGCAGGGGGTGCAACGTCAGGCGGAAGGGGAGGGTTTTTCCACCCGCGCCGTGAACGGTCAGTCGGTGGAACTGCTCACCGGCGACGATCGCAAGCTGGATGCCCTGCGCGGCCTGCTCGGCGGCAGCCACATCAGGGATCTGGAGTGGGAGCCTCCGACCCTGGAGCACCTGTACGTGCACTTCGACAAGCAGCTCGCGCTGCGGGAGGGGCAATCATGAATGCCGTGTTGACCGTGGCCACCAAGGAGTTCCGCGACGGCCTGCGCAACCGTTGGGTGCTGGCCATCACCGTGGTGTTCGCGCTGTTTGCCGTCGGCCTGGCCTGGTTCGGTGCGGCCGCCGCCGGCCACGTGGGCTTTACCGGGGTGGCCACCACCGTGATCAGCCTGGCGACGCTGGCGGTGTTCCTGATCCCGCTGATCGCACTGATGCTGGCCTACGACAGCATCGTGGGCGAGGACCAGCAGGGCACCCTGTTGCTGCTGCTCACCTACCCCCTGTCACGCTCGCAGCTCATCACCGGTAAGTTCCTGGGGCACGGCGCCATTCTCGGCCTGTCCACCCTGGTGGGCTTCGGGGTGGCCGGGGCGGTGATCGGAGTGCTGGGCGAGGGCGTGAACACCGGGCAGTTGGTCATGGGCTTTGGCCTGTTCATCGCCAGCGCCCTGTTGTTGGGCTGGGCCTTCATCGGCCTCGCCTATCTGATCAGCGTGGTGGTGGGCGACAAGGCCAAGGCCGCGGGCCTGGCCCTGGTGGTCTGGTTCCTGTTTGTGCTGGTCTATGACCTGGTGCTGCTGGCGCTCCTGGTGGGCACGGAGGGCGGTGTGCCCAGCGGTGTCTTCCAGGCGCTGCTGCTCTTCAACCCCACCGATGTCTTCCGCCTGATCAATCTCACCGGCTTCGAGGCGGCACGGGAGTATGCCGGGCTGGCCTCCATCGCCGGCGATGCCTACTCACTGACCACCATGTTCCTGGTGCTGGCGGCCTGGGCCGTCGCACCCTTCCTGCTGGCCCTGTGCCTGTTCCGTCGGCGCACGGCCTGAGGTGATGACCCTATGTTGAATCGACGCACCCTGTTACTGCTGCTCTCCGGCCTGCCCCTGGTGGGGTTGAGCGGCTGCGGTGGCTCGCGCGGTGACTCGGCGGCCAACTGCTCACCCCGCCCCTTTGCTGCGGACGAGAGCTGCGCGGTCTGCGGGATGACCATCGTGGAATACCCCGGCCCCAAGGGCCAGGTCTGCGTGGACGACGGCAATCGCAGCGTGGGCTTCTGCTCTACCAGCGATCTCTTCGCCTGGGTGCTGCAGCCGGAGAATGCCACTCGGATCCGCCAGGCCTATGTGCATGATCTGATGCAGACCGAATGGGAGCAGCCCGACGACAGTGCGCTGATCGTGGCCCGCAAAGCGCACTTCGTGATCGGTGATCCACGCATGGCCTCCATGGGGCCGGCCCTGGTGCCCTTTGGTGAGCGCGACGCGGCCAAGGCCCACGCCGACGAACTGGAGGAGGGTCGGGTGCTGACCTACGACGACATCGACTGGGATGTATTGAATGACTTGACTCAGTCAATGATTGACCAGCAACACCACAATGGTGGAGGACACCATGGTCATTGAACAAACGAAACAACAGTCCCGGCAGCAACCGGGCCCGGGCGCCTATGAGGACCCGGATGCCGTGCGCGGCCACGAGGGTCTGCTGGTCTCGGAATGGATGACCCTGGACAAGGCGAGGGCCAGCATCATCTGGCTGCATGGGTTAGGGACCAGCGGTGCGGACCTGGACCCGTTGCTGCCCCAGCTGCGCCGGGTCAACCGCATCGGCTTGAACCACGTGGTGCCCCATGCGCCGGTGCGGGAGGTGACCGTCAACCAGGGCGGACTCATGCGCGCCTGGTTCGACCAGCTGGCCCTGGGGCCGGATGCCCCGGAGGATGAGGCGGGCATCCGCGCGGCGGCGGAGCAAGTTCAGGGGCTGATCAGGCAGCAGATCCGCCGCGGCATCCCCGCGGAACGCATCGTGCTGGTGGGCTATTCCCAGGGGGCGGCCATGGCGCTGCACGCCGGATTGGGTTTCCCCGAACGGCTGGCCGGCGTGGTGGCCCTGTCCGGCTACCTGCCGTTGGTCGACCGCTGGCAGGCCTTCCGGGATCCGGCCAATGCCGAAACCCCGGTGTTCATGGCCCATGGCACGCAGGACGAGGTAATGGATTACGGCCGGGCCGAGCGCGCCGCGTACGCCCTGGCGGACGGCGGACACCCGGTGGTTTGGGAGCGTTACGACATGGGCCATCAGGTCTGTGGCGAAGAGCTGGAGGCATTGGACAGCTGGCTCATGGACAGACTGGGTTAGGGGTCCGGTTTCTCGGTGGCTCCGTCTCCGGCGTGTCTCCGGCGGGTGCGCCGGCAGCGCTGGGAGCAGTAACGGACCTGCGCCCAATCCCGCGCCCACTTTTTTCGCCAGGTGAAGGGGCGACCGCAGGTGGCGCACTGCTTCTCCGGCAGGTGAGACTTCTTATGAGCCATGCTTTCCCGCCCGATCGGGGAACAGCGAGAGCTGCCGGTCATCCCTTTTCTGCGGGCTTGGACCAGTGCGGGACCGGCCCCGGCGGCGGCTGGCGTGGCGCTGCCGTATGCCCTCGGCCTCCTGCCGGGCCTGCGCATCCCGACGCAGGGTCCGGAATTGCTCGCGGGCCTGGCGGGCCGCCCGTTCGTGGTCAACGATGCGCATGGGGTAGTCCTGTCCGATCCGACAGCCGCTGCGCGCCTGCAACCGGTCGGGCATGTCCCAGGGCTGGTGTAGCCAGTCGTCCGGCACCTCGGCCAGCTCCGGCACCCAGCGCCGGATGAACTGCCCCTTCGGGTCGTGCTCCCGCGACTGCTTCACCGGGTTGTAGATGCGCAGGGCATTGATGCCGGTGGTGCCCGACTGCATCTGCATCTGGCAATAGTGGATGCCGGGTTCGTAGTCGGTGTACATGCGCGCCAGGTGCAGTGCCGGCTCGCGCCAGTGGAGCCACAGGTGGTAGGCCGCGAACGAGACCAGCATGGCGCGCATGCGGAAATTCAGCCAGCCGGTGGCGTTGACCGCACGCATGCAGGCGTCCACCAGCGGGAAGCCGGTCCGGCCGACCCGCCAGGCCTCGAAGTGCGGGGTATTGAACGCATCTTCACGCAACCCGTCCGCCGACCGCTGCATGTTGCCAAACTCGATGCGCGGCTCATCCTCCAGCTTCTGCATGAAGTGGCAGTGCCAGTGGAGCCGCTTCTCGAATTGCTGCAGGGAGCGCAGCCAGTACTTGCGGGCGTTCCCCGGCGGCAGAGTTCCCTTCAAATCTCTCCGGCGGGCGCGGCTGGCCTGCACCACCTCGCGAAGCGAGAGTGTGCCGTAGGCCAGGTGGGGGCTCAGCCGGGAGCTGGCAGTCCAGGCAGACACCGGGCTGCTGATGCCACCGGCGTAGCGGCGCCCGCGGTCGGTGAGAAAGCCCTGTAACACCGCCTCTGCGGCGCGTCGCCCTGGAGTCTGGACGCGGATGCGCTCCTCGCCGGACAGAGGAGGAGGGCGGTCTGGAAGTGTCTCGCGCTTTATTCTGGGAGCGGGCTGGAGGGAGTTCGGAACCGGCAGGCAGGGTTCGCCCATCAGTGTTTCCCACTGGCGTGACCAGCCGTCCCGCCGGGGCAGGGGGCGCTTTATCCCGTGCTGGCGGTATTCCTGCCACGGCACCCCCCGTTGCCGCAGCAGCGCTGCGACGGCGCGATCGCGCTGGTAAGTCCAGTTGTTTCCGGTCTCCTGGTGGCTGTGCACAGCGGCGATGGGCAGGGTGGCGAGGATTTCCCCCAAGACGGCGGTCGCATCTCCCTGCCGAACAACGAGCGGTTGCCCGAGCGCGCGCAGGGTTGTGTCCAGCTCCGCAAGGCTGTGACGGAGAAAATCCCAGTGCCGGAGGCTGGTGTCGGGCAGGGCCCAGTAGCCGGGTTCGATAATGTATAGCGGCACCACCGGGCCGGCGCGGGCTGCATGGTGGAGCGGCGCATGGTCCGCCACGCGGAGATCCCGCTTGAACCAGACAAGATGGATCGGCGACGACATGGCGCTGCTCCCGGCGGCGGTAGCGTGTCCTGATTTTATACAAAAATTGTACGGCGTGACATCCTCCGGCCGTTTGCTCCGGGCATGGCAGTTTGTTCAGCTTCCCCGGTAAGATATGTTATAACATCGCGAATTTTCCGCGACGGAATCCCTGTAGCCATGCCCTCACCCCTGCAACGCCCCGCCTTGCTCTACGCCCTGTTCTTCGTCTCGGGCTTTGCTGCCCTGGTCTACCAGGTACTGTGGGTACGCGAGCTGGGCCTGCTGCTGGGGGGCACGGCCCAGGCGGCTGCGCTGGCCATCGCCATCTTCTTCTCCGGGATTGCCCTGGGCGGGTGGTTCTGGGGGCGCCTCAGCCATCGCTTCTCCAGTGCCCTGCGGATGTTCGGCGTGGTCGAGATCCTCGTGGCCGTCACGGCGCTCAGCCACTTCTTCTTGCTGGATGCCTACCACGCCCTCTACCCCTGGGCCTACGCCTGGGTGGGCGGGGCGCCGGTGGCAGAGTTGGCCCTGAAGGCGGCGATCGCCGTCACGCTGCTTTTCCCGCCGGCCTTCCTGATGGGTGGCACACTGCCGCTGATGGCGCAACACATGGTGTCCGTACGCCAGGGGCTGGCGCGCACGGGCACGGCACTGTACGCGGTGAACACCGCCGGTTCGGCCAGTGGGGCGTTGGCCGCCGGCTTTGTGCTGCCGAACTGGCTGGGGTTTTCCCAGGCCTACCTGTTGGCAGTGGGGCTGGACCTGTTCGTGGGCGCGATGGCCATCCTGCTCACGCTGGTCGGGGTTCAGCAGCGGGCCGCTGCAGCCGAGGCCAAGCGGAGCCGCAAGCGAGCGCGACGCGCGAAGCAAGCCCGTAATAGCACAAACCACGGCTCGGGCGGCGCCGGGGACGGGCAGGCAGTCGCCTGGTCCGGTACCACCATCTGGTTGGTGGCCTTCTTCTCAGGCTTCGCGACCCTGGCGGTGGAAGTCGTCTGGACCCGCCTGTTCGCGCAGGTGCTGCAGAACTCGGTTTACACCTACGCGCTGGTGCTGACCCTGTTCCTGATCGCGCTCTCCATCGGCGCCGCGGTGGCGCGTGCGCTGACGTCCAACCGGCAATGGCCCCCGGAGCGTGTCCTGCTCGTCCTGCTGCTCGGTGGGGCCCTGGCGGCGGCGTCCGCGCCCTGGGCCTTCCAACTGGGCACCGCCGGGCTGGACTATGTCGGGGCCGGACTGGGCTGGTGGGCCTATATCGGCGCGGTAAGCATTACCGCCGCCGCCATCATGTTGCTGCCCGGCGTGGTGTTGGGGACGGTGCTGCCCTACCTGCTGCGGATGCTGGAACATCGGCGGGCGCATGCGGGCGATACCCTGGGGCGGCTGGTGATGGTCAACACGGTCGGTGCGGTGCTCGGTGCGCTGGCCGCCGGGTTTGTCTTCATCGCCTGGTTGGGCACCGGATTGACGCTGCTTGTTCTGGGTACGGTCTATCTGCTGCTGGCGGCGCGGGTCGGCTGGGAGGGGGAGCCCCGGTATGCCCGGGTGCTGGTGCCCGCCCTGGTGGTGGCGGCCGCTGCGCTACCGGCCCTGCAGATCCTGCTGCCCCATCCCGTTCCGTTGCGTGAGGCGCATGACGAGTCCCTGATCGCGATGGAGGAGGGCGCACACGCCACCGTGGCTGTGGTGGAGCGCGATGGCCACCGTCTGATCCGGGTGAATAATCACTACGTGCTTGGCGGCACCGGGGCGTTGGAGGCAGAGCGCAATCAGACCAGCATACCCCTGGCCATTCACCCGGAGCCCCGGCGGGTCTTCTACCTGGGGATGGGCACGGGAATCACCGCGGGGGCCTCCCTGCAGTTCCCGGTGGAGCAGGTGGTGGTCTGCGAAATCCTGCCCGAGGTGGTGCGCGCCGCCAGGGACCATTTCGAGCCCTGGGCCAACGGTCTGTTCGATGACGAGCGGGTGACCATCCACGCCGAGGATGGCCGTAACTGCCTGGCCCGCTCATCGGACCAGTACGACGTGATCATCAGTGACTTGTTCACGCCGTGGAAAGCGGGTACGGGCAACCTCTATACCCGCGAGCACTACCAGACCGCCCTCAGTCGTTTACAGCCCGGCGGGCAGTACGTGCAATGGATTCCGCTCTATCAGGTGTCAAAGCATGAGCTGGCCTCCATCGCCCGCACCATGGAAAGCGTGTTCCCGCAGGTGCTCGTCTGGCGCGGCGACCTGTTGCCGGATCAGCCCATCATTGCGCTGGTAGGGCAGGAACGGGCAGCGCCGCTGGATATCGATCGCCTGATCGACCACGGTCGCCTGCTCGCCGAAGACGAGCGGCTGGACCGCCCGCTGATCGCCGCCAGCCTGCTGCGTTTCTACGCCGGCAACGCCAGCGCCTCGGGGCTGTTCGCCAACGGCGTGTTGAATACCGACAACCGTCCCTTCGTGGAGTACCAGGCCCCCCGGACCCAGCGCAAGGCCCAGGCGGGGGAGGTGGAGTGGATGACCCTGCATAACGCCGCTGAGTTGTACGAATCGCTGCTGCAACAGACCGGCCCCGCCGAGGACCCCTACCTGGCTGGCCTGAGCGCGGAGCAGCAGAACTACGTGGTCGCCGGCCGCAGCTATTACCATGCAGCCGTGCTTGCCCGCCTGGGTCGCCATGATCTCGGACAGCACTTCATCGAGGACTTTCTGCAGCGGACTCCGTTCCAGGTCATGCCCCAGAGCGAGCAGCAGGCGGATACCCTGTCTGGGTGGGAAGGGGAATAGAGCGGGAAAGGGGAACAAAGAAGGCGTACCGGCCATGGAAGCCGGTACGCCGGTCGCTGCCGCGGGCTAGGCCGGGTCGATGGTGGTCAGCCGGTCAGATTCATTGCGCTTCCGCCTCCAGACCTTGCAGGGACCACTCCGGGAAGGGGTCGGGCAAGTCTTGCCAGCTCTGCGGGCCTTCGGCCATCTCCTCATCTGTCAGCAGGCAGGCCTCCAGACGCTGGCGCAGCGCGGGCTCCTCCATGCCGATGCCGATCAGCACGATCTCCTGGCGCCGGTCGCCGAAACGGCTGTCCCAGAACGGCACGATGTGTTCCTGCCACCAGGGGGCGTCGGTGGGACGCTTTGCCGGGGGGACCGCAGCCCACCAGATGCCTGCTGCGCCGTGGGTCATCGCCGCGCCTGCCTGCGAAAGCTGGCCGGCGAAATCCATTCGGGTGGCCAGCCAGAAGTGCCCCTTGCTGCGAACCACACCCGGCCAGTCCTGGTGGAGCAGCCGGTAAAAGCGCTCGGGGTGGAAAGGGCGGTCAGCTCGGAATACGAAGCTCTGAATGCCGTATTCCTCCGTCTCCGGGGTGTGCGGTTCGCCGGCGAGCTCTGCGGCCCAGCCAGGTGCTTCGGCTGCGCGTTCGAAGCTGAACCGGCCGGTGCCGAGCAGCTTGGCCGGCGAGACGCGCCCATGCTCCGTGGTGATCAGCTCAGCGCGGCGGTTCAGGGCGCGTACCACGCCTTGCACCAGTCGCAACTGCTCTTGATCCACCTGGTCCGCCTTGTTGATCACGATGACATCGGCGAATTCGATCTGGTCCGCCAGCAGATCAACGACACTGCGCTCATCCTCATCTCCCAGTGACTCGCCGCGATCCTGGAGGAGGTCCTCGCTGCTGTAGTCCCGCAGCAAGGCACCGGCATCGACCACCGTGACCATGGTGTCCAGTTGCGCTACATCCGAAAGGCTCTGCCCCATCTCGTCGCGAAACTCAAAGGTGGCCGCCACCGGCATCGGTTCCGAAATACCCGTGGACTCGATCAGCAGATAGTCGAACTGCCGGGCCTCTGCCAGGCGACGGACTTCCTGCAGCAGGTCATCGCGCAGGGTGCAGCAGATGCAGCCGTTGGTCATCTCCACCAATTGCTCGTCCGAGCGGCTGAGTGCGGCCTCTCCGCCCCGGACCAGGTCAGCATCGATATTGACCTCGCTCATGTCATTGACGATCACTGCCACCCGAAGCCCTTCCCGGTTGCCCAGGATGTGGTTGAGCAGTGTCGTCTTGCCGGCGCCCAGGAAGCCGGAGAGTACGGTGACGGGCAGACGTTGCATGGTTGGTCGCTCCATTCGTCAGTGGAAGTCTGGCCAAGAGTAGAATGTTATAACGTAACATATATTCGCGAGCACCACCCCCGCTATGCGGCCCCGAATCGGGAACGAACTGGTTGCGACACCCCGTTATCGCGAGGGCCGGAGGCCCGCGGCGATCTCCCGGAGACGACGGGTCATGAAACAAAAACCCCCGGGGCGGAGCCGCACCCGGGGGTCTCTACGCATCGACCCGGCCTTCAGCCGGATCGGGTGCCGGTGGCGATCAGTTCAGCGCCTCGGCGATCCGCGCCATGGCCTTCTCCAGGTTCTCCATGCTGGTGGCGAAGGAGATCCGGGCATAGCCGTCCAGGCCGAAGGCGGAACCGGGCACCAGGGCCACGCCCTGTTCCAGCAGGAAGCCGGCCAGTTCCACGTCATTGCTGACGCCGTCCAGCTTGTCGATAGCACCCTGCATGTTCGGGAAGCAGTAGAAGGTGCCCTCGCAGGGGCGGCACTCGACGCCGTCGATCTTGTTCAGGGCGTCCACCACGAAGTCGTGGCGCTTCTTGAACTGCTCCAGCATCGGCGGGATGCAGCCCTGGTCGCCGTCCAGCGCCGCCACCGAGGCGGCCTGGGAGACCGAGGCCGGGTTGGAGGTGGACTGGGACTGGATCTTCTTCATGGCGCCGATCAGCGCCTCGGGGCCGGCCGCGTAGCCCACGCGCCAGCCGGTCATGGCGTAGGCCTTGGAGACGCCGTTGACCACCACGGTGCGGTCCTTCAGCTCGGGGCAGGCGTTGACGATGTTCACGAACTCACCCTCGAACAGGATGTGCTCGTAGATATCGTCGGTCACCACCACGATCTCCGGGTGCTTCTTCAGCACCGCGCCCAGCGCAGCCAGCTCATCCTTGGTGTAGGCGGAGCCGGTGGGGTTGGAGGGGCTGTTGATCACGAACAGGCGGGTGCGCTCGGTGATGGCGCCCTCCAGCTGCTCGGGGGTGATCTTGAAGCCCTGCTCCTGACCGGCCTCGATGATCACCGGCTCGGCGTCGGCCAGCTTGGCCATGTCCGGGTAGGAGACCCAGTAGGGCGCCGGGATGATCACCTCGTCGCCCTCGTTCAGCAGGGCGCACATCAGGTTGTACAGGGAGTGCTTGGCGCCGGAGGAGACCAGCACCTGCTTGCCGTCATAGTCCAGGCCGTTCTCGCGCTTGAACTTGTTGATGACGGCCTTCTTCAGCGCCGGAGTGCCGTCCACGGGGGTGTAGCGGGTCTCACCCTCGTTGATCGCGGCAATGGCCGCCTCTCTGATATGCTCAGGCGTGTCAAAATCAGGCTCGCCGGCCCCCAGGCCGATGATATCCTTGCCCGCGGCGCGCAGCTCGGCCGCCTTGGCGGTCACCGCCAGAGTGGGAGAGGGCTTCACGCGTTGAACCCGATTCGCCAGTTTGATATCCAAAGTTGCCTCCGTTTCTCGCTGAGTCTTAGCCGCGTAATTCTAACCGCTCGCGCCCGATCGTGCACATCGGGTGGGCGAGCGGGTGCATACCACCCCAAACGCAGGTCTTAAAGCACCCATGACCGCAAGGTTCCAGCTCCAAAGCCGCTTCCAACCCGCCGGTGATCAGCCCACCGCCATTGCCTCGCTGGTGGAGGCCCTCAACGCCGGCGAGCGCTACCAGACCCTGCTCGGCGTCACCGGCTCGGGCAAGACCTTCACCATGGCCAACGTCATCCAGGCGCTGCAGCGCCCCGCCATGGTGCTGGCCCCCAACAAGACCCTCGCCGCCCAGCTTTATGGCGAGATGCGCGAGTTCTTCCCCAAGAACCGGGTGGAGTACTTCGTCTCCTACTACGACTACTACCAGCCCGAGGCCTACGTCCCGGCCTCCGACACCTTCATCGAGAAGGACGCCTCGGTGAACGAGCACATCGAGCAGATGCGGCTGTCCGCCACCAAGGCCATCCTGGAGCGGCAGGACACCATCATCGTCGCCTCGGTCTCCTCTATCTACGGCCTGGGCGACCCCCAGTCCTACATGCAGATGCTCCTGCACCTGGTGCGCGGCGAGACCATCGACCAGCGCCAGATCCTGCGCCGGCTGGCGGAGATGCAGTACAGCCGCAACGACATGGACTTCACCCGCGGCACCTACCGTGCCCGGGGCGAGGTCATCGACATCTTTCCCGCCGACTCCGAGGACGAGGCCGTGCGGGTCGAGCTGTTCGACGACGAGATCGAGGAGCTGTCCTACTTCGATCCGCTCACCGGGGAGGTGCTGCGCCGGGTGCCGCGCCTGACCATCTACCCCAAGACCCACTACGTCACCCCGCGCGACCAGGTGCTGCGCGCCATCGACGCCATCAAGGAAGAGCTGCGTGACCGGCTGGCGGAGTTGCGCGCCGCCGACAAACTGGTGGAGGCCCAGCGGCTGGAACAGCGGACGATGTTCGACCTGGAGATGATGTACGAGCTGGGCTACTGCAACGGCATCGAGAACTACTCGCGACACCTCTCCGGCCGCGCCCCCGGTGAGCCGCCACCGACGTTGTTCGACTACGTGCCCGAAGACGCGGTGGTGTTCATCGACGAATCCCACGTCACCATCCCGCAGCTGGGCGGTATGTACAAGGGCGACCGCAGCCGCAAGCAGACCCTGGTGGATTACGGCTTCCGTCTGCCCTCGGCCCTGGACAACCGGCCGCTGAAATTCGACGAATGGCTGCAACTGGCACCCCAGTCGGTGCTGGTCTCCGCCACCCCCGGCCCCTGGGAGCGGGAGCATAGCCAGCGGGTGGTGGAGCAGGTGGTGCGGCCCACCGGTCTGCTGGACCCGGAGGTGGAGGTGCGCCCGGCGCTCAGCCAGGTGGACGACGTGTTCGGCGAGATCACCGATCGGGCCAGGCGCGACGAGCGGGTGCTGGTTACCACGTTGACCAAGCGCATGGCGGAGGACCTCACCGAGTACCTGCACGAGAACGGGGTACGGGTGCGCTACCTGCACTCCGACGTGGATACGGTGGAACGCACCGAGATCATCCGCGATCTGCGTCTGGGCGAGTTCGACGTGCTGGTCGGCATCAACCTGCTGCGCGAGGGGCTGGATATCCCCGAGGTGTCGCTGGTGGCCATCCTGGACGCCGACAAGGAGGGCTTTCTGCGCTCCGAGCGCTCGCTCATTCAGACCATCGGCCGGGCGGCGCGCAACCTCGCCGGCAAGGCCATCCTCTACGCCGATACGGTCACTGACTCCATGCGCCGCGCCATCGATGAGACCGACCGCCGGCGTGCCAAGCAGCAGGCGCACAACGAGGCCCATGGCATCACCCCGAAGGGCGTGAGCAAGGACGTGGCGGATATTATGGAGCGGGGCGGGGTACCGGCCCCCGGCACGCCGCGCGAGCGCATTGCCCGGGTAGCCGAGGAGGCCGCCGAGTACGGCCGCTACACACCGGCCGAGGCGGTCAAGCGGATCAAGCAGTTGGAGAAGCAGATGCGGGAGCACGCCCGCAACCTGGAGTTCGAGGAGGCCGCGCAGCTGCGCGACGAGATCAAGCGCCTGGAGCAACACGCCCTGGGCCGCCCCGACGTTGCCAGCGCCTGAGCGCGCCCGCCAACCCATTCACCCTTTGGGCGCCCGGCCTTGCCGGGCGATAATACCGCCATGTCTGAAACAACCGATACAGAAAAGCTGCAGAAAGTACTGGCCCGGGCCGGCGTCGGCTCGCGGCGCCAGATGGAGGCCTGGATCGCCGAGGGGCGGGTCAAGGTCAACGGCAAGCCCGCCCAGCTGGGTGACCGGGTCAGTGCCGAGGACCGGCTGCAGGTGGACGGCCGCCCCGTGGCCCAGCACAAGCTCCAGCCGGAACGCCAGGTGCTGCTCTATTACAAGCCCGAGGGGGAGGTCTGCACCCGCAACGACCCGGAAGGGCGGCCCACGGTCTTCGACAACCTGCCGGAGGCCGGTGGCCGCTGGGTGGTGGTCGGCCGGCTGGATCTGAACAGTCAGGGGCTGCTGCTGTTCACCACCGACGGGGAGCTGGCCAACCGGTTGATGCACCCCTCCAGCGGCATCGAGCGGGAGTACGCGGTGCGCGTCTTCGGCGAGGTGACCGACGAGATCCTGAGCACGCTCAAGCGTGGCGTCACCCTGGAGGACGGTGAGGCGGCCTTCACCTCGATCACCCCAGTGGTGGACCACGCGGCGCTGGGATACGAGATCAAGCCGGGTAATGCCTGGTACCACGTCACCCTGCGCGAGGGCCGCAACCGCGAGGTCCGCCGCCTGTGGGAATCGCAGGGGCTGAAGGTGAGCCGCCTGCTGCGCGTCCGTTACGGGCCGGTCAAGCTGCCCAGGGACCTGCGCCGGGGCCATCACCTGCCGCTGCGCAAGGGCCAGATCGCCTCGCTCTGCCAGGCGGTGGGCCTGAAACACGAACCTGATAACGATCACGACCGGCGCAAGGGGCGCAAACCCCAGGGCCGGCGCAGAAAGAAACCGTCCCGGCGGCGCTGACCCGGTGCCGTCGGCCGGGGAGGGCATTGGGGGCCCGGCCGGTTGGAGAACATACCCGTCCTTTACATGCTGTTGGCGCTCGGCGTGGTGCTGCTGGGCGGGCTGGTGCACGGCACCTTCGGCGTGGGATTTCCATTGGTATCCACGCCGTTGCTGGCGCTGATGACCGACGTGAAGACCGCCATCCTGCTCACCCTGGCGGCCAATATCCTGGTCAATGGCTACAGCATGCTGCGGGGTGGCGACTGGGCCGCGAGCCTTGGCCGGTTCTGGCCGATCGCGGTCTGGATGCCGCTGGGTGCGGCCCTGGGCACGCTCTGGCTGGTGGCGGTGGACCCGAACCCCTTCCGGCTACTGCTGGCGGCCACCATGGTCTTCTACCTGACCAGCCACTATTTCCGGGACCTGGATTGGTCCTGGATTCCGCGCCATCCTCAGGCCTCCGGCGCCGGTTTCGGGATCGGTGCCGGAGTGCTCGGCGGCACCGTCAACGTGGGCGGCCCGGCGCTCATGATCTACTTCCTGGAGATGAAGGTTGCGCCGCTGGTGCTGGTGCAGGCTATCAACCTCGCCTTTTTCGTCAGCAAGATCACCCAGGCGGCCACCTTCGCAGCACTGGGCTACCTGGGACTGGAACTGCTGTTGTGGTCCCTGCCACTGGCGCTGGTCAGCCTGGGCGGGTTGCGGGCGGGCATGGCCCTGCGCGAGCGGGTGCCGGCGGACCGCTTCCGGGGCTGGCTGCGCGGCCTGCTCTGGCTGATGGCCGGCATGCTGGTGGTGCAGTTCTTCCTGGAGCTGTCGGGCGGTTGATACAGGGGAGGCGATCAGGGCCCGGGTGGTGGCAGGCTGGCCTGGAATTGCTCCACCGGTTGCGGCCGGCTGTAGAGGAACCCCTGCGCCATGTCACAACCCAGTCGGCGCAGGGCCTCGGCCTGGGCCTCCGTCTCCACGCCCTCGGCCACCACGGACAGGGAGAGCACCTGCCCCAGCTGGACCACCGCGGCGGCGATGGCCGCCGGGTCGCCCCCGTGCTCCATGCCGTCCACGAAGCTGCGGTCCAGCTTGAGCACGGTCACCGGGAACCGCCGCAGGTAGGTCAGCGAAGAGTAGCCGGTGCCGAAGTCGTCGATGGCCAGGGAGACCCCCAGATCACGCAGGGCCTGCAGGGTCTGCACCGAACTCTCCATGTCCATCATCACCGTGGTTTCGGTGATCTCCAGCTCCAGCAGGTGGGGCGGCAGGCCGGAGCGGTTGAGGGCGGCCTTGATCTGGTCCACCAGGTCGGCCTGGCTGAACTGCGCGGCTGACAGGTTCACCGCCAGCTTCAGGGGGCGCCCCTCGTCCAGCCAGCGCCGGCCTTGGGCGCAGGCGGTCTCCAGCACCCAGCGGCCGATGGGTACGATGGCCCCGGAGTGTTCCGCCTCCGGTATGAAGTGGTCGGGTCGCACCGCGCCCCGGTCCGGGTGGTGCCAGCGCAGCAGCACCTCGGCCCCGGCCACGTCGCCGGAGGCCAAGTCGATCTTGGCCTGGTAGTTGAGCAACAGCTCATCCCGTTCCAACGCATGTTCCAGGTCCCGGGCCATGGCCTGGCGGTCCTGGAAACGATCGTACATGCCGCGAACGTAGACGCAGGTGCCATCCTTCCGCTTGGCCTCCTGCAGGGCCAGGGTGACCGCGGTCATCAGGCCGTTGGTGCTCTTTCCGTGCTGCGGGAAGCAGGCCGCGCCGGCCCGGCCGCGCAGTTTGATGCGGCGGGGTCCGATCTGCAGGGTCCGCTCCGCCATGGCGCGCGCCTTCTCGGCCACGCCGGGCAGTTCGTCTTCCGAGTCAATGCGGGGCTGGATGATGGCGAAGTCGTCGCCATAGGGCCGGGCGATGATGACACCCGGTGGCAGCGCGTCCTCCAGCCGCCGTGCGAGTGCCTCCAGTATCCGGTCGCCCACCTCGTCGCCCCAGGTGGCGTTGACCTCGGTAAAGCCCTGCAGGTCCACGAGATGCAGCCCCACCTTGTGCCCCTGCGCCCGGGCGCGGGCCAGGCACTGGTCCAGCCGCTCAAGGAAGGCGGTGCGGTTGGGCAGCCCGGTCAACGGGTCGTGGGTGGCCAGGTACTCTATGCGCTCGGCGTCCTGGCGGCGGGCCTCCACCTGGCGGTAGAGGCCGCGCCCGATGCCGACGGAAAGCAAGACCGTGATGCCCAGAAGGCCCGCGGTGGCGGCGTAGACCTGCTGGTTGGCCTGCTCCAACGCCCCGGCCTCCTCTCGCATCCCGCTGACCATCTCTTCTTTCATGCGGAGTGAGAGTCTCTGCATGGCATTGATGCGCTGGGTGGCCAGCTCGAACCAGGCGCGGGCCAGTGCCGGGTTCTGCTCGGGCAGGGCGGAATCCATGAGCTGGCTGCGCAGGGCCATGAGCTGGTCTTCCGCGTCAAAATCCAGCAGATTTTCCAGTTGGTGGCGGTAGTCGGACGCCGCCAGTCGATCGAACCGCATCTGGTACTCCTGCTGCAGGAAAACGTGGCGCAGGAAGTCCTGTTGCAGGAAGTTGGACGGGGTGCCGCGGGCGATCAGCGTCGCCCCCATGGCGCGCTCCTTGCCGGCATGCTCCTGCAGGTGGATCAGGGCCAGGAAGGCATCCAGGCCGCCATTCAGGGGTTCCTGGTCTTCGGCACCGGCCAGTTCATCCACCTGCTCGATCAAATGCTCGACAACGCGGGTGTAGACGTGCAGGTTCCAGCTCGCGGTGCTGTCCAGGCGGTCCACGGCGTCCCGGTGTTCGCGGACCCCTTCCAGGTGCTGCCTCAATCGCGTCATCCAGGGGGCTTGCTCGGGCGCGTCGGAAAGCACCTGTTCCAGTGCCTGGATGGCGTCATCGGTCTGAACCCGGGCATCCTCAACCAGTTGGCGCAGGCCGGGGTCATCGGGGGCGACCAGATGTGCAGTGCTGGCGCCGCGCTCCTCCTGCAGGGCATGGATCAGCGGGGCGGCACGCTCCGCCTGGTCCAGTAACGCCATGCGCTGCTCGATATCCGCCGCCCGCTCCTGTCGCTCATGGACCAGGAAACCCGAGAGGATCAGGAATGCGATGATGGGTAAGGCGATCGCCCAGATGACGCGCCGTGCAATCTGTCTCAAGACGACACTCCATGATCGTCGAGCGCGGGACGGGTAAGGTGTATCAAAATTTGTACAAGTCTTGTTTCAGCGTGGATCATGACAGGAGGTTCTGCAAGGTGAATGGTGGCATGGATCCACAAGAGCCCCGCCCGGCGGTTCAGGCGCTCGGCCTGGTGAAACGTTATGGCGAGATCACCGTGGTGGACGGGATCGACCTGACGGTGCAAACCGGGGAGTGCTTCGGCCTGCTCGGACCCAATGGCGCTGGCAAGACCACCACCCTGCGCATGCTGCTGGGGCACACACCGCCCAGTGGGGGTGAGCTGGAGGTGCTGGGGTTGCCGGTGCCGGCCCGGGCCCGCGAGGTACGGGCGCGTACGGGCGTGGTGCCGCAGGTGGACAGCCTGGACCCGGACTTCACCGTTAAGGAGAACCTCTACACCTACGCCAGCTACTTTGGTCTGCGGGGGCCGGCGCTGGATCAGCGGGTGCAGTCACTGCTGCGTTTTGCCAGCCTGGAGGGGCGCGAGGGGGCGGCCATCCAGGCCCTGTCCGGGGGCATGAAGCGGCGCCTGACACTGGCCCGGGCGCTGATCAATGACCCGGAGATGGTGGTGCTGGACGAGCCTACGACGGGGCTGGACCCGCAGGCCCGGCAGCACATCTGGCAGCGTCTGCGGGCCCTGCTGGACCGCGGGCGGACGCTGATTCTGACCACCCACTACATGGAGGAGGCGGAGCGACTGTGCGACCGTCTCGCGATCATCGACCGCGGGCGGGTGGTGGCCTGCGACAGCCCCGGTGCGCTCATTCGGACACATATCGAGAATCAGGTGGTGGAGCTGGATGGCCGGGATGCAGAGCGGTGGCGGCAGTACGGCCTGCAGCCCGAAGGCGTGCGCCAGGAGGACTCCGGCGAGACTGTCCGGCTGTATGCGGCGGACGAGCAGGTGTTGCTGGCGGCGCTGGCCGAGTACCCGGAACTGCGCTGGGTCCACCGGCGGGCCAACCTGGAGGATGTCTTCCTGCGCCTCACCGGCCATGGACTGAGGGACTGAGCGGCCATGAACCAGAAACAGACGCCAAATGGGATCGGGGGCGGGTTGCCGCAACTCAGCCTCCGCTTCATCCCGGTCTGGCGGCGTAATACGCGGGTGTGGCGCAAGCTGATGGTGCCCTCGATCATGGGCAATTTCGGTGAGCCCCTGCTCTATCTGCTGGCGCTGGGTTACGGGTTCGGCCGCCTGGTGGGGGAGGTGAACGGCCTGCCCTACATGGTCTTTCTGGCCTCCGGTGTGATCTGCTCCAGCGCCATGACCACGGCCAGTTTCGAGGCCATGTACTCGGCCTACACGCGATTTTCGCAGCAGCAGACCTGGGCCGCGATGCTGGGGGCGCCGCTGACGGTGGACGATGTGGTGCTGGGTGAGGTGGCCTGGGGGGCGACCAAGGCGCTGATGAGTGCGACGGCCATCCTGGTGGTGGCCTCGCTGCTGGGGCTGGTGGCGGACCCGCGGGCAGTGCTGGCCCTGCCGGTGGTGCTGCTCACCGGGTTCTGTTTCGCGGCCATGGCGATGGTGGTTACCGCGCTGGCGCGGAGTTACGACTTCTTTCTCTATTACTTCACGCTGGTGATGACGCCCATGCTGCTCCTGTCCGGGGTGTTTTTCCCGCTGCAGGAGCTGCCCGGGGCCGTGGTCGCCGGCGCCTGGTGTCTGCCGTTGGCGCACGCGGTGGCGGTGGTGCGGCCGTTGCTCATCGGCGAATGGCCCACCCTGGTGGTGCTGCACCTGGGGGTGATTACCGCCTACGCGGTGGTCGGGCTGTCGCTGGCCACCTGGCTGTTGCGGCGGCGGATCATGAAATAGGCGCGCCGGAGGAGGCAGGTCAGCCGAACAGCCCGTGCAGGAACCAGCGGCGCCGGCCGCGGCGCTCGCGGAAGACCCAGAGCCGGGCGCCGCTGCGGTCCCGGGCCACGTAGTAGTCGCGCGCGACGTCGGCGCCGTCCCACCAGCCGCTTTCTATGCGTTCCGGCCCGTGCTCCAGCAACAGGGGGTCGCGGAAGACGGGCTGTCCCTGCCGCTGCCCGAGGATGCGTGGCCGTTCCAGTAGCCAGGTGGGCCGGGGCTTCGCGATGGCCTCCGGGCCCGCTTCGCCCGGCCTCACCCGGCGCCAGGCGTGCTCGGGGCGGTGCTCCGGGTGCACGGCCAGACCGTGGGCGCTGGCCTCGCCCAGGCGGGCGGTCAACCGCTCCAGCAGCACCCGCATGGGGCGCTGGTCGTGGGCCGCCCGGGTGCCGGGCAAGGCCTCCGGCTCCGGCCGCAGCGGCTGTATGTCGTCGGCCAGCAGTGCAATGGCCCGTACCGGGGCCGCCAGTGGCTCGCGGGCCAGGCGTTCGTCGGCCACCCGCAGTAGGCGCTCGGGGTCGCGATCGGGCTCGGACAGGCCCACCTGCAGCCGGCTGGCGGGGCGGCGGGGGTGTTCCAGCCGTAGCTCAAAGCGTGGAACCCCGGCATCCAGGCCCCGCAGCAGGCCCTGCAGTTCATGGAGCATGCGCTCCAGCAGGGGCAGCAGGCGGTCCACCTGCTCAGTCTCGCGCTCCAGTTCCCGTCGCCCCCGGTAGCGGGGTGGCGGCTGCCATTCGGGCAGGGGCTCCGGGCGGCGGCCCACGGCCCGGTCCAACTGGTGGTGGAGATCGGGGCCCAGCCGGCGGGCCAGCGCTGCGCGGGGCAGGGCCAGGCAGTCAGCCAGGTGTCTCAGCCCCAAGCCGTGCAGGGCCTGGTACTGGCGTGGCGTCAGGTCGAGCACGGTCAGGGGGAGTGGCGCCAGCGCCTGTTCCAGGGCCTCGGGTGTGCGGATGACAAGTGATTGGCCGCAGCGGGCCAGCCAGCAGGCGGCCCTTGGCGTGGGGGCGACGGCCCGCCGGTAGGCCAACTCCAACCGGTCCAACCCCTCATCCATCTCCTCCAGCAGTGCCTCCAGGCCGCCGAACAGGTTCAGGCTGGCACCGACCTCCAGTACCAGTGCTGCCGGTGGCCAGGGGCTCACCCGGCTGCTGAACTGGTAGGCCCAGGCCGCCAGGTTGTTCAGGGTGTCGTCGGCCGCGTTGCCGGGGATGGGCCCGGCCGCCCCCGTTGTCGGGGATGGCGCGGGCCCTTCGGGCGCAGCCTGTTCAGGCAGGTAGAGGGCCAGCCACAGCATTGCGGCATCTCCATGGCCGGGTGGCAGGGTCAGGTGGCCGGCCGCTTCAGCGGTGCCCACCATCCAGGGGCAGGTCCAGCTGCGAGCGGGCGCGGTTGCCGCGGGCCCGATGCGACCGAAGGGTGGTCACGGTGGCCGGCGAGCGTCGGTGCCACTCCGTGCCGCCTGAGGCGCGGGCCTTGCCGCCGCTTTGCCGGGGGGTGGGTGTGGCGTCGGTGTCCGAGGCGTCCAGCGACGGCAGCGGTACTGGCCGGTCCAAGTTCAGGGTGATCTGCTGGCGGCTGCCACCCCGGCATTTGAAGATATCCAGCCGGTTGCCATCGGCATTCTGGTCCAGGGTCAGGCGCAGGGCGGCCGGGGAGGGCTGTGCCGCCTGCTGGAGAGCGCGGAACAGCACGCCCCAGGCATCGCCGGACTCGGCGGCCAGCTGCAACCGGCGCAGGGCGGCGTTGTCCAGTTGCCCCGGCCAGGCCAGCACGGCGCTGCAGGTGCCGGAGCGCAGCGCCTGCTCTACCGCCCACAGGCGTTCCTGGTTGTTGCGCGGATGGACCAGCAGCAGGTGGCGCAGGTCCACGCCCGCGGCGGCCAGCGCCGGTGCATAAGGCAGGGTAGGCGGGGCGATGATGACCACCCAGCGTCCGGCACGACTGAGTCGGGCCAGCGCAGGCAGTACCAGGCGCAACTCGCCCACGCCGGGCTGGTCGTACAGCACCTCGGTAAGGGCGCCGGCGGACCAGCCGTTGCCGGGCAGCACCGCGTCCAGGGCCGGGAAGCCGGTGGTCAGGCCCCGGTGAGTGGTGGTGTCGGCGGCCTCGCCGGTGGCACGCCAGATACGGGGGTGTTTCAGCAGATGGTCCAGTGCCTCGGTCATGTTGGGCTCCTCGCATTTGCGATGGTGGCCTTCCCTGGCCAAGGGCGGTCTCGGCTCCATGGACACCGGCTGGAATCTCAGCTCAGCCCCTCGGTGCGGATCACGCCCACGGCAATGCCCTCCAGGCTGGCATCGTCGCGGGTGAGGTCCACCTCGATGGGCGGGTAATCGGGGTTTTCGGAGAGCAGCCGCAGCTGGCTGCCTTGCTGCTCCAGGCGTTTGACGGTGACCTCGTCGTGCAGCCGCACCACCACGATCTGGCCGTTGCGGGCCTCGTGGGTGCGGTGTACCACCAGCAGGTCGCCGTCGAGGATGCCGGCATCGCGCATGCTCATGCCGCGCACCCGCAGCAGGTAGTCGGGTCGGGGCGAGAACAGGCCGGCATCCACCCGGTAGTGCCGGTCGATGTGCGACTCGGCCAGGATGGGACTGCCGGCGGCCACCCGGCCCACCACGGGCAGGCCGTCGCCGTCCTGTTCGGGGGCGTCAGCCGGAGCGGGTAGGTGGATACCGCGCGAGGTGCCCGGGCGTAGCTCAATGGCCCCCTTGCGGGCCAGGGCGCGCAGGTGGCTCTCCGCGGCATTGGGCGAGCGGAAGCCCAGGGCCTGGCAGAGCTCGGTCCGGGTGGGCGGATAGCCGGTGCGCCGGATGTGCTCGCGGATCTGCTCGAGCACCTGCTGTTGTCGGGGTGTCAGGGTGTCGTTTGTCATGATGGGTGTAAATTTATACAGTATCGCCGGTTTGTGCAAGTCCGCGGCTACGACGACGGTCAGACCCGCTGGCAGGGGTGGGCATGCAGGGCGTGCCGCGCTGCCACATGTGCTCGGGGTCGGGGTGGCGGATAATAGGGGCAGCGATGGGGTGAAAGTGCCGATGGGACAGGTACAATTCACGCCCTGTGACCGGCGGCGGATGGCGGTGTAGATGGTACATACCGGACTGACACAATTGCCCGACGAGACGCAGCTGGACTTCGACAGCTGGGTGGCGCAACTGCCTGCCTGGCTGGACGAGGACGACCGCGAGGTGCTGAGCGAGGCCTGGCGCCTGGCCGAGATGGGTTGCAAGTCGGCGCAACGGCCCACCGGCGACAGCTACTTCGAGCACGGAGTGGCCGTGGCCACTATCCTGTCCGGGTTGCGTCTGGACGCCGCCACCCTGGCCGCCGGCTTGTTGCACGATCTGCCCACCCTGGACGAGACCGCCCTGGGTCGTATCCGGAAGCGGCTGGGCAGCGACGTGGCCCACCTGGTGGAAGGCGCCTCGCGCATGCAGGACATCTCCCGCTTTCACGCCCCGGAACAGCTGGCCGAGGCCTCCGACCGGGCCGAGGGGCTGCGCAAGATGCTGCTGGCCATCGCTTCGGATGTGCGGGTGGTATTCATCACCCTGGCCGAGCGCCTGCACGACCTGCGCACCCTCCGCGAACTGCCCGAGGCCCTGCAGCGGCGTATCGCCCAGGAAACCCGCGATATCTACGCCCCGCTGGCCAACCGTCTGGGCATCTGGCAGCTCAAGTGGGAACTGGAGGACCTGGCCTTCCGCTATCTGCAGCCCGATGTCTACAAGCAGGTGGCCCGGTTGCTGGCCGAGCGTCGGCTGGACCGCGAGGCCTACATCGAACGGGTCCGCCAGTCACTGCACGACGCCCTCCGCGAGTCCGGGATCAAGGCCGATGTGGTGGGCCGGCCCAAGCACATCTACAGCATCTGGCGGAAGATGCAGCGCAAGGGGCTGCGCTTTGAAGAGCTGTACGACCTGCGCGCCCTGCGCGTGCTGGTGGACGACGTGGGCACCTGTTACGCGGTGCTTGGGGTGGTGCACAGCCTTTGGAAGCACATCCCCAAGGAGTTTGACGACTACATCGCCACCCCCAAGGAGAACAACTACCGCTCCCTGCACACGGCGGTGATCGGCCCCGAGGGCAAGACCCTGGAGGTGCAGATCCGCACCCACGCCATGCACCAGGAGGCGGAGCTGGGCATCGCCGCCCACTGGCGTTACAAAGAGGGCGGCCAGCAGGACCGTGACTTCGAGCAGAAGATCGCCTGGCTGCGCCAGATCCTGGAGTGGGGACAGGAGGAGAACGGCGCCGAGGACTTCCTCGACCGCTTCAAGGCGGAAGTGTTCGAGGATCGAGTCTACGTCATCACCCCCCAGGGTGACGTGGTGGACCTGCCCCGGGGCGCCACGCCGCTGGATTTCGCCTACCACATCCACTCCCACGTGGGGCACCACTGTCGTGGGGCCAAGGTGAACGGGCGCATGGTGCCGCTCACCCATACGCTAAAGAGTGGCAGCCAGGTGGAGATCATCACCTCGCGCTCGGCCACCCCCAGCCGCGACTGGCTCAACCCCTCGCTGGGCTACCTGCGCACCTCCCGGGCACGGGCCAAGGCACGGACCTGGTTCCGGCAGCAGGACCACGACAAGAACGTCCAGGCCGGGCGCAATATCCTGGACCGGGAACTGCACCGCCTGGGTCTGCAGGACGTCCCGCTGGACGACGTGGCGCAGAAGACCCGGTTCCGCAAGCTGGAGGACTTCCTGGCCGCACTGGGGCGGGGCGACATTACCGCCGGACAGATCGCGAGTATCGTCGGTGAACGGGTGTTGCCGCGCCCGGAGGGGGAGGATCCGCTGCCGGTCAGCCGCAAGCGCAGCACGGTCTCCAGCCAGGGTGGCGACGAGGTGACCATCTACGGTGTGGACAACCTGCTCACCCGGTTGGCCCGTTGCTGCACCCCTGCACCGGGCGACCCCATCATCGGTTTTCTGACCCGGGGACGAGGCGTGACCATCCACCGCCGCGACTGCCCGGAGGTGGGGCGCTTGCGGACCGACGAGCCCGAACGGCTGATCGATGTCACCTGGACCGATCCGGGCGGGCGTCGCTACCCGGTGAACGTGGTGGTGCACACCCCCGACCTGCAGCGGGCGCTGCAGGACGTTTCAAAGGTGCTGACCAACGAGCAGATCCGGCTGCTGGGCATCAACACCCAGACCGACGCCCGGGGCGAGCACGCCTCGCTCGATCTCTCCCTGGAGGTGGCGGACGTGAACCAGATGAGCCGCCTGATGAATCGCATCGGCAGCCTGCCCCATGTGCAGGATGTGCACCGCAAGGGCTGACCCAGGGCCAGGTACCAGGGCTGAATATGAAGTTGCTGACGTAAAAAAAGCCGGGTCCTGCACGGACCCGGCCCGATCAAAAGGCCTGTTCTTCAGGCCATCAGGATCGCCGGGGGGGCGATTCACATCGGGAAGGACCGATCAGTAGTCGTTACCGTCGTCTTCCCAGTCGTCCTCGAGACCGTCATCGTCCCAGTCGTCGTCCATGCCGTCGTCATCCCACTCATCATCCATGTCCTGCTGATCACCGAAGTCATCCTGCTGCTCTTCCATCGGCTCGTCCATGGGTTCATCCATCGGGTCGTCGCCACCGCAGCCGGCGAGACCGGCCATGGAGAACACACCCAGAATGATCAAAGTCAGCAGACCGTAGCGGAAACGCTTCATCACTTACCTCCTTGGTTGATTGCTGGCTAAGAGGTAAGCAGGGAGCGTGCCAAAAAATAATCTACTAAAAACAGATGATTAGCAATTCAGGTGTATGCCGGCGAGTGTGCCATACAGGCACATGAGTCAAATCGAGACCGTCTTGCGACGGGGTGAGGGTCGCAGGAAGGAGGGAGGCCGGCCGGGCCGGCCTCCCGGCACCGTCTCAGGTTCTGAACCGCCCGACCAGCTGCTGTAGCTGGCTGGCGAGCTGTGCGAGCTGGTCGCTGGCGGTAGCGCTCTCTTGTACGGAGCGTCCGGTGTCCTCGGCGACATCCTTGATGTGGGTGATGTTGCGGTTGATGTCCTCGCTGACGGCGGACTGCTCCTCGACGGCGCTGGCGATCTGGGTGGTCATGTCGTTGATCTGGCTGACCGAGGCGGCGACCTCCTCGAGGGTGGTGCCGGTCTGGGCGGAGGCCTTGACGCCCTGCTGGGCCTGCTGGCGGCTCTCCTCCATGACGGAGACGGCCTGGCTGGTGCCGGACTGCAGGCGGTCGATCATGCCCTCGATCTCGCCGACCGACTGCTGGGTGCGGGAGGCGAGGCTGCGGACCTCGTCGGCGACCACGGAGAAGCCGCGGCCGTGTTCGCCGGCGCGTGCGGCCTCGATGGAGGCGTTGAGCGCGAGCAGGTTGGTCTGATCGGAGATCTCGCGAATGACGTCGAGCACCGAGCCGATGTGCTCGCCCTCTTCGGCGAGTTTCTCGATGACCTGTGCGGCGGCCTGGACCTCCTCGGCGAGCTGGTCGATGGCCTCCATGGAGCCGTGGACCACCTGTCGACCGTCCTCGGCCTTGCTGGCGGTGCCGTGGGCGAGGTCGGCGGCCTCCTGGGTGGTGCGGGCGATTTCGGCCACGGTGGAGGTCATCTCGTTCATGGCGGTGGCGACCTGGGTGGTGTCGTCCTGCTGTCGCCGTGTGCCGTCGCTGGTCTGGCGGGCGATGGTGGCCATCTGCTCGGAGGCGGCGGCGATCTGGGAGGTGGCCTCTGCGGTTTCGCCGACCAGTTTGCGGATCTTGTCGACGAAGCGGTTGAAGGCGGTGGCCAGATCGCTCATCTCGTCGCGGCCGGAGTCGTCCAGGTGGCGGGTGAGGTCGCCGTCGCCCTCGGCGATCTCGTTCATGTGGTCCACCGTCTGGCGGATCGGCCGCACGATGCCGCGGGCCAGCCAAAGCGCCACCCCGATGCCGATCAGGATGCCGATGAGCGCGATGCCCCCGGATTGCACCATGGTGTTGCGCATGGCGGCGGCGTAGAAACTGCGGTCCATGCCGATCTCCACCACGGCAATGGGCTCGCCGGAGAAGTCGTGAATTACCCGGGCCTCGGTGGCGTAGGGCACCCCCTCGCGTTCGGCTTCGCCACGGGCCTCATCACCGTCCCAGGCATGGCGCAGCATCCGTTGGCTGACCAGGGATTGGCCGCTCAGCGTGCTGGCCAGGACCTCGAAGTTCTCACCGTCCCGGGCAAAGATGGACATCTCCACGCCGAACTCCTCGGCAAAGCGGTCCACGAAGCCCTGGTCCAGGCCGAGGCCGAACTCCACCGCACCCACGTGGTCGTCATCCAGGTCCCGGACCGGGCTGACACCGCGGATGCCGATGCCGGCAACGCCCCCTTCCAGGCCCCGGATCGTCGAGACCGACTCGTTGGCCTGGACGATGGTCTGGCGCATATCGGACAGGTCGTCGCCGTAGCGGTCCGGACGGTGGAAGCGGAAAAAGGAGGTGGCCGGCGGTTCGTGGAACTGGAACTGGGCCAGGCCGTAGGGCTCGGCGGTCGCGTCGTACATCGGCTGCAGCATGCCGACCAGGTAGTCCCGGTCGCCACGGGCGAAGGCTGCCCTGACCTGGGGGATGTGGGCGACCATCGCCGAGTAGCTTTCCGCCATCAGCGCGTGATCGTCCAGCTCGGCATGCATCGCCTGGTAGACGTAATTCAACTCCCGCTGCTCGGCCCGGTCGATCAGCTCCCCGGTGCGCCAGATGAACAGCGCGACAAGCACCAGGATGCCCACCAAAACCAGAACGGATACGGAGATAGCCAGGCGCTGGCCGATCTTCAGATTCTTGAGCACGGTTCCCCCTCGACATCCCAAACGGGTAATGCTTGCGATCCGGGCCCGGCCGTTTCCATCAGCCCCGGTTGCCGCATGAATGGCTTAATTGTCACACAAGTTATCGGTCAATGGCCCGTGAAGTTGAGGGGTGCAATTCCGCACTTCGCACTGCTGATTTGCCGCGCTGTCGCGGTTTTGACAAACTGCGCTGTGAATGGCCCGGAAAAAAACAAGGGAGCCGGAGCATGGCGGGTTCAGCCAGGGCGGCAATCCACTTTCAGGATATCGTGGAGAACCACCCCTATATCATCACGTGTTTCCTTCCGGATACCACGATCCTCTACGCCAATGCGACCGCGCACGCCTATTTTGGCCTGCCCCGAGGGGGCATGGTGGGGCAGCGCTGGGTGGAGACCCTGCCCCAGGAGCACCAGTCGCTGAACATGGCGGAACTGGCCCGTTACACCCCGGAGAAGCCGATCCGCCGTATCCAGAACCCCGTTCTGCGGGCCGACGGGGCGCAGCGGTGGGTGGAATGGACCAGCCGGGCGTTCTTCGACGAGGACGGTAGCCTGAGTTACTTCCAGACGGTCGGGGTGGATGTGACCGACCGCAAGGCGGCCGAGGAGCGCTCCGAGCAGTTGCTGGAGATTCTCGAAGGCGCCTCAGCCTATATCGCCATGGCCGACATTGCGGGGCGGGTCCTGTACGTGAACCCGTCGCTGCAACGCCTGCTGGGTAACCCCCGCCATCGAACGGCGACCATCGACGGCGTCCATCCCGACTGGGCCAGCCGGCTGGTGCGGGAGACCGCCATGCCCGCCGCCGCGCACCGGGGTGTCTGGGAGGGTGAGACCGCCATTCTGGCCGCGGACGGCACCCGGGTCCCAGTGCTGCAGACCATCGTCGCCCACCTGGATGGTGCCGGTGAGGTCAGCACTTATTCTACCGTCATGCAGGATATCTCCGCACTGCGCGAGGGCGAGCGGTTACGTCAGCAACTGCTGGAGAGCCTGGCGGAGGGGGTGTTCGGGGTCGACGTTCACGGCCGCTACACTTTCTTGAACACCGCGGCCTGCCGGCTGCTGGGGTTTGCCGATGAGCAGGAGGCGCTGGGGGCCAACGCCCATGAGCTGTCCCACCATACCCGGCGTGACGGCACGCCCTACCCGGAGGCGGAGTGCCCGATCCTGCAAGTGCTGCAGACCGGCGAGCCGTTGTATTCGCACGAGGAGTATTTTCGGCACAGTGACGGCAGCGGACTGCCTGTGCTGCTGAATGCCGCGCCGCTCAAAGACGGCAGTGGTTCCGTGACCGGCGTGGTGGTCTCCTTCCAGGATATCAGCGACCTGCAGTTGGCCCGGGAGGCGTTGCGGCGCAGTGAGGCGGAACTGGCCGAGGCGCAGCAGATCGCCCACTTGGGCAACTGGGTCTCCGACTTTGTCCGCAACGAGATCCGTTGGTCCGACGAGGTCTACCGGATCTTCGGGCTCAAAAAAGAGGAGTGGGGCGGCAACGAGGCCGCCTTCATGGAGGCCGTCCACCCGGAGGACCGGCCTCGGGTGCGCCGGGCCATTGATGAGTCACTGCAACCCGGTGGGCCGTCGTACGACCTGGAGCATCGTATCCTGCGGCCGGACGGCACCGTGCGCATCGTGCACCAGAGGGGGGAGGTGGCGTTTGATACGGCCGGTCGGCCGCTGCGCATGGTCGGTGTCATCCATGACATCACCGAGCGGCGCGAGGCGGAGAACCTGCTGCAGTATCTCTCCTACCACGATGTGCTCACCGAACTTCCCAACCGGACGTTGTTCCAACTGCGGGTCACGCAGGGTATCAATCGAGCCCGGGCATTGGGGGGTGGGTTGGCCCTGGTGCATATCGGGCTGGACCGTTTCAAGGGCGTGAACGAGGGGCTGGGCCACCTTATCGGTGACCGGGTGTTGCAGCAGGTCGCCCGGCGCCTCGAGGATCAGATGCAGCACGGCGAGACGCTCGCCCGCCTGGCGGGCGATGAGTTCGGCGCGCTGTTGCTCCGGGTCGAGGGGGATACCGAGGCCTCGGAGAAGGTGGAGCGGCTGCTTGCCCCCTTGCGGGAGCTCTTCCTGGTGGGCGAGGAGGAGCTGTACGTGCCCGGGTCGGCCGGTGTTGCGCTCTACCCGCACGACACCCGCGACCCCGGGGAGCTGCTGCAGCAGGCCGAGGCGGCCATGCACCAGGCCAAGCGGGAGGGGGGCAACAGCTTCCGCTACTACTCCGGTCAGTTGAATCACCGGGCACGCGCCCGGGTCTCCTTGGAGAGTCGGCTGCGCCGTGCCGTGGACCAGCAGGAGGGCTTCTTCCTCCATTATCAGCCGCGTATCGAGTCCTCATCGGGCCGGATCGTCGGCCTGGAGTCCCTGCTGCGCTGGCAGGATCCGGACGGGCAGGTCCACCCGCCGGGGCACTTCATACCGGTGTTGGAACAGACCGGGCTGATCGTCGAGCTGGGTGAGTGGATCATCCAGGAAGCGGCGCAACAGAACGTGACCTGGCGCGAGGCCGGCCTGCCATCGGTATCCATGGCGGTCAACCTGGCCGCGCCGCAGTTCCGCGACAGCAAGGTGCCGCGCCTGATCAACGACACCCTGGAGCGGGTGGGGCTGCCGGCGCACCAGCTGGAACTGGAGGTCACCGAGAGCATGCTGATGAGTGACCTGCCGACGGTTACCCGCACCCTGGGTCAGTTCCGCGACATGGGCGTGCGGGTGGCCATGGACGATTTCGGCACCGGCTACTCCTCGTTGGCTTACCTGCATCGGTTTCCGATCGACATCCTCAAGATCGACCGCTCATTCGTGAACGCCCTGGATACCGAGGAGAGCAGTGAGGCCATCATCCGCACCATTCTCAACCTGGCGGACAACCTGGGTATGGAATCGGTGGCGGAAGGGGTGGAGCGGCCGGAGCAGCACGCCTTCCTCTGCCAGGAAGGGTGCCAGACCATTCAGGGGTACCTGTTCGCCCGCCCGGCGCCGGCCGAGGCCTGTGCCGATATGCTGAGCCGTGGTGCCCTGACGCCCGGTGGCGTGGGCGGGCAGTAACCACCCGGGGCCCGCCGTACCGTAGCCCGACCGGGGCCCTCCCTGGCCCCGTTTCCGCTCTTAGGTTCTGAACCGCCCGACCAGTTGCTGTAGCTGGCTGGCGAGCTGTGCGAGCTGATCGCTGGCGGTGGCGCTCTCCTGCACGGAGCGACCGGTGTCTTCGGCGACGTCCTTGATGTGGGTGATGTTGCGGTTGATGTCCTCGCTGACGGCGGACTGCTCCTCGACGGCGCTGGCGATCTGGGTAGTCATGTCATTGATCTGGCTGACCGAGGCGGCGACCTCCTCGAGGGTGGTGCCGGTCTGGGCGGAGGCCTTGACGCCCTGCTGTGCCTGCTGGCGGCTCTCCTCCATGACCGAGACGGCCTGGCTGGTGCCGGACTGCAACCGATCGATCATGCCCTCGATCTCGCCGACCGACTGCTGGGTGCGGGAGGCGAGGCTGCGGACCTCGTCGGCGACCACGGAGAAGCCGCGGCCGTGTTCGCCGGCGCGTGCGGCCTCGATGGAGGCGTTGAGCGCGAGCAGGTTGGTCTGATCGGAGATCTCGCGAATAACGTCGAGCACCGAGCCGATGTGCTCGCCCTCTTCGGCGAGTTTCTCGATGACCTGTGCGGCGGCCTGGACCTCCTCGGCGAGCTGGTCGATGGCCTCCATGGAGCCGTGGACCACCTGTCGACCGTCCTCGGCCTTGCTGGCGGTGCCGTGGGCGAGGTCGGCGGCCTCCTGGGTGGTGCGGGCGATTTCGGCCACGGT